>NZ_JBHVHV010000012.1:0-138855 GCF_042800035.1 Sutcliffiella sp. NPDC057660
GCCCCATACAAAAGGTTAATCATATTCTTTTAAAAATATTTTTAAAAAGGAAAAACTCTTAAAAACGTTGATATAGCTACATTTATAGAGGGAGGCTCCATTAACGCCCCGCGGAAAGCGAAGCCTAGTGCGGAGATCAACAGCGGTGTTTAATGTAGTCATAAAATAAATAAATGTCGAGGTGAATTCCTGTAAAAGGGGTTCACCTTTTTTTTGTAACCCTATTGTAACCACCCCCCCTTATAGTGGTAATTACTTGAAAAGGATAAGGGAGAGATGGAAGTGGCATTTGATGGATCGTGGCTACAGAAGCGTTCACAACTGTCTCCTGCAAAAGTCGCCATTATTGATGGGGAAACTGGAGAGCAATGGAATTACAAAGAATTGTATAATCGCACTTTAAATATGGCTGATAGATTGTGTCAACTTGGCATTGATCAGGGGGATAGAGTGGCCTTGCTGTCTCCGAATGATCCTTCATACTTTGAATTGCTGTTTGCCTGCCAGGCAGCAGGGGCAATATTCGTTCCGCTCAATTGGCGATTATCAGAAGAGGAGCTAATTTATATTCTGAAAGATTGCGAGGCTAAGTGTGTTTTTGTCCATCCGGACTATAGCGAATTTGTGAAGAATTTTCCCTGTGAAACGTTTCCTTTGGAAGCACAGACCGATTCAGAGTCCAAATCTGTTGAAATCTCTTTGAGGGAATCTTGCACTCATGCCGCAATCATCTATACGGGAGGGACGACAGGAAAGCCTAAAGGTGTCATTCTTACCCATCAGAACATAGCGAGCAATGCAATCAATACGATAATCAGCTGGGGATTAAGTGAACGGGATATTACACTAACTTGCCTGCCGATGTTCCATACGGGAGGATTGAATGCCCTGTCCACACCACTTTTGATGGCAGGAGGAACTGTCGTCATCATGAAGGATTTCCAGAAGGATAAAGTGATAGACTTATTGAATCTTTATCATTGCACGGTGGTTTTGATGGTTCCGACGATGTACCATATGCTGATTGAACATCCTGCTTTTTTAAATGAAAGCTTTCCCTCCATGAAAACATTTCTATCCGGAGGTGCTCCCTGCCCCTTGGAGGTCTATGAAGCCTTTTACAAAAAAGGCAAGCTGTTCAAGGAGGGCTATGGACTAACGGAAGCTGGTCCTAACAATTTCTATATCGATCCGGTAGAAGCCTACGGGAAAAAAGGTTCTGTTGGAAAACCCATGATGTTCAATGAAGTGAAAATAGTAATGAAGAACAATTCAGAAGCAGGCCCCAATGAAGTCGGTGAAATATTGCTTAAAGGTCCACATGTGTTTACTGGCTACTGGTCGAATCAGGAAGAAACGGAGAAAGTGAAATGTGACGGATGGTTGCGCACAGGGGATCTGGGAAGAAAAGATGAAGACGGTTATTTTTATATTGTCGGTCGGGCGAAGGATCTGATCATCTCTGGCGGGGAGAATGTGTATCCAACAGAGGTGGAACAGACAATTTCTCAGCATATTGCCGTTAAAGAGGTCAGTGTGGTGGGAATACCTCATCCAAAGTGGGGAGAGGCGATTCTTGCAGTAGTTTCACTAAAGAGTCCGGCATCTGAAAAAGAGCTGACCACCTTCTGTTCTCAAATGCTGGGAAAATACAAAGTACCCAAGAGGTTCATTTTTGTAAAAGAGATTCCTAAAACAGCGGTCGGAAAAATTGATAAGAAGCTTCTGATGAAAAGGTACCGGGAGATCTTCATCTATGAAAAAGAACGCTTATAATTTACAATAAGATACACCTAGTTTTTTTACCGGACTAGGTGTATCTTTTTATTATAGGGAAATACTTTTATTGAAACTTTCTACTAGATGAGCACGTACTATTTAATAGTGTAAGACTACTACCTGTAAGGCAGGTTTTTATAAATGGAATTTTATTTGGATTTGCTACTGTATGCACCATATGTAACAGCTACATTATTATGTCTTGTCACGTATTGTTTTTATCTGGAATCCAGGCAGGTCTGGTATCAGTCCCGTTCCTGCTCTCCATCCCTTGATACGAGCGGGGCGGTTTCCTATCAGGTGGATAGGAAAAGAAGAAAACGATTGGCATTCGTTTTCAGGAAACGTCCTACCAAGGAAACACTCGATGATGAGGAACACCTCTCCTTCTACTAATAGAAAAGTAAAATACTTTGAGAATCAGTAGGAGGAATCTACATTGAAAAAATTAACAATGGCAGCCTTGATGGTTGTATTAATGGCAGTAATGACAGGGTGTAGTATGAATGAACCGATCACTTCAGATACACAGGGAGTGTGGAATCACTATTTTATCTACCCTATGTCTCTTCTTTTGAAGTCAGTAGCGGATTTTTCGGGAGGAAATTATGGCTTGTCCATCATCGTCGTGACCATTCTGATTCGCCTTCTTATTTTTCCGCTTGTGATGAAGCAGCAGAAGAGTACAATTGCGATGCAAAAGCTTCGACCTGAAATGACGGCTCTACAGGAGAAGTATAAAGGCAAGAAGGATCCGGCTGACCAGCAGAAAATGCAAAAGGAAATGATGGAGCTTTACCAGGCTCATAAAATCAACCCTGTCGCTGGATGCCTGCCTGTCATGATTCAGATGCCAATCATTATGGCGTTCTATTATGCGATTGGAAGAACAACAGAAATTGCCGAGCATTCCTTTCTCTGGTTCAGCCTCGGTCAATCCGACCCTTATTTCATTTTGCCGGTTGTGGCGGCCATCACTACGTTTATTCAAACAAGAGTGACCCTGACCCCCGACATTCAGCCGCAAATGAAAATGGTCATGAATATCATGCCGGTATTCATCCTTATTGCAGGTCTGACCCTGCCATCTGCGCTTGCCCTTTACTGGGTGATCGGTAATCTTTTCGGGATCGGACAAGGGCTGTTCCTGAAAAAACGAATGAAGAATTTAAAGGAAAACTCTTCAGAAGCCACTGTGGCGACCACTTAATCTTTTGACAAAAACACTTGAATGACTGATCTATTCAAGTGTTTTTTCTTTTTATCCATGGAAGCAGAATCAATTAAAAGGTGGGGTGCCTGGAATTCCATGAAACATCCTAATATTTGTATGCGGCTGGTTGGCATAACGGTCATTTTTTAAGTACAATAGAAATGGGAAAATAATTATATAATCATAGATTTAGTGCGACCGGAGTAGTGAGAGCCGGTCGCCATTTTAACCATAGAGACGTTTGGGGGAAATGCTGTGTCGATTCGTTTTTTGATAGGAAGAACAGGAAGTGGAAAAACAAAATGGTGTAGCGATCAGATCCTTCAGCAGTTGAAAGACAATCCCGAAGGACCTCCGATTGTCTATCTTGTTCCGGAACAGATGACCTTTCAATCGGAATATCGAATGGTTCAATCGCCTGATATACAGGGGATGATCCGGGCACAGGTATTCAGTTTTACCCGCCTTGCTTGGAGAATCCTGCAGGAGGTTGGGGGAATCAGCCGTTTTCATATCGATCAGACCGGGATACATATGCTGCTTCGCAAGGTGGTCGAGGAGCATAAGAATGAGTTTCAGGTGTTTGGCCGTTCTGCCGAGCAGTTTGGCTTTATTGAACAGATGGAAAGCATGGTAACGGAATTCAAGCGCTACTGTGTGACACCTGAGCTATTGCAGGAAGAGATTGTCCGTATCAAGGAAGATAGCACCATTTCAGAACATGAAAGAATGCTCGCCAAGAAGCTGACGGATATTTTGGTGGTCTACCGCCAATTGGAGCATACCCTGGAAGGCAAATATGTGGATGGAGAGGATTATCTGCAGCTGCTGTCTGAAAAGATCTCTTCATCCTCCTATATAAAACAATCAGATATTTTTATAGATGGTTTTCATAGCTTTACACCACAGGAAGTGGAGGTCCTGAAGCAGCTTATGGTGCATGCCAGGTCCGTTACCATTGCTCTTACATTGGACAAGCCCTATGACGAGGAGGCGCCATATGACCTGCATCTGTTCCGGTCAACCGGCACCACTTACCAGAAGCTGAAAAACATTGCACTTGAAGAAGGATGCGAAGTGGAGGCGCCTATTTTAATGGAGGATGCCCACCGCTTTATGGAATCAGATTCATTGCGGCATTTGGAGCAATATTTTGATGTAAGACCTACCGTGGCTTATCCCGGTAAAGGTGAGGTCTCCATTTTGCAGGCTGTAAACAGACGAGCGGAGATTGAAGGAATAGCAAGGGAAATCACATCGCTTGTTCGTGATAAAGGTAACCGCTATAAGGATATTGCGGTAATTGTCCGCAATGCCGAGTCCTATGTGGACCTGATCAATACGGTTTTCAAAGATTATGAGATTCCCTTTTTCATCGATCAGAAGCGCACGATGCTTCATCATCCGCTTGTTGAGCTCTTGCGTTCAAGTATTGAGGTCATCACACGTAACTGGCGCTATGAGTCTGTTTTCCGCTGTGTAAAAACGGATTTCTTTTATTCGATGGATCAGGATATAGAAGAGATGCGGGAGAAGACGGACAAGCTGGAGAACTATTGCCTTTCCTATGGAATTCAGGGAAAAAGGTGGACGGCGGATAAACCTTGGACCTACCGTCGTTTTTTCAGTATTGATACCGAAGGACCTTATGTGCAGACAGATGAAGAGCTTGCCTACGAACAGGAAATCAATGAACTGAGAAGTATGATTGTGGAGCCGCTCTTGATGCTTGAGAAGCGATGGAAGCGTTCGAAGTCCATTGAAGGCTTTTGCAAGGCGCTTTACGAATTCATGGAGGACCTTGGAATTCCAGCGAAACTGGAGAACCGGATGAGAAAGGCCGAACAAGCTGGAAACTTATCTTCCTCAAAAGAAAATGAGCAGGTGTGGAAAGCGATCATTGGAATGCTCGATCAGATGGTAGAACTGGTTGGAGATCAGCCAATTAGCATGGCGATGTTTTCAAAAATGCTCGAAAGCGGGTTGGAAAGCCTCCGCTTCAGTCTTGTACCGCCAGCCATCGATCAAGTGATTGTTGCAAACTTTGATTTGTCGAGACTGACGGATATCAAGCACAGCTTTGTCATCGGCGTAAACGAAGGAGTCATCCCTGCAAAGATCAAGGATGAAGGCTTCGTTTCGGAGGAAGAGAGGGAGCTTCTCGCAAGCTACGGACTGGAGCTTGCACCAACTAGCCTGGAAAGATTGCTTGATGACCATTTTCTTGTATATTCTGCTTTTCTTTCTCCTTCCCATCAGCTTTATATCAGCTATTCCTTGGCTGATGAAGAGGGGAAATCACTTTTGGCTTCCTCCTATATTAAGCGGATGAAGGAGATGTTCCCGGAGGTGGAGGAAAGACTGATAATGAATGAACCTGCGGAGCTATCCCAGGAGGAGCAGCTGATGTTTGTCCATACCCCTGGCACTACGCTTTCCAATCTGGCAGTTCAGCTTCAGGCCTGGATGAAAAAATATCCGGTCGATCCAGTATGGTGGGACGTGTATAACACCCTTCTTGAGGATGAAAAATGGAACGGGCGAACCGAGCAGGTGCTACAGAGTCTGTTCTATAGGAATGAAGCCAAAAAGCTGGAAGTTGGCGTCAGCAGAAAGTTATACGGAGATCATATGGAAGCCAGTGTATCCAGGATGGAGAAATTCAGTTCCTGTGCCTTTTCGCACTTTGCTTCCCATGGGTTGAAGCTGAAGGACAGGCAGATCTATCGTTTGGAGGCACCTGATATCGGGCAGCTGTTTCATGCTGCATTAAAAACCATTTCCGATAGTCTGCGGCAAAAGGGCAGTGATTGGAAGTCATTGACGAAGTCTGAGTGTGAAGTGCTGGCAAAAGAGGCCGTAAATATGCTGGCACCTAAGCTGCAAGGGGAAATTCTCTTAAGCTCCAACCGTTTCCAATATATAAAAAGAAAGCTTGAAACGATCATTACGAGAGCAGCACAAATCCTGAGTGAGCATTCAAGGGCAAGTAAATTCACGCCAGTTGGCCTTGAGCTTGGGTTCGGCCAGAAGGAAGAGCTGCCTCCGATCAGGGTGGATTTGCCTAACGGGGTATCCATGGAGCTTGTCGGGCGAATTGACCGTGTTGATAAGGCGGAGGGCTCCAATGGCTTACTGCTTCGGATCATCGACTATAAATCAAGCAATAAAGCATTGGATCTGACAGAAGTGTACTATGGATTGGCCTTGCAGATGCTGACCTATCTGGATATCGTCATCTCCCATTCACAGGGTTGGCTTGGTACTCAGGCGTCACCTGCAGGGGTCCTTTATTTTCATGTGCATAATCCTATGATCAAAACGAATGGGATGGCACCTGAGGATATCATTGAAGAGGAGATCTTCAAAAGCTTCAAAATGAAGGGACTTCTTTTAGGAGAAGAGGAATCTGTCCGCCTCATGGATCAGACGCTTGATAAAGGGCATTCCCAAATTGTTTCCGCGGGATTGAAGACCAATGGGGAGTTCTACTCCAATTCCTCTGTAGCAAGTGAAACGGAATTTACCTATCTTAGAAACTATGTGAGAAAGACCTTTGAAGACATCGGGATGAAAATATCAGAAGGGGAAACGAGCATTGCCCCTTACAAGCTGAAAAACCAAACACCATGTACCTTCTGTTCCTTTAAATCGTTCTGTCAATTTGATACCTCGCTTGACGAGAACGACTATAGATTGCTGACAAATATCCCGAAGGATGAAATCATGGAATCCATCAAAAGAAAATTGGAAGGAGGAGGTCAATGATGGGGATGGAACTATTGCCAAAACCAGTGGATGCACAGTGGACGGATGATCAGTGGAAAGCCATTGTTGCTAGTGGCAGGGATATACTTGTTGCGGCGGCTGCCGGATCCGGGAAGACGGCCGTTCTGGTAGAACGAATGATTCATAAGATAGTGCAAGAGCATGTGGATGTGGACCGCCTCCTTGTTGTGACCTTTACGAATGCATCAGCAGCGGAAATGAGGCATCGTATCGGGGAAGCATTGGAAGGTCAGCTGGAAAGGCGGCCGGCATCGCTCCATCTCCGCAGGCAGCTCAGTCTCTTGAACCGCGCTTCCATTTCGACCATCCACTCCTTTTGCTTGGATGTAGTGAGAAAATACTATTACCTGATCGATATCGATCCGAGCTTCCGCATTGCAGATACAACGGAGATTCAGCTGATGCAGGAGGAAGTGCTGGAGACCGTCTTTGAGGAAGAGTACGGGAAAGAGGGGAATGACGCTTTCTTTGACCTGGTGGATCGTTACACGAATGATCGGACAGATGGAGCGCTCCAAAAGCTGGTACTGGATCTACATGAGTTTTCCAGGGCCAATCCGGCGCCTGAGAAGTGGTTGGAGGACATCGCAGCTTTCTATCAGTCTACCAGCCAGCTACCGATTGATGAGCTTCCGTTTATATCTATGCTTAAAAGGGAGATGGAACTGCAATTCATTGGCGCGAAGAGTCTATTGGAAAAAGCGATGGAGATAACCCTTGAACCTGGAGGGCCAGCTCCCCGTTCCATCAATATCGAAGAGGACACAAAGCAGCTAACAAGACTGCAGGCTGCACTTGGGGAATCATGGGATGTGCTATATGAAGAAATGCAGAGCCTTGATTTTCCACGGGCGAAAACCTGCCGTGGAGATGAATATGATAAAGAACTGATCGAAAGCTGGACCAAGGTGCGAAACAAGGCTAAAGGAATCGTTCAAGGAATCAAGGACGAGTTGTTTTCCAGACGCCCGGAATCTTTTCTTAAGGACTTGGAGGAACTTGCTCCTGTCATGAGTACTTTGGTGGGGCTTGTAAAGGAATATGGCAGACAGTTCAGCGTGTTGAAGCAGGAGAAGGGCATGGTGGACTTTTCTGACCTGGAGCACCTCTGTTTAAGTATCCTGCGCACGCCGACTGGCTCAGGCTTCGAAAGATCGGAAGCCGCTCTTAGGTATCAAGCCACTTTCAAAGAAGTGATGGTGGATGAATACCAGGATACGAATATGGTGCAGGAAGCGATCCTGAAGCTTGTGACGAAGGAAGAGGAAGAGGCCGGAAATATGTTCATGGTAGGTGACGTGAAGCAGTCCATCTATCGCTTCCGTCTGGCAGAGCCGTTCCTTTTCCTTAGCAAATACAAGCGGTTCGGCACCACTGGGGAAGATGGAGGGCTTCGGATCGATCTTAACCGTAATTTCCGTTCCAGAACAGAGGTGCTGGATGCCACCAACTTTATCTTCAAGCAGATCATGGGAGAGACGGTCGGGGAGATCGACTACAATGAAGCTGCCGAATTGAAGTTTGGTGCAGACAATTATCCACAAGCCGACGAGAGGGAAACGGAACTGCTGCTTGTTGACCGGAGCGACCATTCCGCCGATGAATCATTCGGAGTGTCAGAAGATGATTTCAGTCCATCTGCCTTTGACAAGGTGGAACTGGAGACGGCTCAGGTGGAGGCAAAATTGATCTCACGTAAAATCAAAAAGCTGATAGGGTCGGGCTACAAGATCTATGATAAAGATGAAAAGCGCATGCGCCCCGTCACCTACAGGGATTTTGTCATCCTGATGCGATCGATGCCATGGGCTCCGCAATTCATGGAAGAGTTCAAGCAGGAGGGGCTCCCTTTATATGCGAACCTGAGCACGGGATATTTCGAGGCAACAGAGGTTGCGATCATGCTATCCCTATTGAAAATCATCGATAATCCATATCAGGATATTCCGCTTGCTTCTGTTCTGAGGTCCCCGATTGTGGGGCTTGATTCCAATGAACTGGCACTCATACGAATTCAGCAGAGGAAGGGGAACTATTTTGACGCACTTCTTGTGTTCCTGAATAAAACTCCTGATAGTGTAGAAGAACAAGAGGTTGTCAGAAAGGTGAAGGGCTTTTATGAGATGCTTCAGAACTGGCGGACATCAGCCAGGGAAGGGGCTTTATCTGAGCTTATCTGGCAGATCTACCAGGATACCCACTTCTACGATTTTGTCGGGGGGATGCCAGGCGGCAAGCAGCGTCAGGCAAACCTGCGTGCGCTGTATGACCGGGCAAGACAATACGAATCGACCTCTTTCAGGGGACTGTTCCGATTCCTGCGTTTCATTGAGAGAATGCAGGATAGGGGGGAGGATCTAGGAGCGGCAAGGGCACTTGGTGAGCAGGAGGATGTTATCCGTCTTATGACCATCCATTCCAGCAAAGGGCTCGAGTTTCCGATCGTCTTTGTTGCAGGCCTATCCAAGCAGTTCAATATGATGGATTTAAACAGCAGCTATCTGCTGGATAAGGAGCTTGGTTTCGGTTCGAAATATGTAAATGCACGCATGCGCATCACTTACCCGACGCTATTACAGCTGGCATTGAAACGCAAAGCGAAGGCCCAGCTAATTGCAGAGGAAATGCGGGTGCTATATGTAGCCCTGACCCGGGCGAAAGAGAAGCTTTATCTTGTTGGAACGCTGAAGGATTTTGAAAAATCCAGGTTACAATGGAATGAGTCTGCAGGCTCCAATAACTGGCTGCTGCCAGACTATGTAAGAGCCGCGGCAAAATCCTATATGGATTGGGTGGGACCGGCATTGGTCCGACATCAAGACGCAGACGAGCTCCGCGAAGGGGCAACATCTACACTCGTACCAGAGGAGATAACCCAACATCCTGCTTCTTGGAAGATTACTGTCACCGATGTGCAGGAACTGCTGGAAGAACTGGAGGCTGCCAAACTGGAGGAGAATGAGCTTCTGGAAAAAGTGAAGCATGGTCTTCATGTGGACATCCAAAGTCCCCTGTCTGAAAAGGTAAAAGAGCAGCTGCATTGGCAATATCCATTTAAGGAAGCGAGCAGGCACCGCTCTAAGCAGTCGGTGTCCGAGTTGAAACGGATGAAGGAGCAGCAGGATCCTTATGCGGATCACTCACTTGTCCAGACCGAACGAAAGTATTTTTTGGACAGACCGACTTTTCTGCAGAAAAAACGTTTGTCTCCATCAGAAATTGGAACAGCGATGCATTCCGTCATGCAGAACATCCGACTGGACCAAAGCAGCTTCACCCGGGAAGAGCTGCAGGGAATGATTCTGGAAATGGTTCAAAAAGAACTGCTTACGGGTGAACAGGCAGAAGTCATTGATATGAGCGCTGTACAGTCCTTCTTTTCAACACCGATCGGCAAGCGGATGCTGCATGCCGAAAAGGTACATCGTGAGGTTCCATTCAGCTTTGCCTTAAAAGGAAGCGAGATTGGTAACGATGCAGAGCTACAGGACGAAACCGTGCTTGTACAAGGGGTCATCGACTGTTTGATCGAGGATGAGGATGGACTGGTACTGCTTGACTATAAAACAGATGCCATTACAGGAAGGTTTGCAAACGGCTTTGAAGAGGCGGAGCCGGTATTGCGGAATCGCTACCGTGAACAGGTTTCCTTATATGGCAAAGCGGTGGAGCAAATCTGGAATAAAAAGCTCACTGCCAAATACCTTTATTTCTTTGATGGGAATCATTTAGTGAAGATAGAAGAATAGAAAAAGTGCACAGGCGGAGAGGAGAAGGTTCTGATCCGCTTGCGTCCTTTTATGATAGGGGGAAGAAAGTTGAGAATATTGCATACGGCCGATTGGCATTTGGGCAAGACATTGGAAGGGAGAAGCAGATTACCAGAGCAGGCTCAATTTCTCGATGAGCTAGCCACGATTGTAGAAGAAGAAAAGATCGATATCATTCTGATGGCAGGGGATGTGTATGATACCGTAAATCCGCCAGCACAAGCGGAGGTGCTATTTTACGAATCCTTGCAAAAGCTTTCCGACAAAGGACGACGACCTGTAGCTGTGATTGCCGGGAATCACGATAATCCGGACAGACTTTCCGCCTCTCAGCCACTCGCATCCACTCAAGAAATTTCCTTGCTAGGCTACCCTACCACGGACGTACAATCCATTCATATTCCAACTACCGGCGAACTGCTGAAGCTTGCATCCCTGCCATATCCATCGGAATCAAGGCTGAACGAGGTGCTCTCCGAAACCTTTGATGAAAAAGTTATTCGTGACCATTATGATGCACGGATCCGTCAGCTTTTTGAAAAAATGTGTGAGAGTTTTACAACTGATTCGGTGAATATTGCGATGAGTCACCTGTTCGTTGCAGGCGGCAGCTCCAGTGATTCAGAAAGGCCAATCGAGGTGGGAGGGGCATTTACGGTTGCTGCCGAAAGCCTGCCGCATCAGGCTCAGTATGTTGCCCTCGGCCATCTGCACAGACCTCAGACAATCAAGAGGGCAAAAACGCAGGCACGCTATTCCGGTTCGCCGCTTGCCTACAGCTTTTCGGAGGCCGGCTATGCCAAGAGTGTAACAATCATAGATGCTGTGCCAGGAAAAGAAGTTGCGACAAACGAGGTCTTTTTGTCTAGCGGAAAACCTCTGGTACGTTGGAAGGCAACCGAGGGATTACAGCAGGTTTTTGGCTGGCTCGAGGAGAAAAGGGATTATAACGCCTGGATTGACCTGGAGATACATGTGACAAACGCCCTATCCATGGAGGAAATTCACCGTGTGAGAAAGCTGCATGATGGGATTCTTCACATCAGGCCCATCTTTCCGGAAATGGTGGAAGAACGTAATATGGTGAAAATGGACAGTATGCCGATCGAAGAGCTGTTTGTACGATTTTATGAGAAACAATCAGGCGGAGCTCGGCCGGAAGAAGAGCTTGTGCGTTTATTTTTATCCTTATTGAATAATGAAAAAGCAGGAAGGGAGGGGGAAGCATGAAGCCGATAAGTTTGACAGTGGCTGGCTTGCACAGCTTTCGAGAGAAGCAGGTGATCGATTTTGAAGCACTTTGCCAAGGCGGTGTATTTGGGATATTCGGTCCGACCGGAAGCGGTAAGTCTTCGATTTTAGATGCGATGACCCTGGCCCTTTACGGAAAAGTGGAGCGGGCATCCAATAATACACAAGGAATCATGAATCATGCGGAACATGTGCTGGAAGTGTCCTATGTCTTCGAATTGGAAAATGCCAAAGGCAAGCAGCGGTTCAAAGTGGAGCGTACGTTCAAGAGAACGGATGATATTCGCGTAAAATCAGGCATTTGCCGATTGTCGGAAATCAGGGATGAAGAGCATCTTGTGATTGCAGATAAAGCGGGGGAAGTAAACCTGGCGGTGCAGGAAATCCTCGGCTTGACTATTGATGACTTTACACGTGCGGTAGTGCTTCCCCAGGGTAAGTTTGCGGAATTTCTCTCTCTGAAGGGTGCGGATAGACGACAGATGCTGCAGCGACTATTTCAACTGGAGAAATACGGCGATGAGCTTTCCCGTAAAATCAAGGAAGAGCTTCATATGAAAACGCGCCTGCTTGGTGAAATCCAAGCGGAGCAGCTGGGGCTTGGAGAAGCATCGGATGTAGCTGTAAAGGCGGCAGAAGAAGCCTATAAGGAATTGGAACGGGCTGTAACCTCTTCCGAAAAGTCCCTTCAGGAAATAGAAACTCTTTTCGAGGAAAAAAAGAAAAAGTGGGAGTGGCAGGCAGAAAGAGGCCTGGTGGAGCTTTCCCTAAAACAGATGCTAGAAGTCGAGAGTCACATTAAGGGTTTGGAGGAGAAGGTCTCTCTTGCTCAGCAGGCCTCTTCATTGAAGCCCCTATTGGATGACCTGATGGAAGTTGAGGCGTCATTGAATAAGTGGCAGCGACAGTTTGAACAGGACACCATCAAACATAGGGAGGCAAAAGAGCTCCTGCAAAAAACGGTGACGGCCTATGAAGCAGCCAGAAAGAAAAAAGAATTGCAGCATCCGGAGCTTCTCCGGAAAAAGGAACAGCTGGCAAGGGCTAAGACATTGGAAGAAGGTCTGGCTCCGTTAAAAATGGAGTTGAAGAAGCTTGAAGAAGAGCTAGAGCAGAAAAAGGGAAATCTAACCCAAAAAGAGCTTTTAGAAAATCGGACAAGGGAAATTCATCAGAAGGCACTAGCCAAGCAGAGAAGCTTGAAGGCGGAATTGACAGACATCTCCCTTTCGGCCAATAGAATGGATGAGCTCCAGCAAGCATTTGAAAAAAAGCAGGAAATTTCCCAGAACCAAAAGAAGCTGCAAGATACCAACGAAGAAACACAGAAGCTTTTTGAAAAACTGCAGCAGTATCAGAAGGATAACAGTCTTGCACAGACCGAGCTGCAAGAAGGGAAAAAAGGGCTTTTGGCATTTTTCAAAAGCACGGAAAAATATTATGCGGCAAGCTCCCGCCTGACAGTTGAGCTCGATTGGGTTGGAACTCAGGTGGAGAAGTTCCTTCAGGATGTTAGGAATTTGGAGGAGGAGTTGAAAATCCATCAGCTTGCCATGGAACTTGCCAAATCGTTGGAGGAAGGGGAGGCATGTCCAGTATGCGGCTCCACCCATCACCCTAGTCGACCTGATCATGAAAGCATGAAGGAAATTGCCAGCAGCAAGGAAGAAAATGGAGTGGAAGCACTGATCCCTTCCATTCAGGTGGAAAAACAGAAAAATGTTACCGTGAAGCTGAAGCTTGAACAGCTGGCTTCCGAATTGTATCAAGAGCTCGAAGGATCCTATTCTTTGCCGGACCCGAATCCTTCTAAGGAGCAGGTGGCAGAGTGGGAAAAGGAATATCGTGAAACAGCTGACCCGGCGGAACTGTTATTAAATAGATTCCATAAGATTGAGACCGAGCAGAAGGGCTTACAGCAGGACCTGATCCATATTCAGGAACGAAAGGCACAGCTCGATCTTTCTCTAAGAAAATCAAGCCAAAATGTCAGTGAAACGCATAAGCTGATGCAATCCTTCGAGGAGCAGTGGGCAGGCTGGAATGAAAGATTGGAAGGATTGCGTAATGTTAATGCAGAGTTGTGCGCCGCCTGGAAAGAGCAATTCCCAAATCTGAAGCTGGAAACAATTGAAGCAGTCTATCTGGCTGCAAAAGATGTGGAAAAGCAGATGAAAGTGCTGCAGGAGCGAATTAACACAAGTGTTGAATTTATTGAAGAAAAAGAGCGGGAATTACGGACGGTGCAGGAGCGTAAGCAGGAAGTAGAAAAGCTTGTGTTCCAGGAGAATCTCGTAAAGAAACAGCTTCTGAACCGGATAGAGGAAACAAGTGGTGAAATAAAAGCTGTTGTGGGTGATCTATCCATTCTTCATGAACTTCAGCAGGTGGAAGAGAACCTGCTGAAGCTGAATGAAAAGGAGGAAGATGCCTATCAGAAGTGGACTTCAGCCCAAAATGACTATCACGAATGGGACAAAAAAGTGAAACAGAGTGAACAGATGGTTGCCGAAACCTCTTCACGCAAGGACCTTCTTTTAGTTAAATGGAGTTCAGCCTTTGAGAAGAGTACCTTCACTTCCAAGGAGCAGGTGGAGAACGCCATCAGGTTCCTAGATAATATGGATAGTTGGAAAAAAGAGACGAAAAGCTATTGGGATGAGCGCAATATGCTCGAAAAAGATCGGAATCGATTGAGTGCCTTAATTGGGGAAGAGTCCATAGATGAAACGGAATGGTTTGACATCCAAGGAAGAGTACAGGAAAACAGAAAAAGGCTACGAATGGAAATTGAAGCAAAAAGTGCCGCACTTCATCACCTTTCAGCAGTAAAGGAAAGAAATGAACGATACCGTAGCCTGGAAGAAAAGAAAGAAAAGCTTTCCGATGAAATAGGCTCATATCAGAAGCTTCAGGCGATCTTCAAGGGGAACAGCTTTGTTGAATACTTGGCCGAAGAACAGCTGCATCAAATCAGCCGCGATGCATCCGAACGTCTAGGGCATCTTACTCGACAACGGTATGCGCTCGAGATGGATTCCCAGGGCGGATTCATCATACGGGATGATGCAAATGGAGGAGTAAGACGACCGGTATCCTCTTTGTCCGGAGGAGAGACATTCCTGACCTCCTTGGCATTGGCATTGTCACTTTCGGCGCAGATCCAATTAAGAGGGGAATATCCGCTTCAATTCTTCTTCCTGGACGAAGGCTTTGGAACACTTGATTCCGAACTGTTGGATGCTGTAGTAACGGCTCTTGAAAAACTTCAATCCAATCATCTTGCAGTAGGAGTCATCAGCCATGTGCAGGAGCTGAGGGCCAGACTTCCAAGGCGCCTGGTAGTCACCCCAGCCCAGTCGGAGGGGACAGGTTCCGTTGTCACATTAGAGAATCTGTAATTGGGTAGCATAGTAATAGTGGAAATTTAACGAATTGGACCGGAGGAAGGTTTTCGGGATGGGGAAGAAGAAAAATGCGATTGGTACATGTGAGCTTTGTCTGCGTGAACAGGTGGAAACGACCGTCCATCATCTGACACCAAAAGAGATGGGCGGGACATTCCTGCCTACAGCAGATCTGTGCATCCCCTGTCATAAGCAGATTCATGCTCTATATACCAACGATGAACTGGCTATCCGTCTGAATACGATCGCCCTCCTTCAGGATGATCCGAAGATAGCCTCGTTCCTCAAATGGATCCAAAAACAGCCAGCCACGAGAATACCGGTCACCCGGAAATCGAACGAAAGAAAGAAAAAAAGATAAACATAGAAATTGCAATGTAAGCTTAATGGAAGTTTTAAGTAACCATATAGCAAAAGGCCTTGCCCCGGTTGGGGCAAGGCCTTTTGCATATACGTCGACATAAAAGGGGAAACTCCTGCCGGGGTCTGGCCCCTATTTTAGTTGTTTGCGATGATATCCTGGTCGTTGATGTCTGGATCGATGGTGTTGGTGGCGTTGAGGCCGTTGTTGGTGATGATGAAGTTACCGGTGTTAAAGGCTCCGGAGCCTGCTGAGGTCTTGGACGCGCTTTTTGGAGAGATGTAAAAGGAATCCCCAAAGTTGATGACGCCTCCCCCGACACTGTTGATTGCTACAGGACCGACAATAGCTGGCATGTAAGACATCCTTTTTTATTTAGGTGATAGTACACTATATGTTTTTAGGCTGAAAGTGTTCAAGAGCCTGGAATTCATCTTACTCATTGGCTGTCACATTTTGATCATTCGCATCCGGATCAATGGTATTCGTAGCACTCAGGCCATTATTGGCAATAATGAAATTACCTGTATTGAAGGCACCGGAGCCTGCATGAGATTTACCTGTGGCTTTCGGGCTGATATAAAAGGAATCCCCGAAGTTAAGGGTTCCTCCTCCCACATTGTTGATCTGGACGGGTCCGATTATTGCCGGCATGATTATTCCTTCTTTCCATCAATATCTTGTTCTGGTCTTTTCTTTGTAACAAATGGTGCGGCATCGCCAAGTAGCTGTCTGATATGCTTTATCTTTGCTTCTGCAAATATCGTGTTGGTGGACCCTACCTGCAAAATGGAAGAGGAAGAAATCCCTTTCACTTTGATTCTATTAACATGGATGTTCGGGTTGACATTCTTCACACACATCCGGACATTTTCATTTACTTCCGGAATAGGGTTTTCCATGGAGAAAATGGGATATTCCGAAAAGCTTCCCTCTTTTCCATAAAAACGGGGAAACTCCCGCTTCACTGCCAGCGCCTTCGAACGTGCATTAATAAAACAAGAATCGCCGATAAGAAAATGAGAGCTGAAAGCAAGGGAATGCACATTAATTTCATTGACATTTGAAATCCGCATGACCCTATCCTTCTGTCGTCAATGGTACAAACGGCCCGATAACAAGAGATTCGGCCGGTGTATCAAAATAGGAGGAGAGAACAATGGAATGGGCATCCCCAACAAGGAAGATGCCGGAGGAGGATACCCCTAGGATATCGATATCGCCGACCTGCAGATTATGGTTCACGACATGAAAGTTCAATATATACACCACACTTCATTTATTTTTGGGAAGATTCTGGATGAATGCAGCGAATGCCTTATCCATATCACCTTGAAGCTGTGCGACCGTCAGCTCCTGGATTTTCTCATCATTATAGCCTTTTTGAATCGCCTCTGTTGTTAAGTTGTTCAATGTATGGTTGATCCTTTGAGGAAGCTGCTTAGATACATCCTGAATCATAAAATCAAAATAATGCTCTTCAAGGCTTCTTCCTTGTTGATTTGCTATTTCCTTAATCTTATTCGCACCATTCTTGTTTAAATGGTTTACCAGTTCTTTCTCTATTTTCTTTGATAGCTGCTGATTCCTCTGTGGTACTGGCACTTCCAGATTGTTCTGGGTGACCACGAAATCCTCAATTTCACCTGAGGAGCCAGGTGTCAATCCGATGTTGAGTGTACCTTCGAGAGTCTCCACTTTCAACTGGTCAAATTTGTATTCAATCCGCTCGATATTCATGCTGGGTTTACTTTTGATTTGGATGATCTCCTGTTGCATCGTTTTCAATATTTCTTCCAAGGTCAATATCTGCTTTGACTGTTTTTCTACAATGTCTTGTAGTTGCTTTATATGCTGTTGTGATTCGTATAAATACTGCTGAAAATTGTAATACAATTTGATCACCCCTTCGTCTGCAGAGTTAATATTCACCTTCTAAAGGCATTAACATTGTATGCAATCAACAGAAATGGGTGAATGCCCATGGAAAATCAGCGAGCCTTCAAAGGTACTAAAGGTCCTATTATGCCACTACCGCTCTGTATTTCTGTGCCACTTTGAATTTCAGCGGAGCTTTCCGGGGCAGGGCCTACAAAACCACCTGTATTATTTAGATTCGACAAGCTCTTTATGACGCCGGCACTCCCAATCTGGAAGACGGAAGAGTTGCTGACTCCCCCAATTTTCACTTGATGAATGACGATACTCTGGTTAATGAAAAAATTAGTAGTCATTGCAATCCTCCATTCGATGTTTTTACGCATTCAAAGCAACCGGCTGATCAGCTACATCCTGATCATACGTATTGGTCTGGCTGTTCGTGTTACTTACAGTGATTGCATCGCCTGTGTTAAAGCTTCCTGCACCTGCAAAGGTCTTTGCGACACTGGTGGGAGACATCTGAAACACATCCCCTATGTGGAAAATGCCGGAATTACCTATACTGTTAACATTTACAGCTCCGACTATTGCTGGCATAAACGTTAACCCCTTTACCAAATTAAATGTCCCTGCTATTCCCAAGCCTTTTTCATCAGTGGTCAAGCAGATAAGACTTCGTTTTCTTATTATCCTATGACAAATGCCCGGTATGGTGAGTACAAATTGGATGATTCTCTGCAGGTGATATTACATATAGGAATATTTAGGGTAAATCAGCTATAATATACGTATCATTTGATGGGAGGAATGGGATGAAAGCTGCTCCAATACAAGAGAAAGATAGAATCATTGCTTTAGATATGATTAGAGGGTTGGCGATACTCGGTATTTTCCTGGTTAACATGCCATCTTTTTTTTCGCCGATGCTCTATGTGGACCAGCGTACATACTGGAGTGACAGATTGGATATCTGGACGGTAAATTTTGTGGACATAGTGGCACAGGCAAGCTTTTATACCCTGTTTTCCTTTTTGTTCGGGTACGGGTTCATCATTTTCATGGATCGGCTTAAAGAAAAGAATCTGTCCGTTCCAAAGTATTTTTCCAGAAGACTTATGGTACTACTGGCAATAGGGTGCATTCATGCATTCCTGATCTGGCATGGTGATATTCTGATTAGTTATGCCGTAACAGGTTTTCTATTATTGCTCATGAGAAACATGACATCGAAAGCAATGGTATGGACCGGCATACTTCTGATTGCCATCCCAACCTTCCTTTTGACTCTTTTAACGTTACTATCCATGATGATGATGGATGGGGGCTTCGACGTTTACGAGGGGTACCAGGGTACAGTGCTGAGGTCACTGGAGGTTTATGCAAATGGAACGTTCATGGAGATTACCAGACAGAGAATGGAAGACTGGGCATTTGTTAATATAGCCAACTCGGTCTTTATCGTTCTATCCATCCTACCCATGTTCCTTTTCGGGGCAGCGGCAGCCAAGGAAAAATGGCTTCAAAAGGTGGAGGATAAGCTCGGATTCTTTAAAAGGCTATGGGTTCTGACCTTGGTATTATCCTTGGTATTTAAATTGCTTCCTTACTATGCGGGAGAAAACCTTGCCACGGACTATCTGCAGGATTCCTTAGGGGGACCGGCAAGTGCGGTATTCTACTTCCTGAGCATCGTTCTTGCAACAAGGAAGGGGATGGGACTTAAATTGCTTTCTCCTCTGAAATATGTGGGCAGGATGAGCCTGACAAACTACCTGTTTCAGTCGATCCTCTGCACCTTCATTTTTTACAGCTATGGACTGGGACTGTATGGAAACTTCCAGCCGTTCCATGGGCTGCTTCTGTGTATCGGGGTATATGTGATACAGATATTCCTGAGCAAGCTATGGCTGTCCCGTCATCATTATGGTCCGATGGAGTGGCTATGGAGAATGGGGACATATGGTAGGAAATCTCCGCTTAGAAAAAGCCCAAATGAAAAGATGCGAGAATAATATCTCGCATCTTCCTATTGGGCAAAAGAATAGTTATTTGGTTGATGAATGGAAAGCAATTGCTGCTCCCATTGCTTGTTCAGTAAAGCATCTAGCTCCTGACTGCATTGAACCGTTTCAGAAGCGGTAAATCCATACTCTTTCGCATAATGAATCATTTGTTTTCTCTTTAATTCAATTTTCAAAGCTAACATACGACTCTACTCCATTTTTATAAGATGCAATCGATTGTCCTAATTATGGCATGGTTCGAAAAAGAAAAAAAGGACTTCGCTAAAACAAGTCATAATATAACAAAATACTACAAAAAACGTTTCGATAGGAAAGGGAGATCAACCATTATGCATTTTCTTACTGCACAGTTTAAAGGGAAAACATTTGTAGGCTTAACGGACGAAGCACAACAGTATGTCATTGATCTCAATGAAACGGAACAGGTGAAAAATGGTGTACAGACCCTGCCTCAAACACTCGAGGGATGTATTGAACTGGGAGATTCTTTCCTTGAAAAGGCAGCCGATTTAAGAGACTGGGTTTTAACACAGAGGGAGGCGCCAACCCATTTCTATAAAATGGAGGAGATTACCCTTTTAGCCCCAATTCCTCGTCCTGCTAAAAATGTACTTTGTGTCGGGAAAAACTATAAAGATCATGTCCTGGAGATGGGAAGCGAAGGGGACATCCCGGAACACATCATGATTTTTACAAAAGCGCCAACTTCCGTTATTGGGGATGGGGCGGAGATTCCCCTCCATGAAAGTCTGACAAGCCAGCTTGACTATGAAGGTGAGTTGGCAGTGGTCATCGGAAAGAAAGGAATAGGAATAAAAGAGGAAGAGGCTTATGATCACGTATTCGGCTACACGATCATCAATGATATAACTGCCCGTGACATGCAAGCGCGTCATAAACAATTCTTTCTTGGGAAAAGCCTTGATGCATCCTGCCCTATGGGACCGGTTATTGTTCATAAGTCTGCTGTCAATGATCCTCATGATCTTGAAATCAGTACACGCGTAAACGGTGAGATAAGGCAGCATGCCCGAACCGACCTGATGATCTTTTCCATACCCGAGATGATTGCCACGTTGTCCAAAGGGATGACCCTTGAGCCGGGCGATATCATTGCTACCGGGACACCAGCCGGGGTCGGGAAAGGCTTTAATCCACCAAAATTCCTTAAGCGAGGGGACGTAGTAGAGGTATATGTAGAAGGGATAGGGAAGCTTACGAATACAGTTAATTGAGTGGATTGTGGATGGTATGAAGCGTGTTGCCGCACATTGTGTCGGGAGCACGTTTTTTTCTTGTATAGAAGAAGGAGGCGGTCGGTTATTTCCATTCATTGTAAAGTTGATAGATTGTTACTTAGTCTGGATAGATTATATCCGTTTTTGGATAGATTACCCAAAAATGTTGATAGAATAAGCGGGGGTTTCGCTAGATTAATGGGCGTTTTGGATAGAATGCCGATTTCCGCAGCCAATCCACAATAAAAAACCAGGCACTCCTCCCCAAAACTAGGGTGCCTGGTCCAATTTCTTACTATAATCCTATACAGATAGCACTTTCTTCACTTTACTGATTGCCCAATCGAGATCTTCCTGTGAAATGACAAGAGGTGGAGCAAAACGGATCACCGTTTCATGTGTTTCTTTGCATAGGAGCCCTTCCTCTTTCAGCTTCTCACAGTATGGACGGGCAGATTCTGTCAGCTCCACGCCAATAAACAATCCTCGCCCACGAATGTCTTTGATGATAGGATTGTTTATTTTTCGCAATTCCTCCTGCATGTAGTTTCCGAGCTCGAAGGACCGCTCGACAAGCTTTTCTTCCTCGATTACTTCGAGGGCTGCCATGGAGACGGCACACGCAAGCGGGTTTCCTCCGAAAGTGGAGCCATGTGACCCGGGATTGAATACGCCTAGAATTTCCTTGTTTGCTGCAACGCATGAGATAGGGAAGACTCCTCCGCCCAGTGCCTTGCCAAGGATATACATATCCGGCTCTACATTTTCCCAGTCACACGCAAACAATTTACCAGAGCGGCCAAGGCCAGCCTGGATTTCATCTGCTACATACAGGACATTGTTCGCTTTGCAAACGTCGTAAGCAGCCTTCAGGAACCCATCGGCAGGGATGTTGATTCCGGCTTCCCCCTGGATCGGTTCGAAGATGAATGCAGCGGTATTAGGGGTAATCGCACTCTCCAAAGCTTCGATACTTCCATATGGAATAACTTTGATTCCCGGAAGCATCGGTCCGAAGCCTTCCTGGTACTCTTCGCTTGATGACATGGAAACGGCTGTCATGGTACGTCCGTGGAAATTGTCTTCACAAACGATGATTTCCGCTTGGTTGACGGGAACTTCCTTTACATCGTAGGCCCAACGGCGAACTGCTTTAACCGCTGTTTCCACTGCTTCAGCTCCAGTGTTCATCGGCAATACCATGTTTTTATTTGTCAGTCCTGCGACTTTTTCATACCATGGTCCAAGCTGGTCATTATGAAATGCGCGGGAAGTTAAGGTTATTTTATCTGCTTGATCTTTCAATGCCTGAATGATCTTTGGATGACGGTGGCCCTGGTTCACAGCGGAATAAGCGCTAAGCATATCCATGTATTTATTGCCTTCCGGATCCTCCACCCAAACTCCTTCCGCCTTGGATATGACGATTGGAAGCGGATGATAGTTGTTTGCTCCAAATTTTTCAGTAATGCTGATGATGTCGTGAGTTTTAGTGGTCATGTATGAAATACCTCCATCTAATCAATGTAATGGCTTTCAAAAAATATTATAGCATTGTTAAAATTCAAAATCTTATATTAAGGGAAAAAATACGATTTATTTAGGTTTTTTAGCAAAACATGGTATGATACAAGTATTGTATTTTACTTGAATGTAAGGAGGGACAAGCATGACACATGCACATATTTCTACTTGGGCAGTTGCACTGATTCTATTTGTTGTAGCGATTGCTTTGCAAAAAAGCGGCAAAGCCAAAGGAGCAAAAATCGTTTCCATGGTTTTACGATTGTTCTACATATTGATTGTTGCTACAGGAGTACTTCTGCTTTGGAACATTAATCTTACAGGGGACTATATCATTAAAGGGATAATGGGGATTGTTGTTATCGGCCTGATGGAAATGATCTCTGTTCGCACTAGAAAAGCCAAATCGACAACTGTCCTATGGGTCATTTTCGTAGCCGCGCTTGCGTATGTCATCTATTTAGGATTCAGTTTGGATATGGGAATGAATTTCTTCTAAATCATCTGCAAAAATGTCTGATCATCATCCATTGATGTCAGACATTTTTTTTTGCCATACATCACCAATATTCTTTTATGAATGTTTTCAATTTTACATGTTTTCCGTTCTATAACTATGGTAAAGTTAAACTGAATAAATTGTAAAATATGCACTTGTTTTTGCAAAAAGGTGTAGAACGCATGGGAGTTTATGCTTATGAAAACTTTAAATCTCACATATCACAATCCAAAAGATATAGTTCTATTTATTCAAGAGCATGATATAGACTCCTATTCTGAGGTACTTGTCCATATGTACGCGGGTTCTATGGATAAGGATGAACTAAGTGGAATCATTGAGGAAATCAAAGGTAATCTCCCTCAGGCACAGATTGTAGGTGCTACAACTGATGGGGAAATTTCCAATGGGGTGATTTCCACCAATAGTATTGTCATCTCCTTTATGATGTTTGATAAAACGCGTGTACATACCGTGATGTATCCCCTTGAGGAAGGTCAAGATTTGGATAAATTGGGACAGAAGATTGTACAGGAAATGATTACGGAAAAGACGAAGCTTGTTTTTCTTTTGGCTAATGGCCTTCATTTCGACTACGATCTGTTGGCTCAGGGGCTGGGACAATATTCAGATAAAACAGAAACGAAAATATATGGAGCATTGGCAGGTGCGAACGGTGAGTTTGGCGAGACCTATGTTTGGTTGAATCAACTGATTACAGTCAATGGACTAGTGGCGATTGCTCTTGATAGTGATGATTTGCAGGTTTACCCATTCTCGAATCACTGCTGGAAAGAGATTGGCACCTCATTTCTTATGACAAATGCAGAAGGGAACATCATTCATTCTATTAATCATGGTACCCCCTTTACCATTTTGAAAAAATATCTGGGGGAGCAGTTTGTTAATGAGCTGCCACAGAGTGGAACACAATTCCCAATGATGACGATCCGAAACGGAAAGAAGACTCCTTTATTTATCACACAAGTATTGGAGGATGGCGGAGTCAAGGTGGATAGAAGGGTATACGGAGGGGAATCCTTCACGTTTTCCTATGCCGATGCCCAGGGAATCATAGATACGACGAAATTACAGATAGAAGAGCTGGTAAATAAATCGGTGGAATCCATCCTGATTTTAAACTGTATGGCTAGAAGAAGATATTTCGGTCATTTTGTTGAAAAAGAAATCAAAGCTTTGCAAGAGATTGCACCTACCATAGGATTCTTTTCCTATGGGGAGATTGATCATTCCTCAAGGGGTCAAGTGGATTACGTCAGCTTTTCGAGCATCACCCTTGCCATGAGCGAATCAGCGGAGATCAAGAACAGGTCCCCTTTGACGGTTGATTTTGAAATGCCGAATGAAACAAAGGCCGTTCTGTCGCTTACCCATTTGGTGGATGCATCTTCGCGGGATATTGCCAAACTTAATAAGAGCATTGAAAATTCGGAGCAGCGATATAAGTCTTTGTTTGAGCACAATTCTGATATTGTGTTTTCCATTGATCTTTTCGGTAGGGTGCTAAGTGTCAACCCCAGATTCTCGGAAATTTTCGGGTTCACCGAAAAGCAGATATTGAAGAAAAGCGCGTTAAGCTTTTTGAAGTCCTCTGACGTGGAACGGGTATCCAATCATTTCTTTCAGGCCTTGCAAGGGATAGAGCAAACCTATGAAGTGGAGCTCATGGAACGGGATGGCCAGGAACGTACCTATCTGATCAAGCACATTCCGATTATCGTTAACGGCGAACGCGCAGGGGTATATGGAATAGGCCGAGATATTACAGCTCAGAAGAAAGCCGAAGAGCGCGTCGCATACTTGGCTTATTTTGACGCTGCCACAGCCTTGCCGAACAGACAGAATTTCAATGATCGTTTAACAGAAGAAATGGATGAAATCAAGAAAGCGAAATCAAAGCAGAAGCTCGCAGTACTGTTTATCGATTTTGATCGATTTAAGCTCATCAATGACAGCCTGGGTCATTATGTAGGGGATAAATTGCTGATACATATTATTGATAGAATCAGGAAAATCCTGCCTAACAAAAGCTATCTCGGCAGGTTTGGTGGAGATAAATTCACCCTTTCTTTATCCGACTATAAAAGCATTGATGAAGTCATCAACATTGCCCAGGTACTATTGAATACAATCAATATGCCGATTCTTTATAATGAGCAAGAATTCTATGTGACAGCAAGCATCGGAGTAAGCCTATTCCCAAGTGATGGCGTGAACGCAGAAAGTTTGTTAAAGAATGCGGACGCTGCCATGAACCAGGCAAAAAAGCTTGGAGGGAATCGCATGAAATTCTATTCCAATGATATGAACCATCAGGCCATGTTCAGGATAGAGCTGGAGAGTTATCTGAGAAAAGCATTGGAAAAGAACGAATTTTTCCTTTGTTACCAGCCCTTTATCGATATACAGTCGAAGCGGGTAATTGGTGCTGAAGCGTTGATTCGGTGGGATCACCCGAAATTGGGTCTGGTCTCTCCGGCGGAATTCATCCCATTAGCGGAAGAAACTGGCCTTATCACCGATATCGGAATATGGGTTCTTCGTTCAGCCTGTCGCGAGGCCAAAAGGTGGCAGGAAATAGGTCTAGGATATATGACCATCTCCGTTAATGTATCAGCACATCAATTCCAGCAGCCAACCTTTATTGAGGAAGTGAAGAATGCATTGGTGGCCAGTGGTCTCGCACCTTCCTATCTTCAGCTGGAGCTTACCGAAAGCGTCATGCTCCGCAATGCCGCCTACAGCATTGCGGTCATGCAGGAGCTACAGGAGCTGGGGGTCCAGCTTTCCGTTGATGACTTCGGTACCGGATATTCCTCGCTAAGCTATTTGAGGGACTTGCCCATCAATAACTTAAAAATTGATCGGAGTTTTATTAAGAATCTCCGCTTTGACTCTAAAGATGTAGCTATCGTCCATGCAATTGTTACAATGGGGAAAGGGTTGAACCTCAAAGTGATTGCAGAAGGGATAGAATCCGAGGACCAATTGCTGTTATTGGAAAAACTCTCCTGTGACGTTGCCCAGGGATACCACCTATCAAAGCCGCGTGAGCAGGAAGAGTTTGAAAGGTTTATCCAGGAGCGTCTCCTGAGTTTCATATAAAAAGCAAAAGCACCGTCGATCAGCAATTATGCTGAAAACGGTGCTTTTTTATTCCGCTTTCCGGCGTTCCAAGTTCGTGAACAGATAGCGTTTGCCGGTCTGTAGCGTATATTCAAAACGGTCCGAGTGATGCTTTCCTCTTGTAAAGTGGTGCTGCACACTGCAGATGAAGGTTTCATTATCATAAACAAAGAAATTGACGCCTTTATGATCTTTGCCGGTCTCCATGAATTGCATCGCATTATGACAAAAGATGCAGTCATAAAGAGAAATCTTTGAGGAATTCAGGAGCTTTGTAAAATGGAAAAAGGCATCTTCTGAAAGTTCCTCCAAAAATTCCATATAGGCTAATGGAAGCCGTTTTCTGACTCTGACGGCATCTCCATTATTCAGCTCATATAAATGCTGGGTTTGAAGTAATACCTCCCCTGTTTCCAGAAGTACGCCAGGAACCCATTCATTGGATAATAAGACTTCTATTCCGTCCTCCGTTATTTCTTCCAGCAAAAAGGCCTCATCATCCTCCGCTTCAAAAAAAATCCACTGCTCATTAATGTTCTCGATGGTTCCACACGTATAGGAACGTTTTTGGCCGTAAATGATGTTTTTTCTTTTTTGCAGATTCACAGGGCTTCCTCCAATGCGAAACATAGTAGTAATAGGAATCTTCTCTTTTCCCAATTCTGTCCCACTTTCAAAACCTTTAAACAGGGACTCTTTTACTTTCTTACATTCCCCATCTTTTGAAAAAATATATGGTAGAAAGACAAACATGGAAAAATGATGGATGTGTCGCAATAATTCATGGTATAAGCCCCAATTGCATAGTATAAAAAAGCCTTAATTTGTCTTGAGGCTAGCCTGAAAATGCGGTGTGGTTGTTAAACACCCTGTTGATTTCCGTTCCAGGGGGCAGCGATC
Organism: Sutcliffiella sp. NPDC057660; assembly: GCF_042800035.1. Taxonomy (NCBI): domain Bacteria; kingdom Bacillati; phylum Bacillota; class Bacilli; order Caryophanales; family Bacillaceae; genus Sutcliffiella; species Sutcliffiella sp. NPDC057660. The sequence continues at coordinate 26,784 of NZ_JBHVHV010000012.1, forward strand.
GCGGGCGGCCTCGGGAGCCTCCTCGGCGCTAAAGCGCCTGTGGGGTCTCCCTTGACACGCTGCTCCCGCAGGACAAGGAAGGCTCCGGCAGCGATACATCGCACGCAGAAAATGCTTGCATTTTCAAGGAGTCTCACCCCTTGCACTCCAATCAACAGGGGAGACTGCTTGATTTGATGTCCCCCGTTCTTCCTTCATGAGGTTAGTCATTTATGGGAATGTTTTTTTATTGAATCGGAAATCAACAGTAAAGATAATCGAGCCTGTCTTTAAAAAGGAGTGTTGAAAATACTATGTGTGGAATTACTGGATGGATAGATTATCAGAAATCAATCAGGCATGAGGAGGATACGGTAAAAAAAATGGCCGAGACATTATCGTTCAGAGGGCCTGATGATACAAATATCTGGATGCAGGATCATGTGGGATTCGGGCATAAACGCCTTGTGGTGGTAGATCCCCAGGGTGGAGTGCAGCCGATGACCAGAAAGAAGAACGGTCAACAGTTTACCATCTGCTACAACGGGGAGCTTTATAATACGGAGGATATCCGAAAAGAGCTTGTGAAAAAAGGGTATACCTTCAGTGGGCATTCGGATACGGAAGTGCTACTGACATCCTATATGGAATGGAAGGAGGAGTGTGTTCATCATCTCAATGGAATCTTCGCTTTTGCTATTTGGGATGAGGAGAGGAAGCAGCTGTTCATTGCGAGGGACCGCTTGGGAGTAAAACCATTATTCTATCATGAAAAGGATGGGAAACTATTATTCGGTTCTGAAATAAAAGCAATTCTTGCACATCCTTCCGTTTCGAGTGCAGTAGGGCATGACGGTTTGGCCGAGATTTTCGGACTCGGACCATCACGTTCTCCGGGTCATGGACTTTTCAAGGATATCAAGGAGCTTCGGCCTGCCCATCTATTAACCTATTCCAGAAAAGGGCTTAAAATCAGCCGCTATTGGAATGTAGTAAGCAAGCCTCATACGGATAGCTTTGATGAAACGGTGGAAAAGGTCCGCGTACTTTTTACGGACGCTGTTACGAGACAATTGGTTTCTGACGTTCCTGTATGTACCTTCCTATCAGGGGGATTGGACTCAAGCGCCATCACAGCGATTGCCGCCAATGCATTCAAAGAAGAAGGAAAGCCTCCATTACACACCTATTCCATCGATTACGAAGAAAATGATCTATATTTTAAAGCCAATGAATTCCAGCCGAACTCGGATGAATATTGGATTCGTAAAATGACGGAAACCTTTGGAACGGTCCATCATTACTCCGTAATCTCTCAGGATAACCTGGTGGCAAATCTGAGAGAGGCTGTGCTTGTGCGCGATCAGCCGGGGATGGCGGATATCGATTCTTCCCTGCTTTGGTTCTGCAGGGAGATCAAACAGAATTATGTGGTAAGTCTATCCGGGGAATGCGCGGATGAAATTTTTGGCGGTTATCCTTGGTTTCATCGACCAGAGGACCTTGCTGCAAGGAATTTCCCGTGGATGCGGTCTACGGATGCGAGAATGGACCTGCTTCGTCCGGAATGGAAGAAAAAACTGAAACTGGACGATTATATTACAGCCCGTTTTGAAGAGACGGTTGCAGAAACTCCAAGGCTAGATGGCGAGAGCAGTTTGGAGGCACGGAGAAGAGAGCTTTTCTACCTGAATATGATCTGGTTCATGACGACATTGCTTGATCGCAAGGACAGAATGAGTATGGGAGCGAGCCTCGAGGTGCGAGTACCTTTTGCTGACCACCGCATTGTCGAGTATGTCTGGAATATCCCTTGGGAAATGAAGATGCATGGCAACAGGGAAAAAGGGCTGCTTCGGAAAGCACTGGAGGGTGTATTGCCTGATGAAGTTCTGTACCGTAAGAAGAGTCCTTATCCAAAAACCCATCATCCGATCTATACACAAGGAGTTAAAAAGTGGTTGAATGAAATTCTCGAGGATAAACAGACTCCATTGCTTGAATTCTTCCAAAAGGAAAAACTGCAGCAGATTATCGATTCTGAAGGAAAAGCTTTTCAGGTTCCCTGGTTCGGCCAGTTGATGACAGGTCCCCAATTATTGGCGCATCTTGCACAAATACACGTATGGTTCTCGGAATACAGTGTTACAATAAAGGGATAAATTGTTAAAGAGTAAAAGTGTATTTTACTCGACATGAATCTCCCTCAGCGCTGCTTGCCAGAGGGAGAAAATTTTTATTGCAAATAAGGACATGCTTCTTTCTTTTTCAGAGCATAAATTCTTGTGCATACATAATGTATTGTGTATAGTATTTGTATAATGTTTGTTTAACCAAAAAGGTGTTTCGGTGGAGATGAGGAGGCATAACAAAATGAGTAAAGAAATGATAATTGTTGGAGCTGGGCCGGGAGGTTTGGCGGCAGCGATGCTACTGTCGGCAAGAGGGCATAGTGTGACAGTGGTGGAAAAGCAAGCCCATGTAGGGGGACGGAATTCGAGTATAAAGCTTGATGGATTTACCTTTGATATGGGTCCAACCTTTTTGAGTATGCCTCAAATTGCCGAAGAAATATTCGAAGAGAGCAAACGGAATCTTCATGATTACTTGGACTTACGGGAATTGGAAGATATGTATGAACTGATTTTTCCAGATAAATCCTTTACGGTCACGAGGAACGCGGAAAAAATGAAAAGAACGATAGAACAGTATTTTCCCGGTGATGGTGCTGGCTATGATCGTTTCATGGAAGAAACGGAAAAAAAGATGGCTGCCTTGACTCCCATCCTGCAAGGGAAAATGGACCGTTTCCATCACTATCTGCAGTGGAAAGTTATCAAAGCGCTTCCGCACCTGAGTTTAGGAAGCAGCTTATATGACCAGTTAAGCAAATTCTTCTCAGCCGAGCAGCTGAAATTGGCATTCACCTTTCAATCGAAATATTTGGGGATGTCCCCATGGGAGTGTCCTGGTGCTTTTTCCATCCTCTCCTATATGGAGCATGCGTACGGAATCTATCATCCAATCGGAGGCGTCAATCAGCTTTCTGAAGCAATGGCGAGGGTGGTAAAGGAAAATGGGGGCAGTATTCAACTGGGAAACGGAGTTCAAAAGCTTTTGCTCGAAGGAAAAAAGGTCGTAGGAGTTCTAATGGAGGACGGTTCTGAAATGAAAGGGGATGAAGTCATTGTCAACGGTGATTTTGCCCATGTGATGACCAATCTGGTTGATGAAGGAATCTTAAAGAAGTACAGTAAAAGCAAACTGGAAAAGAAGAAGTACTCGTGCTCCACTTTTATGATTTATCTGGGACTAGACAAGGTTTATGACACCAACCACCATACCATCATCTTTGCTGACGACTACAAAAAGAATGTAGAAGAAATCACAGATAGCAAAAAACTATCCGAAGACCCTTCCATCTATGTGCAAAATGCATCCGTGACAGATCCGACCCTGGCACCGGATGGAAAGTCAGCGCTTTATATACTGGCTCCGGTCCCGAATAATTTCAGTGAGATAGATTGGGAGACCCATAAGGATACGTTTAAGGGACTTGTTTTTGATACCTTGGAAAAAAAGAGCGGATTTAAAAACCTTCAAAATCATATTGAAGTGGAGAAAGTGCTGACACCACATGATTGGGAAAAAGAGATCCTTGTATACAAGGGGGCAACCTTTAATCTGGGGCATCAGCTTTCACAGATGATGGTCCTCAGACCGCATAATAGATTTGAAGAACTCGAGAACTGCTGGCTCGTTGGAGGTGGAACCCATCCTGGAAGCGGTCTGCCAACCATTTTAGAGTCAGCAAGGATTACAGCCAATCTCTTACAGGAGAAACATCAAAATGTTGAAAAGAACAGTGTAACATCACACAGATTGGAGCGGGCCCAATGACTACTCAACATATCGCGATTGCTGGTGCTGGAATAGGCGGAATGATAACCGCACTTCTTTTGAAAAAACAGGGATTTGACGTCTCCATCTTTGAAAAAGAGAAGAAAGCGGGAGGACGGCTTGCTTTTATAGAAAGAGAAGGATACCGGATTGATAAGGGCCCTACCATCGTACTGCTTCCTGAAATGCTGACAGAAATATTGGAGGAAGCCGGTGTACCAAAAGAAGCATGGGAGCTCATCCCTTTGGACACCTTGTATTCCATCCATTTTCGAGATGGTACAGTTTACAGGAAGCATCGTGATGCAACCGTGCAGAAAAGGGAAATTGCAAGATTGTTTCCTGGCCAGGAGGAAGGATTCGACCGTTATATGGAAGAGATGCAAAAAAGCTTTATGATTGGCAAGGCCTCCTTTCTCGAAAAGTCGTTCACGAAGAAAAAAGACTTCTGGACCTGGAAGAACATCGCTTCGTTATGGAGATTGAAAGCTTATCAATCGACCAAAAAATATGCCTCCACTTTTTTTTCCGATACACGTCTCCAGGAAGCCTATTCCCTGCAAACCCTCTATATCGGTGGTAATCCACAAACTGCTCCTGCCATGTACAGCCTCATCCCTTACAGCGAGCATGAGCATGGTATCCATTACGTCAATGGCGGTTATGCGTCGCTCGTGGATGTTCTGGTTCAACAGATCAAGGATAAAGGAATCAGGCTGCATCTTGACTCCAAAGTGGAAGAGATAGAAAAAGTAGGAGGCATGGTAGCTTCGATCAAAGTAAGAGGCAGGAAGATTAAAATCGATGGATTGGTATGGAATGGGGATTTCCCCTCCATTCAAGAAGTAACAAATGAGCAGAGGAAATATACACCATCCTCAGGCTGTTTCCTTTTCTACTTTGGTGTAAAGGGCAGTTACGATACGGATGTACATCAGTTTTTTATGAGTAAAAACTTTGACTGTCATATGAAAGAAGTGTTCAAAGAAAAAAAGGTGCCATCTGATCCCTCCTTCTACACATTTAATCCGAGCCTCATTGACCAAAGCTTGGCCCCTGACGGGAAAAGTGTCCTGTATGTACTGGTTCCGGTCCCTTCAGGAAGTCATATAGATTGGAGCAGTGAGAAGGAGTTTATCAATAGGATGATGGATAGGATGGAAGCGGAGGCCTTTCCGAAATTAAGGGCAAATATAGAATGGATGGAAGTGCACACACCGAATGATGCGGAAGTGGAAGGCTTGTATCAGGGTGGAAGCTTCGGTATCGCACCGGAATTGTTTCAATCAGGGGTCTTTCGCCCTCAAGTCAAGCCAACACAATTGAAAAACGTCTATGCAACTGGTGCTTCCGTTCATCCGGGTGGTGGCATTCCCATAGTCATGCAGAGCGCCCGGCTTGCCGCCAATCAGATAATAGCCGATTTTGCCCATTACTCTTCGACGAAGGATGTGAATATTCATGAACGAATTGGTGAAAGCATATCAACATTGTGAAAATATCATAAAAGAGAACTCGAAGACTTTCTACAAAGCATTTATGCTGCTGCCGGCTGATAAGAAAAAAGCGGTATGGGCTGTCTACGCTTTTTGCCGGCAAGTGGATGATATAGTGGATGAGGGAAAAAACCCGAAAGAAGAGTTGCGTAGATTCAAGGTATATTTTGATGAATTTCTGAAAGGGAAGCTGCCCACATCAGATCCAATGTGGCTTGCCCTTCAGGATGTTTTCACCAACTATGAAATGGATATCGAAGCCTTCCGCGATATGATAACCGGCCAGGAAATGGACCTTTATAAGAAGCTGTATTATACAGAAGAAGAGCTAATGAACTATTCATACCATGTGGCCAGCACGGTTGGTCTGATGCTGCTGCCGATACTGGCTCCGAAAAATAAAGAAGTGCTGAGGCAGGATGCCATTGCACTTGGCCAGGCCATGCAGCTAACCAATATATTAAGAGATGTAGGGGAGGATCTCACGCGTGATCGAATCTATCTTCCTATCAATAGATTGGAAGAGGCGGGCTATTCTATTCATGAACTTCAGCAGCATGTCGTCAACAAGGCCCTCATCTCCGTTTGGGAGGATATTGCTGCAAAAGCGGAACGCCTATACGAACAGGCATTAAGTACGTTAGATCTATATCCGACCCATTCCCGTACGCCAGTAAAAGGTGCTGCCTATCTTTATCGCGCAATCCTTGGCTCGATCCGTAAAAAACACTACTCAGTTTTCAAGACCAAGCATTATGTTTCAAACGATGAAAAGCAGCAGATCATATCACAAATATAAAAAAGATAATGACCTAACCACTCCTTAACAATTGGAGAAGGGGGTCTTTTTTTGGGAGGCTTTAATTTACAAAAAAGTTGGTTAGGATTTGTGTAAACTAGCTGTTGATTGGAGCAATAGGCGGAGACTCCTGCGGGAGGCAGCGGTAGGCTGGAGACCCCACAGGGCAAAGCCCGAGGAGGCTCCAGCACCGCCCCTTGGGTCGCTGCGCCTAGTGCGGAAATCAACAGCGGTGTTCAAAGAAGACTTTTTTATATGCATCATTATAGCTATAGAATTGAAGATAAATAACAGCTATTATATAGAAAAATATGGTATGATTAGGTAAATAACTACGGGTAAAATTGGCTGGGTAAGGTGGGGTGGATAAAATGAAGCTCAAAACACTTTTATATCTTTCATCTTCTGTCATAGCATTATTAGTAGTGAATCTAGTGGATAAATATTATGATGAAATGTCCCTACTGGTCAGCTTTGGATTGCTATTGGTGATTCACTTTATCCTATTCTACCTGATCGATGTCATTTTACAGAAAAAAGAAAGAGCTGTTGGAAAGGGGACGGGGATCACCTATATCTTCTTTCTTTTCTGTGCTTCGATATCTATTGTCTACTTGATATGATAAAAAGGCTGCAGCGCCCTGTAAAAGGTGTGGCTGCAGCCTTTTCTATGCATTCCATTCTCTGACGATCGCGTCCGCCACATTCATCCCTGATAATGTAACCATCGGAGATCCGCCGCCTGGATGGGTGGAGCCTCCTACAAAGTAGAGGTTGCCTATATCCTGGGCTTTGTTCCTTGGACGGAAGAATGCATCCTTTTTTCTGTTGGAAGCCACTCCATACAAAGCCCCTTTATAGGCTCCGAATTGGGATTGTATATCTTCTGGCGTTATCAGTTTTTCCTCCAGGATCTGGCCGCTGATGGATACACCCTGTTTCTCCAAACTCTGATAAATAAGCTCCTTGTATCTTTCCGGAAAACCATCCTTCACACTTTCCTTCTTTACTGCAGGGGCATTCGCCAAAATGAAGAGATTGTCTCCGCTGGGACCTTTTTCCGGCTCCGTAACAGAGGAATTGCTTATGTAGATGGTAGGACTCTCAGGATATTTCTTTTCTGCAAAAAGTTCCTTGAACTCTCTTTCATAGTCGGAGGAAAAATAGACCGTATGATGAAGCAGCTGCTTGTTCCGTGTTTTCAGACTGGCAAGGGCAACAAAGGCTGAAATGGATGGTTCAAAGGAGGCAGCTTTCCTGTCTGAGAAATGTGGGCGGTCCTTTTCTTCGACAAGCTCTGGATATGCTGCAAGCAAATCGGCATTCATGACAACCAAGTCGCATGAATAGGATTCCCCATCTGCGACCGCGACTGCTACCGCTTTGCCATTTATGACTTGTATACTTGTCACCTGGCAGTCTGTACGAATCGTCACACCTGAAATTCTTGCGACCTTCTCAAAAGCTTCAGCAATTTTCCAGTTCCCGCCCCTCGTGTAATATACTCCTTCCACAAGCTCCAAATAGGCGATTAAGGCAAATGTCGCTGGTGATATATAAGGGGATGAGCCTATATAAGTGGCATAGCGATCAAGGGCCTGCAAAATAAATGGATCCGAAAAATACCTGCGATAGAAATGGTGCAGCGATTGCAGGGGACGTACCCTGCAATCGCTGCACCAAGGCCTGGTGAAAGATAATCCGTGTAGGATGTAAAGCTCTTACGGAAAAATTGCGAGCTTCCAAGCTGGTAGAGCCTTGTAATTTCTTTGATAAAGGATTCATAGTTCTTCGCACCGGTCGGATCCAACGTACTTAACTGATCCTTCATTTTTTCCTGATTTGAACTGAAATCAAGAACCTTTCCATCAGAAGAGACGTTTCTGGTATGAGTATTCAGTTTGATGAAATTCAAATACTCATCGGGATTCTCCCCGCTAAGCCGGATGACCTCGCGGAACACATCCGGCATGGTAATGGTATTCGGTCCAAAATCGAAGTGCGCGTCCCCGAGATTCACCTTCATCAGTTTACCACCAAGATGACGATTTTTTTCGAGGAGTGTTACGTCAAAACCTTTTGTTGCAAGGGAAATGGCAGAGGATAGTCCGCCAAGCCCTCCTCCGATTACAACAACCTTCTTCATTTATATGCACGTCCTTTCCATAGGTAATGTTCTTTTTTCAAGCTTTTCCACATGGAAGCATGCATGATGACCATAAAAGCGAGTGCGCTTAGAGGCATTAGCAGACAAAGAAAGGCTTTTTGCTTTGTTTGCAGATCTACATAAAGCTTTTGGATCCATACAAGCAATAAGGGGAGGATATACCAGTATCCGTAAAATGGAGCAAGTAGTGCCAATGGCAAGGGCAAGAAATAAAAGATCGAATAAAAAATCGTTAATCCAGCCACAATCCAAGGTGATCTTCCTATTCCGATATAGATATTCTTCAAAAAGCCTGACCACACCTCTTCATTTGTCTCGTACATATGGCATGTCACATACGACGTTGGATTCACCAGGTTTACTGCAAAGCCGTGCTGTTTCATCACCTTTGCCAGATGAACATCTTCGACAATGGAGTCCCATACTGCGCGATGCCCTCCAACAGAAAGGTAGGCGTTCCGCTCAAAAAACATGAAAGCTCCATGAGCGGCTGAGGCCTGTTTGTAGCTGGAATAATTGGCTAGGGCCAAGGGCAGATGAAGCCAAATGACAAAATGCTGCATGGGGACAAGCAATTTGCTTAACCATGAGGTAACGGGGAACCGTGGGAAGCCAGTGACAAGCTGAACCTTTCCTTGTTCGAAAAAAGGTAGAAAGTTCTCTATAGTATCTGGCTGCAGTCTTGCATCTGCATCGAGAAAAAGCAGAAAGTCCCCTGATGCATTCTCTGATAATTGATGACATGCATGCACTTTACCGGCCCACCCCTTTTCTAATGGTACCCCTTCTATAAGCCGGAAACGGTTATCATGCCTCGTCTGAGCTTGTGCCAGGGCGAGGGTGGAATCTGAGGAATGATCATCCAAAAGGACATATTCAACATTGGCATAGGATAACTTTTGCAGATTCTGAATCAAGGGTATGACATTCCTTTCTTCGTCTCTCATAGGGACCAAAATGGACACTAGTGGTGTAAAATCCGGGATTGGTTTCTGGAACCGTGGGAAAAAAAGGCCATTTACCAGCATCCCTATTAATGAAAGAAGAAGAAAACCTGATAAGAGTAAGACGAGCTGCTCCATTGTATATCCCCTCCACGCTATAAAAGATTTTCAAAATCACCCGTGTTTTCCATTATCACGTCGTGTTTTAATTGATTTAGATGATCAGTAAATAACCTCTCCAGGGCAATATTCTTCTCTTTGGATGAAGTACCAGGCAGATCAGTCGCCGTTACCGCAGCGCATACTCTGATATGAATTTCGGGCTTACGCTCTCTCCCGAAAGAATAGTAGAGGCATACAGGTACGATAGGAACGTTGGTGTTTTTTACGATATGAAGGGCCCCTGGCAGAAATCCCAGGGGCCGGATTTCCTGATGTCGTTCGTCTCCTTGGGGAAATAGCCACAACGTCTTGTTTTCTTGTAATCTTTCTTTTGCGTACTGCAGGGAAAGTACAATATCCTTAGGGTTCTGCCTGTTGACGGAGAATGCCCCGATTTTACGGAAAAAGGGGTAGTCCTTTATTCCTTTTTCGTGCATCATTACATAGCTTTCCTGCATAATGACATGGCGATTCAGATGGAACACTGCCAGTGCGTCCCACCATGTACTGTGATTGATGACAAATAAGGAAGGGGAGGAAGGAATGGAAACGGCTGCTCCTTTGGAAAAAAACACTCCCCGAAAATGAAATTTTAAGAAACGCTTATTGAAATGATCAAAAAAATAATCAAATGCTCTGCTTTTTTTTGCTGGTATCATGAATGAACTCCTTGTTTTTTTTCGTTCCGGCATAAAGGAGGAGGGCAGGTATGATCGTGGCGAAGAACGCCAGATATAATTGTGAGGATAATGCAATCATGCAAAACATGCCCACCATCAGACCGTATAGTACATACATATTCTTTTCCCAATAAGCATTCTCCTTTGAAGAAGTATAGGAAGTGAAAAGCAGTAGTATCAGATGGAAAAGCAGGGACAAACCAAACCAGCTGTAGAAATTGAACATAGGGATGTTATAGTAAAAGCTTTCTCCATTCCAGATCCAATATTCCTTCGCAATAAATGCAACGGGGTCGATGATTAAATCGAGCACTACCGTTGCAACGGCTGCCACGACAGCTTTCCACCATAAAGGCGAAGCAGGAAAGATGCGAAGGGCCATCACATGGGACGTAGCAATTACCATCACCCAGGCAAAGCCGATTGTGATCGGCACGTCTAAAAGCATCGGACCAAAATAGGAGTTGTAATAATAGTCTCCGAACAGGAATCCATACTTGACGCCAATGTGTTCGGCAGCAATGGACGAAAAAAAGACGAAAAAAGTGTAAAGCATTCCGAAGGTTTTATAGTTTTTAATAAAATATATTGCACCCAGTGAGCCTGCTGTTACAAGAAATACCACATTCGCCCACTCCAGCCATGAAGGGAGAAGATCGAATGTTAACAGAACCACTCCGCAAATGTACCATAGAATAAAGAAACGAAAGACATTCCTCTCCCATTTACTGACCATAACTATCACCTCTAGGAGGAATTATACCACTTTAGTTAAATGTATGTATATGTTTTGTATACATGAAAAAGCGATCCAAACGGAATGGATCGCCATTGTAGATTACTATGATTGCCTATAAGAGTTTCTGTTAAACTTGCTTGGCTTTCTGTTTGGTGCTTCCAAGGTTGTTTAACCGGTGGACGAGTCCCGTTCCGAATTCCGGTGCTGAGCTGTTATCAGAGAATACCGATTCTCTGAGCTCGTATGCGGAGGAACCGTGCTCAGCAAAATCGAGGCCTGAAATTTCTTCTTCCTTTGTAACGCGGATGCTGGTAAAACGGGTAACAAGGAAAAGGAAAGCGGCTACTGTTGCACCGGTCCATGCTATTACCGCCAAGATTCCTATTGCCTGGATCCCCAATTGACTGGCACCACCACCATAGAAAAGGCCGGTTGAAGTGGAGAATAATCCTACAGCAAGTGTACCCCAAATCCCGCACACTCCATGAACAGCAATGGCCCCTACAGGATCATCCAGTTTTAACACTCTGTCAATGAAGGAAACCGATTCAACCAGAATCACACCTGCGATTATACCGATAATGATGGCGCCAATCGGTGAAACGTCACCTGTTCCTGCGGTGATCCCTACCAAACCTGCCAATGCTCCGTTCAGCGTAAGGGAAGCATCCACCCGCTTATAGCGGACTTGAGAATAAAAAGCGGAGGCTATTACTCCTGCAGAAGCCGATAATAGGGTGGTCGTAATGACATGCGGGATAAGCTCGGGATCAGCAGCAAGCGTGCTTCCGCCGTTAAATCCGAACCATCCGAACCAAAGAATGAAAACTCCAAGTGCACCTAAAGGGATATTATGACCTGAAATGACATTCACTTTGCCGTTTGAATATTTGCCAAGTCTGGCGCCTAAGAATCGGACCGCAACAACAGCACCGAGCGCTCCGGTCAGATGCACGACCGTGGATCCCGCAAAGTCAGTAAAGCCCATTTCCGACAGCCATCCTCCGCCCCATACCCAATGTCCCACAACTGGATAGATCAAAGCCGTCATCACAACCGTGATAAGAATATAACTGCTAAGCTTCATTCTTTCTGCCACTGCCCCGGAAATGATTGTTGCGCATGTGGCAGCAAACATTGCCTGGAAGACGAAGAAGCCGATGTCCCCTTCGCGTCCTGAAAGAAAGAATCCTTCTGTCCCGATGAAGCCTTCTGCAGATGAGCCGAACATAAAGGCATATCCAACTGCCAGATAGAGGATGGAACCGATGGAAATGGTAAGAAAGTTTTTCATCAGGATATTAAGAGAGTTTTTGGAACGTGTAAACCCTGACTCCACCATCGCAAATCCTGCATGCATAAAGAATACAAGCAATGCACCAATCATGATCCACACCATATCCATGGAAATGCTCAATGTTTCCACTGTCGGAGCTTGGGCATGTGCCGTAGAACCAAGCAATAAGCCGCCTGTCATCATTAAACCGATTTTCTTTTTCATATAGATCAACCCTTCCTGTAATGGTTAGATAATTGCAAGTTTGCCAGTTTCCCCGGTACGAATACGAATGGCATCTTCAATATGGTAGATAAATATTTTTCCGTCTCCTACAGAATTGGTGCTGCATGTTTCCTGTATGATCTGGACGATTTCATCGACAAACTCCGCTTCTACGACCATTTCGACTTTTACTTTCGGGAGAAGTTTGATTTCAAACGTATTGCCCCGAAACACACCCTGCTGTCCTTTTTGCTGACCGCATCCTGCCACCTCGGAAACGGTCAGGCCGTTTATCCCTACTTCCTCGAGGCGTTCACGAAGGCTGCGAAAAGTTTCTGGACGAATGATTGCTTCCACCTTTTTCATAGTCATCTCTCCTTTTTAATAATGTTATATTTCCTAACATCATATGGTATGTTTATTATCATATTTCATATTTACTCACTTTGCAATACGAATTTTCGAAAAATTCAGGCGAAAACGTTTACAAGTATGTAAGGAATTCTGACAATTGTACGAAAACATAAAAAAACACCCCCTATAATGGGAGTGCATCTGTAATTTGTTTTCAGTTAGGAAGCATTTTTCGATTCTGATGCAACAAAGGATTTATTTACCCAGACCTTTGACCTCCAGCGTCGCAGCATGATCAGGCCTCTAAGCCATTCGTCCATGATCATGGCAATCCAAACACCAATAAGGCCCATTCCAAAATGGATTCCAAGCACATAGGAGACTGTTACGGCAATGCCCCACATAGATAGGATTCCAACATAAACAGGGAACTTTACATCCCCTGCAGCCCGCAGCGAGCTGATGACCACCAGATTAAAGGAGCGGCCGGGTTCCAATATGATGGTTAGGAGAATCAATGTACCTCCAAGTGCGATAATATCAGGATTGGTAGTGAAAAATCCTAAAAGGGTATCAGAGAATATTGCAATTGGTACCGCGGTAAGGATGCTTATCAAAATTGCCAAACGCAAGCTTTTTATGCATCGTTTATATGCATCCTCTATATTGCCCGCACCGATTTGGTGGCCGATCATGATCTGCGTACCTTGACCGATGGCAACGCCGAAAAGGAAGATGAACATCATCAAGCTCTGTGCATAGACCTTGGTGGTTAACGCTTCCGTTCCGATCATCACGATGAAAAAGGTGATGACGATCTGGGAGGTATTATAGGAAAGATGCTCTCCGGCTGAGGGAATGCCGATTTTCAAAAGATTTTTCAAATGTTCCATCGGTAATTGGAAAATTCTTTTGAAAGGAAGAGGCTCTTCAATCCGTTTAAATAACAAGACTGAAATGACGATTAGACCAAGTGCACGGCTGACAACAGTCGAAAGGGCAACTCCCTCCACTCCGAGCACAGGGATTCCGAATGGCCCGAAAATGAACAGGTAATTACCGACGACATTCAGGATGTTCATTCCGATTGTCACATACATGGCATCCCTGGTAAATCCGTAGCTTCTGATGGTGGCTCCCATTGTAATGACAAGTGCCTGGACAAATGAGAATACCCCGACTATTTTCAGATAGGAATCAGCCTCTGCCAGGAGCTCTGGAGGAAGATTCATTAGCAACAGTAATTGTGAACTGAATCCAAAGACAATCAGACTAATGACAATGCTGAATGCAAGGTTGGCACCGAGGGATACTACGGTAACTTCAGAGGCTAGGGTTCTATTTTTTGCTCCGAGGTACTGAGCAACCAGGATGGAGGTCCCTGTTGCAATAAAGCCGAACATGACAATAAGCATGAATAGAAGCTGATTTGCCACCCCGACGGCGGCTACTGAGTCATCTGAGTACTGGCTCAGCATCAGGATATCTGCATTTCCCATTACCATATGCAATAATACTTCTATGAAAATTGGCCAGGTTAAGGCGAAAAGGGTCAATTTCTTCGTGTTTGTTTCTTTCATTAAGTTACTCCTTTTGATGATTCCGACATAAAACAATTTATAGTTTAACCGGATTTTATTATAATAGAAAGAGATGATTTCGATTCTTATTGGAGTATTACGACTTGAGGTGTAAAGAATGTCAATGATTGCGCTTTCCATCCCTCCTTTCCCGACTTTTATCAGAGGAGGAGAATTCACCTTCCAGAAGGGTAAGAGCCATTTTTCCAGAGTGTTTACCGTCTTTGATCTGCTATATGTAACAAAAGGAACACTCTATATGCAGGAAGATGAAGAAAAATTTGAAGTGAAAGAGGGCCAGTATGTGATTTTGGTTCCGGGAAAAAGGCATACCGGATACAAAGGGTGTGATGAGGATACCACGTATTTCTGGCTTCACTTTGTCATTCCGAACGATGAGTATCAAGTAGTGGGCACAAAGGAATTGGATTGGTCCTACGTCTATAAAAAGGAGCCGACATTCACTGAACCTGGCCACTATCAGTTTCACATCCCGCAGTATGCCGAGGTAAAAAGAAGAGAGATTGTGGAACAGCAGCTTGAAAATATGCTGAGTATCAGTGACGGGGATGCACATCTACCGGATGACTATCTGAAGCAGCAGATCTATTTTTCGGAATTCATTTTACAGCTTCAAAAAGAAGCGTTTTCCATACCCAGTGCGACAGAAAAGGTATGTGAGTTGGCCATGAAGCTGATACAGGAAAACTATCAGAGCCAGATAAGCATGACATGGTTGAAGGAAGAGCTGAATTTCCACCCGGATTACATCACAAGATGCATGCAAAAAACGTTAGGGATCAGCCCTGTACAATATTTGACCCATTTCAGGCTGCATCAGGCAAAACGCCTGCTGGTGGAGACGGAATATAAAGTATCCACGATTTCGCGTGAAGTAGGCATAGAGGATGTTACCTACTTTTCCAAGCTGTTTAAAAAGATGGAAGGGACCACGCCGATGGAATATAGGAGGCTGGTGCATCGTAAATAGTAGCTGTTCCTTTGCTTTGAATGTTTCAGGCTTTTGAGAGAAGAACGAGGAATTGTACCGTTAGACAGTGGAAAAAGGGTGGGGTGACGGCACGAAAATAAGGAAAAGTAAGGATGGACAACGACCAACCTGAAAAAAGCCTGATCCGCAAGCATGCAGATCAGGCTTTTTTCACTAATACTTATTTATAAGATAAAATCTGAAACCCGTATGCAGGAAGTTTTGCCTGCAGAACATTTGCATCAGTTGCAAACGCAAACTCCTCGTCGTTCCAGATATCGTGCAGCACTTTTCCTTGCGTCCCATCAGGCAGAGTCACAACCAATTCCTGATCACTGTTATTAACGATGAACAAGATTGTTTCGTCATCGGCTGTTTTTTCGTACATCACATGATTGGTTTCATTGCTCGCTTGGATAAATCGGATATCCCCGTGGTTCCCGAATGTCGGACGTTCTTTTCTAAGGTGTGTAAGCTTTTTCACGAAAGCAAACATGTCCTCGTCCTGATTCTCTTTTTCCCAGATCATACACTTGCGGCAGCCTGGATCCTGGTCTCCGGTCATGCTGATTTCGTCTCCATAGTAAATGCAAGGTGCACCGATGAAGGAAAGCTGGAATAGAAATAAAAGCTTCAGTTTGTTCTTGTCGTCGTCACAAATCGTTAGGATCCGTGGAGTGTCATGGCTTCCGAGTAGATTGAAGGCTACCTCATTTACGTTCTTCGGATAAGAGTGGAGAACTTTCGTAATGGAATGAGCGAATTCCTCCGCTTTTGTCTTGTTTTTTGCAAGATAGTCCAATGTTGCAGTTGTAAAAGGATAGTTCATGACCGCATCGAACTGGTCTCCTTGCAGCCATGGCATGGAATCGTGCCAGATTTCCCCTAGGATATAGACGTCTTCTTTTTCCGCTTTCACTGCTTGTCTGAATTCTCTCCAGAACTGGTGGTCGACTTCATTTGCTACATCGAGTCTCCAGCCGTCGATATTGAACTCTCTTACCCAGTAGCGTCCCACTTCAAGTAAATAGTCTTTCACTTCCTGGTTTTCCGTATTTAATTTTGGCATATCCGACACGAAGGCGAATGCGTCATAGTTTGGCTTTGGTTTCGTTTGAACCGGGAAGTCCCAAATGTGGAACCAGTCTTTATACTTGGAAGACTCTCCATTTTGCAATACGTCCTGGAATGGGGCCCAGTAGTATCCGCTATGGTTGAATACCGCATCGAGCATCACCTTGATGCCATGTTCATGGCAGGTTTCCACCAGTTTTTTAAATGTCTCTTTATCTCCGAATTGAGGATCGATTTCCATATAATCGATTGTATCGTATTTATGATTGGAACGTGCTTTGAAGATAGGAGTGAAATAGATTCCCGATATGCCGAGGTCAACAAGATGATCGATATGCTCGATGACTCCTTCGAAATCCCCTCCGAACAAGTTGGTGGTAGTAGGTTCAGTGCTTCCCCAAGGAAGTGCACCTTCTGGATCATTATCCTTGTTTCCGTTTGCAAACCTTTCAGGGAAAATTTGATACCAGATTGTATCCTTTGCCCATGAAGGTGCATGGAACACATCCGCTTTATTCAAGAAAGGAAAACAGAAGTATAGACCGCAATCCTTCGGTTCTTCTTCATAGAAGCCTTTTTCTGTAAGTGTCAGATTTTCTTCCTTTGAAGTAAGAGAGAAACCGTAGCGCAGCCTTCTGAATTCTGGAGATACTTCTGCTAACCAATAGTCATATAGATCATCTGAGCCTGTTTTTGTCATAGACGTTTTTGTTGAAATCCATTCGGAATTTTCCCATACATACGGATCACCATGGATCAATTCCACCGAATCTACATCATTCTTCTTTGTCTGAAGCCGAATGTGAAGAGTGGTGTCGTTGTATGCGTATGCAAAATTGTTTTTAGGGCGATGGTAGATCGCTTCTTTTAGCATCATGTATTCAACCTCTCCTTTATGCAATCGCTTGCATCTAATGTGAGAAAAAAATGGTTGAAATCGCTTCATTGCCATTTTATTCAACATAACCTTATGTCAAATTGAAATCGTTGTCAATGAAAAGCAAAGAGGAGCGGGGGATGAGGAGGAAATGTCATGGACGATCTTCTGGATGATTCATTTTCAAAATGAAAGGAAGCCATGTGTATCAATGGTTTTTTGATAGATTGCCGGTATGAGAGACGTTCCTCTCTATAAATATATCAAATTTTTTAAAAAAACAGGTTGTCAATTGGGTGAATACATGTATAATAAAAAGTGAAAGTTGTGCAATCGTTTTCACGAAAATGTAAGCGCTATATGTTTTCGCTTACATGGTAATGCAACCGCTTGTACAATCTAGTAAAAGATATACTTAAAATGACGGAGGGGTCAATATGAAGAAGTTCCTAGTAATGTTAATGGTTGCGGTCCTTACTCTAGGCGTTCTTGCTGCTTGTGGTCCACAGCGTGAAGACAGAAACGCTGGCGAAGGCAACGGAAATGCTGCAAACAATGGTGAAGGCACGACAACTGAAGGTGTTGAAAAACCAGAAAAGCTTACAGTTTGGGTAAATGATCAAGAAGAGCAAAAAGCAGCTCTTGAAGAAATTTTTGCTGCTTACACTGAAGAAACTGGAATCAAAGTAGAAGCTACTGGAATTTCCATGCTTGACCAAATCGAAGTATTAGCGCTTGATGCTCCATCTGGAAAAGGTCCAGATATTTTCTTCCAGCCACACGATCGTATCGGTGATATCGTTCTTCAAGGTTTAGCTGATCCTATCGACTTAGGTGAAGATGCTGCGAAATACAGCGAAACAGCTATGGATGCAGTTACTGTTGACGGAGAAGTTTACGGTGTGCCTCAAGTTATTGAAACTTATGGATTATTCTATAACAAAGACCTAGTATCAGCTGAAGAAGTTGCTACTATGGAAGGTTTAATGAAAGTTGCTGCTGATCAAACTGATCAAGCACAAGACAAATACGGCTTCTTAATGGAAGCTACTAACTTCTATTTCATCTATCCTTTCTTCGCTGGTAATGGCGGATACGTATTCAAGAACGATGGTTCCGGCTTCGATGCTAAAGACATCGGTCTTGCTAACGAAGGTGCAGTTGAAGGTGGAGAATTGGTACAATCTTGGTTCTCTAATGGCTATATTCCTAAAGAAATCACTGGGGACATCATGAATGGTCTATTTACTGCAGGTAAAACTGCAGCTGTAATCACAGGTCCTTGGAATATCCCGACTTATAAAGAAGCTTTAGGAGATAAACTTGGTACAGCTACACTTCCTAAGCTTGACAATGGCGACGTTCCTAAATCTTTCGTTGGTGTTAAGACTTGGATGCTAAGCTCTTACTCTGAAAACCAAGAGTGGGCGATCGATTTGATGAAATTCGTTACAAACTATGACAATGCAATGAAATACTACTCTGCTGCTGGTGAAATGCCTGCTCTTCAAGAAGCTCTTGAAAGCGAAGAGATTGCAAACGACGAATTGATCGGTGCATTCGCTGAGCAAACTCAATACGGCGAGCCTATGCCAAATATTCCACAAATGCAACAAGTTTGGGATCCAATGGGTTCTGCACTTCAATTCATTGCTAATGGCGACGACGTTGCAGACGTTCTAGCTGAAGCGAAACAACAAATTGAAGATAAAATTGCTGCAAGTGGAGCACAGTAACAATTAAGAGTTAGAAGTTGGTGGATAGATAAAGCTTGAAGCTTGTCTATCCACTATTATTCTTTAAGAAGGAGGATCTGCTATGCCTGAGACAGCAACAACTGCAATGCGGAAACATAACCCGACCTTAGCCATGATCCTTTCCATTTTGTTTGCAGGGTTAGGGCAACTGTATAACCGCAGATATGCGAAAGGTATTGCATTCATTATCATCGAAGCTTCATTTTTAATAACTTTCTGGAACTTTTTAAGCTGGGGTTACTGGGGAATCTTCACACTTGGGGAAATCCCAAAGGTGGACCACTCCATATTTTTATTAATTCAAGGCTTGATTTCCATTATTATCACTGTATTTGCAGCTGGTTTGTATTACCTGAATGTCATGGATGCCCGCAATAATGCCATAGATATTAAGTTAGGTAAAGATAAACCTTCAATCAGAGAAGGACTTAAAAACTTCTATGATACCGGGTTCCCATATTTCATGGTCATTCCCGGTATGATCATGCTTGTATTTATCGTAGTATTACCATTATTATTCATGGTTTCACTTGCATTTACCGATTACAATCTCTATAACTCTCCACCTAGAAACCTTCTTAGTTGGGTTGGATTTGAGAACTTCATCAATCTGGTATCGATTCCACTTTGGAAATCCACATTTTTGAGTGTATTCTCATGGACGATTGTTTGGACTGTTGTTGCAACCACAACACAAATTGCATTAGGACTATTTTTGGCGCTACTAGTTAACGACCCCCGTGTTAAATATAAGCGTTTTATTCGTACAATATTGATTTTGCCTTGGGCAGTACCTGCTTTCGTTACAATCCTGATTTTCGCGGCAATGTTCAATGACCGCTTTGGAGCAATCAACCGTGATATCTTGGGAACAATCGGCATGGCACTTCCTTGGTTGACTGATCCATTTTATACAAAAATTGCAATCATCATGATTCAGACATGGCTTGGATTCCCGTTTGTTTTCGCTTTGTTTACAGGAGTACTTCAAAGTATTTCGAAGGACTGGTATGAGGCAGCGGACGTGGATGGCGGAACACGTTTCCAGAAATTCCGTTTCATCACAATGCCGCATCTTTTATATGCTACTGCACCATTGTTAATCATGCAGTATGCAGGAAACTTTAATAACTTTAACATCATCTATCTATTCAATAATGGTGGTCCGGCAGTTCGCGGACAAAATGCCGGTGGATCGGATATCCTGATTTCTTGGGTATTTAAACTGACGTTCGAGACGAACAACTATAACATGGCAGCAGCAATATCCATCCTACTTGGATTGATTGTAGCAGGCTTTGCTTTCTTCCAGTTCCGTCGCACTCGTTCGTTTAAAGAGGAGGATAATATTTAATGAACAGAAAAACTAAATCAAAGATCGAAGTATCACTGATCTATTTATTCCTGGGCTTCATGTTCATCATTATTGCCTACCCGTTATTGTGGACTATCGGTCTCTCCCTGAATCCGGGAACTAGCCTTTATTCAGCTTCCATGATACCGGAAAACTGGTCATTGGCTCATTACAAATGGCTATTTACGAGCCCTCAGAGTGATTATGTGCTTTGGTATAAAAACAGTATACTTGTGGCAGTAGCAAATGCATTCTTTTCCGTATTGGTAACATCCTTTGTTGCATACGCATTTTCACGCTATCGCTTCCGCGGAAGAACATACGGATTATATGCATTCCTTCTGCTTCAAATGTTCCCTGCATTGATGGCGATGGTTGCCATCTACATCATGCTGAACATGATCAAGCTTGATGATACACTAGTTGGATTAACACTAATCTATATCGGCGGTCAAATTCCATTTAATGCTTGGCTTGTTAAAGGATATTTCGACACCATTCCTAAAGAATTGGATGAAGCAGCTCGCATGGACGGAGCGGGGCATTTTGGAGTATTCTTCAAAATCATGCTTCCACTTGCAAAACCTATCCTGGCTGTTGTTGCACTATTTAACTTTATGGCACCTTTCACTGACTTCCTATTACCGCGTATCATTTTAAGAAGTCCTGAAAACTTTACACTGGCTTTAGGATTGTTCAACTTTATCAATGATCAATTTGCCAACAACTTTACCCGATTTGCCGCAGGATCCATACTCATCGCCATCCCGATAGCGCTGATGTTCCTATTCCTGCAGCGTTATCTGATCGCGGGATTAACTGCCGGTGGTACAAAAGGATAATAATAGTATATAATCGTTTAAGGAAAGCAAAGGTTCTTTTAATTGAAGGAACATATAGCGAAAACTACTAAAACGATTTAAGGGAGGGAAGCGGAATTGATGAAAAGAGTGATGGGGCTCATTCTCGTTCCGTTTCTTCTTTTTTCTGCATGGTTCGTACAACCAGTTCAACCTGTAAAAGCTGAAAAAGAAGAACACGCATGGCAAGATGAGATGATCTATTTTATTATGATCGACCGCTTTAACAATGGAGACACGTCTAATGATTTCGCAGTAAACCGAGATGATCCGAAAGCCTATCATGGCGGGGATTTCCGTGGAATTATAGAAAAGCTTGATTATATCAAGGACATGGGCTTTACTGCTTTATGGCTGACACCAATTGTGAAAAATGAGGATAAGGGCTACCACGGCTACTGGACAGAGGACTTCTACAATACGGAAGAGCATTTTGGAACGATAGAAGAATTCAAAGAGCTTGTAAAAGAAGCACACAAACGTGACATTAAAATCATTGTGGATATTGTGGTGAATCATACAGGCTATCAACATGCCTGGTTGAAAGAGTCCGACAAGGCTGATTGGTTCCATCCCAAAAAAGATGTAAGAGACTGGGAAGACCAGGATGAGGTGGAGAATGGCTGGATTTATGGCTTACCGGATCTGAACCAGGAAAATCCTGAGACGCGTCAATATTTACTGGATATGGCCAAATGGTGGATTGAAGAAACAAACATCGATGGCTACCGACTGGATACCGTAAAACATGTCCCAAAGGAATTCTGGACTGAATTTGCTCAGGAAATGAAATCCGTCAAAGAAGACTTCTTTTTAATAGGGGAAGTCTGGAATGATGACCCACGTTATGTGGCTTCATATGAGCAAACGGGAATCGATTCATTCGTGGATTTCCCTACTTATAATGAGATAACTCGTGTATTTTCTGCACCAGATCAATCTCTGAGTCGATTGGATACGGTATGGGCACATAACCAGAATTTCTACTCCAATCCATATGTCATGGGGAAATTCATCGATAATCATGATGTGGAGCGTTTTACAAGAGAAGCAATCAAGAAAAAACAGTATCCCCCTGCAAGAATAAAGCAGGCACTCGCGTATCTTTATACAGCTCCGGGTATCCCAATCGTGTATTATGGTACGGAAATTGCCCTGGATGGCGGACCGGATCCAGATAACCGCCGTGATATGAACTTCCGTGCGGAGCAAGAGATTGTGGACTATGTAACCAAGCTTGCAGAACTGAGAAGCAGCATGCCAACATTGACACATGGAAGCTTTGAGATGCTCTATGAAGAAGGCGGTATGGCCGTATTCAAGCGAGAATATGAGAAAGAAATGACGATTATCGCAATAAACAATACAACAGGCACTCAAGTCGCCCCGATAAAACAGGACATGATTGGTGAAGAGCTTGAGCTTCGCGGCACCCTGAGTGATGAGCTGGTCCGCAATAGCGACGGCGAATACTTGATCAGCCTGGACCGTGAAACCGCTGAGATATACACGGTAAGCGAGGATTCTGGTATGAATGTTCCATTCGTTGGAGCAATGGCACTTATATACGGTGGCTTTATTGCATTCATTGTGGCTGCTGTTGTCAGACGCCGGAAAAAGAAAGAATAACTTTTTGTGGATACATTTTCTTTTATTGAAGATGTTCCATGTGGATAAATGTATCCGTTTACATGATTTTAGTTTCATTTTAAAAGGGAGGGGATAGGTGCATGGCAGTTACGATAAAGGATGTAGCAAAGATTGCCAATGTTGCACCTTCCACAGTTTCTCGCGTGATCGCGAACAGTCCGCGCATAAGTGAAAAAACAAAAAAACGCGTGAGAGAAGCAATGGAAGAGCTTGGGTATCATCCAAACTTTATCGCTAGAAGCCTGGCAAACCAATCCACACAGGTCATTGGTCTTGTGATGCCGGCTTCAGCTGATAAAACATTTCAAAATCCTTTCTTTCCGGAAGTGCTAAGGGGAATAAGTACGGCCGCACACGAAAAGCAGTATGCACTTCAAATGTCCACCGGGGAAACCGCAAACGAAATTCTCGATGGTGTGATGCAGATGGTGCAGGGACGCCGAGTAGACGGGATCATTCTGCTGTATTCAGCAGTTGAGGATAAAATTATCAAGTATTTGCAAAAAGAGTGTTTTCCGTTTGTCGTGATCGGAAAGCCATTTGAGCAGGTTGAAGAGATCACACATGTGGACAATGACAATTACCGGGCAGCAAAAGAAGCGACCGAGCACCTGATAGACCTTGGGCACAAACGTGTGGCATTTGTCGGTGGAAGCATCCAGCTTGTGGTGACGATCGACCGCCTTCTGGGCTATGAAAAAGCGTTGCGCACAGCGGAAATTCCTTACAAGGATGAATACATTATCCACGAGGAGTTCCTGAAAGAGGGTGGACAGGAAGCGGTATCCGAACTGCTTAGTTTGGAAGAGCCGCCAACGGCCCTCGTGGTAGCCGATGATCTGATGGCATTGGGCATCCTGAATACACTACATGATATGGGAATCGATGTGCCAGAACAGATGTCGATTGTCAGCTTCAACAATGTCCTGTTGGCAGAAGTGGCACGTCCGCCTTTGACCTCAGTGGATATCAATATCTTTCAACTTGGGTTTCAGGCAGCGAAAACACTGATTCAGAAAGTGAAGGATCCAACAGAACCGACGAAACGAATCATCATTCCTCATAATATGGTAAAGCGCCAAACGTGCAAGGAACATAAATGCAACATAGTGGAAAGCTAGTCTGAATTTCGGACTGGCTTTTTTGTTTTTGAGCGGTTGGTTTGGTGGTTTTTGTTGTAAGAATTTGGGTAATGTTCGATAGAAAGTCAAAAAAGTTCGATAGACCTCAAAAAATGTTCAATAGACATTAAAAAAAGTTCAATAGACATTAAAAAAAGTTCGATACAAACCGAAAAAAGTTCAATAGGACCCACAGTGACTGAAAAATCAGCTAAGAAAAAGCTTCTCCTCATAACAGAGAAGCTTTTTCTTCATAAACTGACCTCTATATCTCTGATTCATCACCCATTCACAATTTTCCCGCCATTCACATGCAAGATCTGTCCTGTCATGTAGGAGGAATCATCACTTGCAAGGAAAACGTAGCTTGGCGCGACCTCTTCTGGCTGACCAGGACGTTTCATTGGTGTATTGGAACCGAAACTCGCCACCTTATCAGCCGAAAAAGTGGACGGAATCAAAGGGGTCCAAATCGGCCCCGGTGCGACACCGTTGACGCGAATTCCTTTTCCGACCAATTGCAGGGCAAGTGAACGTGTAAAGGTGACTATAGCGCCTTTTGTTGCGGAATAATCGAGCAAGGTTTCATTTCCGGCGTATGCTGTGACAGAAGCTGTGTTGATAATGGAGCTCCCGCCAGCCAGGAATGGCAATGCTGCCTTTGTCAGATAAAAGATAGAGAATATGTTGGTGCGGAACGTTTTCTCCAGCTGTTCCGCAGTAATATCTTCAATGCTTTCCTGAGGGTGCTGTTCTGCAGCATTATTCACTAGTATATCAAGTTTGCTGAACTTGCCCATGCACTCATCGATCACCTTTTTGCAAAAGGATTCCTGCCCGATATCCCCGGCAATCAGTTGACAACGACGGCCTTCCTGTTCAACCTGTCGTTTCGTTTCATTTGCATCATTATGTTCACTCAAATAGGCAATCACGACATCGGCACCTTCTTTTGCAAAAAGGATGGCTGCTGCACGTCCGATTCCACTGTCGCCCCCGGTAATAATGGCCACTTTACCTTTTAGCTTTCCGCTTCCCTTATAGGAAGAATCCTCCGATTTTGGTTCTGGGACCATTTCGGACTCCAGCCCTGGCTGTTGATTTTGGTGTTGAGCAGGCAAGGTTTTCTTTGTTTCATTTGACATGTAGACACCTCCAATAATTCTTTCATATTATTGGAAAAACCCTTATAATTTATCCTAATAAAGCTAGAACAATAAGAGGGGAAATGAGGGGGAACGATGGGGGAGATAATAGTACGTGAGGCTACAAGGGATGACGCTGCATCCATTCTCGAACATAGCAGAATAGCATTTTCAGAGAGCAGGAACCTCCTGACCACACCTGAAGAATTCACCATTACAGTCGAAGAGGAGCTTCGTTGGCTTGCTGATAATAAGGCTAAGAACAATCTGGTACTCGTTGCGGAACAGGATAACCGGATAATCGGAATGCTGAATGCGCAAAGGGGGTCGAGAAAACGGGTCCAGCACAATTGCCAATTCGGAATCAGCATTCAGGAAGCTTATTGCAATAACGGCATCGGCACCAGGATGATTAGAATGCTGCTCGATTGGGCCGCCTTGGATCCGATTATTGAAAAGGTCAACCTGGAAGTTTTCTCACACAATGATAGAGGAATCCATGTATATGAAAAGCTCGGCTTCAAGGTGGAAGGCAGAAAAGAAAGACATGCAAAGTTTGAAGATGGTACATATGCAGATGAGTATGTCATGGGGAGATTTGTAAAAGGGAGTGGAAAAGAATGAAAACATTGGTTTGCTTTGGTGATAGCATTACAGCAAGGGAATTTGACGAAGAAGGCCGAGAAAGGTTGACGCCTCGTATTGCAAAGGAAATGCCTGGTTGGAAGGTTGTGAACAGTGGGATATCTGGAAATACCACTGTCGATGCCCTACTGCGTATCGAAGAGGATGTTGTGAACCATCATCCGGACCTGGTCACAGTATTACTTGGAGCCAATGATTCTGCCATTCACCGGAATGTAGAAATTGAGTTGTACGAAGAAAACCTGAGAAGGATTACGAGTACGATCGGTCCCGAAAAAACATTATTAATCAGTGCAGCTCCAGTCGTGGAAGAAAGGCAGGATGCACGTAAAAATGAAACGCTTCAAGAGTTTGCAAGTGTGGTGGAAAAGATTGCAGCTGATACAGGGGCACACTATCTAAACTTTTTCAAAAAGATGCTCAAGCACCCAGGCTACGAGGATTTCCTGACGGAGGACGGATTGCATTTCAATTACAAAGGGTACGAATTTCTATCGGAGGCAATCCTGACAAAATTAAAAAGTATCTAAAAAGTGCCAGGTACCCTGATAGAGGCCTGGCACTTTGTAAATATTAGCGGTAGTTCACAAACTGCAGATCAATATCAAGGTCTGCTGCTCTTAATGCGGCGATGACCTGTTGCAGGTCATCGCGGTTTTTGCCCGTTACGCGCACCTGGTCGTCCTGGATCTGGGTTTTTACCTTCAGACCGGAATTCTTGATAATGGTGTTGATTTTCTTTGTGTTCTCTTTATCGATGCCTTGTACCAATGTTCCGCGCTGGCGTACAGCACCTTTGGAGGCATCCTCGATTTTTCCGTATTGGATATTCTTTGTAGGCACATTGCGTTTGATCATTTTGCTAACCATGACATCCTTCAGCTGGTCGAGCTTGAACTCACTGTCGGAAAGCAGGACAAGCTCCTCCTTCTCCAATTTGATGTCACTGACAGAGCCTTTGAAATCAAAGCGGTTTTGAATTTCTTTCAAGGCAATATTGATGGCATTTGTTACTTCTGCTAAATCTACTTTTGAAACAATATCAAAGGAGCTTTCTTTAGCCATGGGAAATCCCTCCATTTAATGTTTAAATTTTTACCAAAAGGCAATAGAATAAAAAAATATCGCATTCTGTTCTTAATTATAGTAGAATGAAGCGGTTTGGACAACTTAATGAAAGTCGGGTACACTTTACATAAGAACGGATGAAAAGGAATGGTAAGAATGACGTTGGAAACAGGTACTATTTTGGAATTGACAGTGGATAGGGAAACCCCACTTGGATATATGCTTACGGATGGGGAAGAGACCATCCTGCTTCATAAGAATGAAGCGACAAGAGAATTACAGCAGGATGAAGCAGTAGAGGTCTTTCTCTATTCCGATCAGAAGAGCCGCATTACTGCAACAATGACCATCCCTAAAGGTCTCAATGGCCATGAATGGGTGGAAGTGGTGGAAGTTCTGCAAGGGCTTGGCGTTTTTATCAATATCGGAATTGCCAAGGATGCATTGATCCCGGAGGATGATCTGCCGGTATTTGAAGATGTTTGGCCAGAAGTGGGGGATCTTCTGTTATGCCGTGTGAAGACGGATCGCAGGGGCAAATTGATCGGTAAGCTTGCGTCCCAGGATGTCATGCTCGATCGCTCCATCAATGCTCCAACAGACATCGTAAACCAGAATGTCCAAGGGACGATCTATCGACTGCTGAAGGTCGGCAGCTATATGATTACCAATGAGGGATATGTCGGGTTTATTCACCACTCGGAACGTAAGGAAGAGCCGAGATTGGGCGGCATCGTCGAAGGTAGAGTGATTGGTGTGAAGGATGATGGCACCATCAACGTCTCCTTACTTCCTCGAAAACAGGATGCCATGGATGATGATTCCAAAGCTATCATGGATTATCTCGAGCTGCGCGGAGGCGCAATGCCATACAGCGATAAGAGTGCACCAGAGGATATCAAAGAACGCTTCCTGATCAGTAAGGCGGCATTTAAGCGTGCAATGGGGAAACTTCTTAAGGAAGGCCTGATTACACAGAAGGAAGGCTGGACTTATAAGAAGGACGAGGAAAAAGGGGAATAGTCTTGGGCAAGGGCTGAGCAAAACAAGTCATTCAGCATTGACTACTTGGCGGGTCTTTTTTCTTCTCAAATGTGAAGTTGTTAGAATGTTGGGGATTTCTGTTAGAATGATTGCTGCATCTGTTAGAATGATTGCTACATCTGTTAGAATGATTGCTGCATCTGTTAGAATGATTTGAAAATCTGTTAGAATGCACCTGTTATACTAGGCATAACGCAATTTGGAAAGAGGATTACCCTAAAAATCGTTACTTTTTGCGTACAAAGGTAATTTTTTTATTGGATTCCCTGAAAAAGGCTTGAAGCTTGCAAAATATTTACCAGGAAACTTTGTCTTCTTGGTTTCTTTTTGAAATATCTCCATCAAAAAGCCCGGCTCCCAAAAGCCGGGCTTTCCAATTATAGATGATCTGTTTTCTTGGAATATTGACGTTCGCCGTTCTTGCGGCTCTTTTCGCGTTCCATGTTCTTTTCGTGGCGTTTAGCGTTATTGTCTTTCGCTTTTTTATCATTGTCGCTTGTATGTGGCATCAGGATGTACCCCTTTCAAAATAAGGATAGGAATAGGTTATCCAAATGCAGAAGCTACTATGTGCCAGTTAATTATGCTTTGTCATCGTTCAGGAAGAATAACGCAATCGTGCCCGGTCCTGCGTGGGCACCGACCGCTGATCCGATTGTAGTGATCGTGAAATTGCTGCAATCAGAGGATTCCTTTATCATTTCTTGAAGTGCAATGGCAGTCACTTCGTCGTCTCCGTGGCTGATTCCCACCCGTTGATTGGCAGCGGTGAATCCGTTTCGCTCTTTCATGACTTCAAGCATCCTACGCAGCACTTTTTTTCGGCCGCGGATTTTTTCAAGGGGGATAAGCTTCCCATCCTCCATATGTAGTAAAGGCTTGATATTCAATAGTCCGCCAACAAATGCAGACGCCTTGCTGACACGTCCGCCCCGAGCCAAATAATCGAGATTATCCACTGTGAATACATGTTCCATATGGGATATGTCATAGTCGATATTAGCCAGGATGTCCTCTTTGGAAGCACCATTTGCGGCTAATTCGGCTGCATGCTTCACAACAAGCCCCAAACCGAGGGAAGCGCATTTTGAATCAATGATGGTGAGATCGAGGTTTGGATGCTCCTCCATCACCTCATGCTGCATCAAAACAGCTGTTTGATATGTACCTGACAATTCAGAGGAAAAGGCGATATAGATGGCAGTTTGACCTTTTTCTGCAATTTCGGTAAAAATTTCTTTCATTGTATTAGGGGATGCCTGGGAGGTTTTTATAACCTGTCCTTCACGCATAGAGTTATATACAGTGGAGGAGTCGATCGTTACCATATCCTCATATTCCGTTTCTCCAAATAAGACTTTTAGTGGAAGCAGTTCTACATGATCCTGGTTAAAAAAGTCTTTTGGTAAGTCGCTGGCACTATCTGCAATGATTTTTATTGTCATTCTGTCACCTTCTTTATTATACTTACATTCATGTATTCTTTTGTTCCCTGCCGTGGAAGATTACTCCTTTTTTTCAGTTTACCTATTAAATGAAAACTCTTCAAGAAAAGAAATCGCAGCAACCGTTTGAGATGGGTAAAAAGAGGAAAAATACATAGAATAAGGCAGTAGGTTGGTTAGGAGGTTATTTAGTCATATGATGATGCAACAGCATGTGAAGAAAGTATTGATCGTATTAATCGGGGCATTTCTGAATGCCATCGCAATGAATTTTTTCTTAATACCCGCAGATGTTTACGCAAGTGGTTTTACAGGGGTGTCACAGTTGATATTCCGGATATCCGAGGATTATTTTCCGTTTACCATTTCCACAGGTATTTCGTTGTTCCTCTTAAATATTCCTGTGACGATATTGGCATGGAAAAAGGTTGGACGTTCTTTTACCATTTATAGTTTTTTAAGTGTTTTCCTGATGTCCCTGTTTCTCGAAATTGTCCCTATCTATAAGGTGAATGACGATATTCTCCTCAATGCAGTATTTGGAGGAGTCATTGCAGCAGTCGGAGTTGGATTAACACTGAAGTGGGGAGCATCAACAGGAGGATTGGATATAATCGCCATGATCCTTTCCCGAATGAAGGACAAGCCTGTTGGAACTTATTTCTTCGCATTGAATGCCGTGATCATTATCACAGCGGGACTTGTGTTCGGCTGGGAAAAAGCGCTTTATACACTAGTGACGCTTTATGCATCAACAAGGGTCATTGATGCGATTCATACACGCCATGAGAAATTGACGGCCATGATTGTCACGAAAAAAGGCAAGGATGTCAAGGATGCGATCCATGCAAAAATGGTTCGTGGAATTACATCTGTCCCTGCTAAGGGTGCATTTACTGGGGAAGACAAGGAGATGCTTATGATTGTCATTACCAGATATGAAATGTATGATCTGGAACGCATCATCAAGGATGCCGATCCAAATGCTTTCACCAATATCGTCCAGACAGCGGGCATCTTTGGATTTTTCCGTAAAGACTGATAACAGAAAAACAGCGCAGCCCTAGAGAGAGTGGCTGCGCTGTTTTTTTACTTACCTTCTAATGAATGCAAACGGTCCTGCAATTCACGAAGCTGGCGTTGTTCTGCCTCGGTTGTGTTTGCATAGGCGGAGGATAATGCGTTCTTTGCAACATCTATTTCATTTTGTACGGATGAAGAATTCATGTTGGCTTTTTCCGCATTCATGACTGCCTCACGTGCGGATTGAAAAAGCTGATTGCCCATAATCTAAAATCCTCCAAGTGAGTTCTGTTCGGCCTTGTGGGCTTTGCGTTCCTCAGCTTGTTCCATTGTCAGATGGTAAGGGATTTGCTGATCATGCTGCTGCACGGAGTTCTTGCCTTGTTGTACAAAACGTTTGGATTTGCTGCTTCTACCCATTATGAAAGCCCCCCTTTTCATATAGGACAACAAGCGTCCACTATA
Organism: Sutcliffiella sp. NPDC057660; assembly: GCF_042800035.1. NCBI lineage: Bacteria > Bacillati > Bacillota > Bacilli > Caryophanales > Bacillaceae > Sutcliffiella > Sutcliffiella sp. NPDC057660. Next base: position 57,604 of record NZ_JBHVHV010000012.1, read on the forward strand.
TAGTGTGAGACAATCGGGAAAATTTATTTGGACAAATAATTGGCAGGATTAAAGCTTCAAGTATTTTTCGAGAAACACGGCTATTCCGTCCTCCTGGTTGGAAAGTGTGGTTTCCTTTGCTTTCCCTTTAAGGCCGTCAATCGCATTTCCCATTGCGACCCCCATCCCGGCGAATTCAATCATTTCATAGTCATTGTCTTCATCTCCGAAAGCAATGATGTTATTCTTGGGTATATTATAATAGTCGGATATCCGTTTCAGCCCCACCGCTTTACTCATACCGGTACGTACAATTTCAATGACATGCCATGGTGCTGCCCAGCGTCGGTGGTCAATCACTTCTGCGTGGACCTCCGTCAGGTATTTCCTGATTTTTGCTACTTCACTTTCGCTTGCGTGGATCAAAATACATGTTGGATCCTTTTTTAGTACCTGTCGCAGGTCTCCGGTTTCCATTTTGGGATTACCAAAGCCGAAAATGTCCAACAGCTTTTCATCATGAAAATGAAAATAAACATCATCGATCACTTCCGCAAGGATATTATGTATTTGATATTTTTCACTGACTTCAATGATTTCCTTTACTGTTGAAAGGTCAAGAGGCTCATGGTAGACACCCCAATCATCGTTTCCGGGAAAATGCACAAAGGCACCGTTAAAGTTGACGATTGGAGTGGTCAGTCCCAGTTCTTCATAGTACATGGAGCTTGCGCGATATGGGCGACCTGTAGCGATGACTACTTCATGGCCTTGTTCACGCGCTTTTTGAAGCGCAAGTTTATTCCGGGCTGAAATTTTTTTATCGTCGGTTAATAATGTTCCATCTAAATCGACTGCTATTAAATGTTTTTCCAACGAGATCCAACTCCTTTAAAATATCGACTGTTCATTTATACAATTCCAAGTGTAACCTTTTTCAATTTTAACTGTCTACATGTTACACTTAATAGATACTTGATAAGTTGGATCCTTAGGAGGGAAAGTATTTTGATACATGTAAGCAAAGGGAAAGCAGGAGCCGTTTCTTTTTTACATATATATGAAGCCTTATCTGCAGATGCGCCGAAACCGACCGTCATCTTTTTCCATGGCTTTAAAAGTGCCAAAGAAAACAATCTGCACTATGCCTATCTGTTGGCGGAAAAGGGTTTCCGGGTCATTTTGCCGGATTGTATCCACCATGGTGATCGCGATAGCGGTCTATCGTCTCTTGAATTGACACAATCCTTCTGGGAAGTTGTCATACAGTCCATTCATGAACTGGAAATACTGAAAAATCATTTGATAAACGAGAGATTGACCATGGAAGATGAAATTGGTGTAGCTGGTACCTCCATGGGGGCGATCATTACCTTCGGTGCATTGAAAAAATATCCTTGGATTAAAGCGGCGGTAAGCTTGATGGGATGTCCGGCATATCAGGAATTTGCCAAGTGGAAAATCGATCAAGTGCTGGAAATGGGCTTTACATTGCCGTTTGAGGAAGAGCAGATAAAGCATTATCTGGATAAACTCTCAGCGTATGATCTGGCGCTTGAACCTGAAAAAATGAATGAACGTCCAGTCCTGTGCTGGCACGGCTCACAGGACCAGGAAGTGCCAGCTGAACCTGTAATCGGGTTTGTAAAAACTTTAAGAGGTTATTATAAGAATAGACCGGAAAATATCAGCCTGATTATTGATGAGCAAGCAGATCATAAGGTGTCCCGTAAAGGTGTTCTTGCTGCAGTGGATTGGTTTGCCCTACATATGGGAAGACGATTGAAAGCCAATTGCAAAATAAATAGTGGAGGAGCTTTTAGATGAACGAACAATTGAAAAATAAAATAATGGAAGTGCTGGAAGAAGTGGAGGATCCTGAGCTTGGCGTAGATATCATCAATTTGGGCCTTGTCTACGATGTAGAAATGGATGAACAGCAAAATGTATTGATAACGATGACCTTAACTTCCATCGGATGTCCCCTTGCAGGCGAAATTGTGGAGCAAGTAAAAAATAAGCTGTCACCAATGGAAGAAGTCAATGAAGTGGATGTAAACATCACCTTTAATCCGCCTTGGGGCAAAGAGAGAATGTCACGTCTTGCGAAAATCGCCTTGAATGTGACCGATTAATAATCTACATAAAAAATTGGAGAGGGATGATCAAGCATGAAAAACAAACTAATCCTAGTCAGTTCCAATCAATTGGGCAAAGGGGACGAGACCCTTGGGGAAGGCGTTCTCGAAACTTTTTTCACCCTTATTAAACAAAGGGATGAAAAGCCGGAAGCCATTTTTCTGATGAATACAGGAGTGTATACCCTTACGGAGCAATCCCTTGTTTCCGTGCATTTAAAGGAGATCCATGAATCTGGTGTTCCTGTCTATGCATGTAAAACATGTGTGGACCACTACAAGGTGGAAGAGCAGTTAATAAGTGGGGAAATAAGTGGAATGTCTCACTTTATTGAACTGGCAACGGAATATGAAGTCCTGACCATTGCCTAAAATCACTTCCCCTCTAAATGGAATGATGACATGAAAATCTGGACTTTGGGAAAAATAGAAACGAGATAGGTTATCTCATGTAACCCCATTTACCTGAAGTGAATAGACATGGCTCTTTTTATAGGAGGGAATCGGAATGGGACAAAATCATCAATTCAGACCTGGACAGAAAGCTCCGAACAATGGAATATACTTGGAAATAGGCGAAACGGGAAGTATGGTGAAAAACCCGCAGAAAATCAATCTTAAAGCGGGGGATACCTTTCCGGAGACTGCCAATCATAACCGACTGTGGGCTAAAAAGCGTAGACCATAGGTTAAAACGTCACCTTTCTTGCAGAGGTGGCGTTTTTTGACTTATAATAAAAACAAAAAGGTCAAAAAAGGTCAAACCGAGGGTAGGTGTTGATTAGTGGACATTCAAAGCATGACGACTAAACTGCAGGATGCAATTATCCAGGCAAAGGATTTGGCGGTAAGCATGAATCATCAGCAGGTAGAGTCGGAGCATGTGTTACTTGCATTGCTGCAGCAGGAAGATGGGTTAGGGAAAAGAATTCTCTCAAAATTAAACATAGATGTACCCATGCTGATAATCGAAATGAAAAACCTTTTGAAGAGCAAACCTGAAATAAGCGGTACCACAGACGTGTATATAGGAAAATATTTGCAAAAGGTATTTCAGAAGGCGGAAGAGTGGAAGGTAAAATGGCAGGATGAGTATCTTTCGGTCGAACATGTCCTATTGGGGCTATTCGATCCAGCCTACCAACCTTTACAATGGCAGGAACTCTCGAGGAAATTTTCTGTTACGGCAGCAAAGCTTGAGAAAGTGATTTTAGAGATAAGGGGGAACCAAAAAGTGACATCACAGGAACCGGAAAATACATATGAGGCATTAAAGAAATATGGCAGAGATCTGATTGAGGAGGTAAAGGCAGGGAAACTAGATCCGGTTATCGGCCGTGATCAGGAAATTCGCAGGGTCATCAGGATACTGTCCAGGAAAACCAAAAATAATCCTGTACTGATCGGTGAGCCTGGCGTTGGGAAAACAGCCATAGTGGAAGGCTTGGCACAGCGAATTGTCAGAAGGGATGTACCAGATGGTTTGAAGGATAAGACGATCTTTTCTCTCGACTTGAGTTCCTTGGTCGCTGGAGCCAAGTACCGCGGGGAATTCGAGGAAAGATTGAAGGCGGTCCTTTCGGAAATAAAGAAAAGTGATGGTCAGATCCTCCTGTTCATCGATGAGCTCCATACCATTGTAGGGGCCGGAAAAACGGAAGGTGCAATGGATGCAGGGAATATGCTCAAACCGATGCTTGCGCGTGGGGAGTTGCATTGTATCGGAGCCACGACATTGAATGAGCACCGTCAATACATTGAAAAGGATCCTGCACTGGAGCGCCGTTTCCAGCAGGTTCTTGTGGAAGAACCTACTGTTGAGGATACTATATCGATTTTACGGGGACTTAAGGAGAGATTTGAAATCCACCACGGGGTTAATATCCATGATCGGGCAATAGTGTCGGCCGCCGTACTTTCCGATCGTTATATCTCCGAACGTTTTTTACCGGATAAAGCCATTGATCTTGTTGATGAAGCCTGTGCCATGATCCGGACAGAAATCGACTCAATGCCGTCTGAACTCGATGAAGTGACAAGAAAATTGATGCAGCTTGAGATTGAGGAGGCTGCCCTCAAAAAAGAAAAGGATCAGGCGAGCTTGGATAGGCTGCAACTTCTGCAAAAGGAGTTGGTGAATCTGAAGGAAAGGTCCTCCGGAATGATAATGCAATGGCAGCAGGAGAAAGATGCCATTGGGCATATAAGGCAAAAACGCGAAGAACTGGAGAAGGCGAAAAGGGATCTCGAAGCGGCGGAAAGCAAATATGACTTGAATAAAGCGGCAGAACTCCGCCACGGGAAAATCCCTGCTCTTGAAAAGGAACTGTTCCAGCTTGAAGGTCAGGCGAAGGCCGAAAAAGGGGCACATTCCCTGCTGAGAGAAGAAGTGACAGAGGATGAAATAGCGGGGATAGTGGCTAAATGGACCGGAATCCCAGTTACGAAGCTTGTGGAGGGAGAACGTGAAAAGCTCTTGAAGCTCGAGGATATTCTCCATGAACGGGTAGTTGGCCAGGAAGAAGCGGTACAGCTTGTTTCAGAAGCAGTCCTTCGTGCAAGGGCAGGGATAAAAGACCCGAACCGTCCGATCGGCTCCTTTATTTTTCTCGGTCCGACAGGTGTTGGGAAAACCGAATTGGCAAAAGCATTGGCACAGTCCTTGTTTGACGATGAGAGTCATATCATCCGGATGGACATGTCCGAGTATATGGAAAAGCATGCTGTTTCCAGGCTTATCGGGGCACCTCCCGGTTACGTCGGCTATGATGAAGGGGGCCAGCTGACTGAAGCAGTGAGGAGAAAACCGTATTCCGTCGTATTGCTCGATGAAATCGAAAAGGCTCATCCGGATGTTTTCAATATCCTTCTGCAGCTCTTGGACGACGGAAGAATAACCGATTCACAAGGGAAAACGGTGGATTTTAAGAATACTGTCATCATCATGACCTCCAACATAGGATCACATTTTCTTCTTGAGGGGGAGATTACCGAAGAAACGAAGGATAGGGTACTGCAGCAATTGAAAGCTCATTTTCGACCAGAATTATTGAACCGGATAGATGATACAGTCATCTTTTCCCCGCTTTCCAAAAATGATATTGGACTGATTGTTGAAAAGCTGATCAACGATTTGCAAAAAAGGCTCGAAAGCAAGCACCTTCAACTTAAGATTACTGAGGAAGCAAAAAGGCATATCGCTGACCGTGCTTTTGATCCTGTATTCGGCGCACGCCCCCTGAAGCGTTTTATCCAGAAACATATCGAAACGCTGATTGCAAAAGAAATCATCAAAGGGTCCATCCAGGATTTTCAAGAAATTATTATTGACCTCCAAGCAGGAAAATTGGCGATTGTGACTAATTAAATATGTAAAACAGAAAAAGAACTTGTCCCAGAAGGCCAAGTTCTTTTTCAATCGTGATTATTAGTGTTTTTCAACAGGCTCGTTTGGCAGCGCTTCCCCAATTAACATAACAATTACGGAAAAGACGATAGCAACAGTTGAAGCTAACATGTAATTATATGTATCACCCACCATGTTTGCAACAACATATGAAAGCATGTTTATCAGAAGAAGTGACCAGAAAACAGTCCAGAATACTCGCATCTTGACTTCCCCTCCATTCTCTTTTGATAGATAAAGCATTAAATACGTTGGTTCAACACCTTTAAGAAGCCAGGTGCACAGCTTTTGTGTATCCATCGGATATTTTACCACAACCAGCGCATATAATAAATGTAAAATGTTTAAGCTTGAAGAAAAAGGGGTTGAATATTTATGAATAGTGAAGAAAAGATGCAGGAGCTTGAAATGCTCCTATCCCAGGAACAGAGCAATTTGACTGAGCTAGGAATAGAAACCTTGCATAGGCTTAAGCAAGAGCTTCAATACGGATCTGAATGAAAAAGGGAAGATCAAGCTAATCTTTCCTTTTTATTTTTAGTAAAATTAAGCCTTTTGCCTTTAACAGAGCAGGATTCTTTTACATAGCATATTCTATACAAGTTTGTAATCCGGAGGCTGGGTGAGGAATATGGAAGAAAATCAACGCTTTTTTCAAATGGGCGGACAATGGAATGCCGTTCATGTGCCGGAAAAACCAAATGGCTTTGGTGTATTGATAATCGGTGATACAAATCACTTCGTTGATGATCATAACAGCCTATGGATCCAGCATATCGGAAGAAAACGTATTATAGATGAAATTGTAAGAGCTGGATATACCGTTTTCTACTCCAATTTATATGGGATGCACTGGGGAAGTACGAGATCCGTCCTGCTTGCAAGGCAGCTTTATCATATTATTCAAAAGCAGGAAATCCTGAATGATAAGATTCATATTCTGGCCGAAGGAATGGGAGCGCTGACTGCGCTGCAATTGGCGGGAATGCTGAAAGAGCAGATCCGATCGATCGCACTTATCAATCCCTGCATTGATCTCAGTGCCCAAATGGAACAGGAAAAGGATAGGAAGTTCTTTTATAAAAAGCTGCAAAAGGAGCTGGCTATGGCATACGATGTTTCTGTGGATGAGGTCAAGAACTTTACTGACTTCCCGGCATTGGAGCAATTGCTGATTTCCCTGCCGGTGAAAATTTGGCAGACAACCACCAATATCAGCTATGACCCAAACCTTCATTGTAAAAGGTACGAAGAATTCCGACAAAAAAGCGGATTTCCGATTGCAGTCACCTATCATCTTGTGGAAAAGCGTTATTCATATGGAGGATCCATCTGCCAATTTTTTAAAAAATTTGAACAGCATTTATAGAAAGTCCCTATCCGATTATCCATTGATAGGGACTATTATTATGGCCAAATGCATACGATACAGTATTAAACTATTGGTTGGAGTGAACCGTGATGAAAAATGCAATAGTGACTGGCGCAACAGGTTTTGTCGGCTTCTCATTATGTCAGAAGCTGATACGGGGAGAAGTGGAAGTGTTCGGGTTGGAACTTCAAGAAAAGAAGTTTGACCAAGAGGAAGATAAGCTGATGGAAATTGGAAGGAATGCCTTCTTTCATTATCAAGGCAAAATAGATAAGGATCACTTAAATAGCGATGAAAAGATTGATGCTGCCTATTTTTGTCTAGAGGCTGAGGAACTGTATGGAAGGGAATATCTCGACAGGTTAACCTATCTGTCCAACCTATCGCGAAAGGTGTTTCTTGTTGCTCCACACCACTTGGCACAAAGAGGAACTCTCCTGCAGAAGCATCTAGAGGGCATGCAAACAACATTGGTGATCCATCCTGCTTTGTTTGGTCCATGGCAGCCGGATAAGGAACCGATTCAGAGAAAAATACTGGATGAACTGAAAGGAAAGCCAAACAGCGACAAGCTGGAAATGGAAAACCAGGATATTCTATTTGTTGAAGATATTGCAGAAGTGCTTATAAGTCTTGCTGAAAAAGAAATTGACACAAAGAGTCACACTGTCCGCTTGGCTAATAAAGACAAAAAAGCCTTGGAGCTTCTTGCTCATGAGTTAGATATTTCCATTAAGGATACTGAATCAAAGCCTGCTAACGAGTGGGAAAAGAGGGCAGAGATAATCTGTGTGGAATCTTCGTTAAATGTGACCGAAGCATTGGCAATCCAGAGGAATCACGTAGCCAAGAGGCTGAAAATAGATAGTATTTAATGGAATGCATAACAATAAACTGAAATTTTAACTTTTCCTTTCGCATCCCGAGAGGTACAATATAAGAGTAATAAAAATCAGCAACTACATGGGAGTTTTTTCCGGGAACTAAGGTGGTGCTTCATCATGAAAAAGCCAATATGGTTCATTCTTCTTGTTTTTCTCTTTTTAACTGCATGTGGACAACCTGATACCGAAACCAAGCTTCAGAAGGTGGGACTGCTCGTACCTGACTCCATTGATGATCAAGTTTGGGGAACCAAAGGGTATAAAGGCCTTTTAAGGATACAGTCGGAATTTGGTGTGGATGTCTTCTATGAAGAAGGAATACATAAGGAAGAGGAAATCATCAAAGCGGTTAAAAAGTTCGAAAATGAAGGAATCAATCTCATATTCGGTCATGGCAGTGAATATGCAAAAGTGTTCAGCGAAATAGGGGACGAGTATCCAGACATTCACTTTGTTTGTTTTAATTCAGATGTAAGTGGGGATAATGTGACAAGTCTGAATTTCAAAGCAAATGCAATGGGATTTTTCGGTGGTATGGTTGCTGGAAAGATGTCGCAATCCAATCATATAGGAATCATTGCAGCTTTTGAATGGCAGCCGGAAGTAAACGGTTTTTTTGAAGGTGTCCTCTATGAAAATCCGGATGCAACAGTCTACATAGAATATACACAGGACTGGAATGATCCTGAACTGGCCAATTCCAAGCTTGAAAAAATGCTGGACAGTGGTGTGGACATTGTTTATCCTGCCGGTGATGGGTTCAATGTTCCCATTATCAACACATTAAAGGATAGAGGGCTTTTTGCCATTGGATTTGTATCCGACCAATCGGATTTGGGGGAGAATACTGTATTGACAAGTACCGTTCAGCATGTCCCCGCTTTATATGAATTGGTGGCAAAGCGTTTTCTGGCAGGTGAGCTAGAGCCGGGCAACAGTTATTTCGACTTTGAGGATGGAGTCATTTCCCTGGGCACTTTCAGTCCACTTGTCAGCGAGGATTATCAAGAGGACATAATGGATCATATCAAGAATTATAAAGAAACTGGCTTATTACCTAATCAGACAGAAAGTGGGAAAGAATAAATGGAACAGGATAGAACGATGCAATACATGGCAATCGCCATGAAATATTTACCCGAAGCAAAACAGATGCTGGATGAAACAGGACTGACACTTGAACCCCAGCACATCCAACCACTTTTATCCCTGCTTACTAAAGTAATGGACGATGCTTATGAGCTGGGAAAAGAGAATGCTTTAGATATCGAATAAAAAAGGATGGCCCTATGTGAAAAAATAGGGCATCCTTTTTTTATTTCTTCTTAAAGTAATCGATGATAGGGGAAAACTCTTTTAGCATCGGCTTTAATTTATTGACAGATTCCATGATGGAGTCCACCTGCTCAATCAACGCGTAATAGTCTTCTCCGAACTTCTTCTGATTGCTTTCTTCTGGTTGCTCTGGCGGCTTTTCACTTTTCCTTGGCTGACCGAACATCAATCTTGTAAAAGGGTCTGCATCCACATACTCCTTTTCCCCATTAGCCTGATCCTCACTCATTTTAATCACCTCATTGTATTACTGGGTTGTCAAAATAGTGTATGCATCCTCAAATAAAAGGCTTGGGCATTTGCCTTATTACACGGTTGGGAAGTGAAAATGGGATAAGTATATATTGTCAAGAAGCTAAAAATAAGTTAAAATTAGTACCAAGTCATAATATTTGATAATAAAAACTACCTTATAAAGGATGGCGCATGAGTGTTGCACCATCGCAGTATATTCAGCCATATTAAAAGAGAGTTAGGTGTTATATCAATGAATGCAGGGATTGTTGGAATCGGAAGATATGTACCTGAAAAGGTACTGACAAACGCTGATTTGGAAAAGATGGTAGATACAACGGACGAATGGATAAAGACGAGAACAGGAATAGAGGAAAGAAGAATAGCAAGTGATGAAGTGGATACTTCCGATATGGCCTTTTACGCAGCTGAAAAAGCATTGAAGGATGCAGGAATTACTGCAGAAGAAGTGGAAATGATTATCGTGGCAACAGTGACGCCGGATCATCCCTTCCCCTCTGTTGCATGTATGATCCAGGAAAGGCTCGGGGCAAAAAAAGCCAACGCATTTGACATCAGCGCTGCTTGCGCAGGTTTCATGTATGGCATCATTACGGCCAAACAATTTGTGGAAGCTGGAACCTATAAAAATGTATTGGTGGTAGGTGTGGAAAAGCTATCCAAAATCGTGGACTGGGAAGATCGCAACACAGCGGTGCTTTTCGGGGATGGTGCCGGAGCAGCGGTCATTTCGCCAGTATCCGAAGGTAGAGGTATCCTCTCGTTTGAACTTGGCGCAGATGGTACAGGTGCTAAACATCTTTACCAGGATGAAACCATCATCATGAACGGCCGTGAAGTATTTAAATTTGCGGTCCGACAAATGGGGGAATCATCCGTAAATGTATTAGAGAAGGCTGGGTTGACGAGAGAGGATGTTGATTTCCTCATACCTCACCAAGCAAACATCCGGATCATGGAGGCGGCAAGGGAGCGACTGGGACTGCCGGAAGAAAAAATGTCAATGACAATAAATAAATATGGCAACACATCTGCTGCATCCATTCCGATTTCCATTGTGGAAGAGCTGGAAAACGGTAAAATCAAAGACGACGACCTGATAGTTATGGTAGGATTTGGTGGAGGATTGACTTGGGGTGCAATCGCAATCAGATGGGGAAGATAATGAACATAATTGGACATGATGTTGGAAGGAGTATATTCTAATGCAAAAAAGAAGAGTAGTAGTAACAGGTCTTGGTGCAGTGACACCAATAGGAAAAGATGTTAATGAGGCTTGGGAAAATGCAATCAATGGTGTATCAGGGGTAGGACCACTGACACGTGTGGACAGTGAAAAATTCCCCGCAAAGGTGGCAGCAGAGATCAATGACTTCCAGCCAGAAGATTATATGGATAAAAAAGAAGCACGCAAAATGGACCGTTTTACACAATACGCAATTGCCGCTTCCCTTATGGCAGTAAAGGATGCAAACTTGACGATCACGGAAGAAATCGCTCCAAGAGTCGGGGTTTGGGTTGGTTCCGGGATAGGTGGAATGGAGACATTTGAAACTCAGTATAAGACATTCCTTGAAAAAGGCGCACGCCGCGTCAGTCCTTTCTTTGTACCGATGATGATTCCTGACATGGCTGCGGGACAGATCTCCATTGCCTTAGGAGCAAAAGGTGTAAACTCCTGTACGGTAACGGCTTGTGCGACAGGTACGAATTCCATAGGTGATGCATTTAAAGTAATTCAGCGTGGGGATGCAGACGTGATGATTTCCGGAGGGACAGAGGCTCCATTGACGGAAATGTCTTTTGCCGGCTTCAGTTCCGCAAAGGCGCTTTCCTTAAATCCTGATCCGAAAACAGCAAGCAGACCATTCGATTTAAATCGTGACGGCTTTGTAATGGGAGAGGGAGCAGGTATTCTGGTACTTGAAGATCTGGAGCATGCTCTTGCACGTGGAGCCCGAATCTATGCAGAAATCGTAGGATATGGGGCAACTGGTGACGCTCACCACATTACAGCACCAGCTCCAGGCGGAGAAGGCGGCGTCCGTGCGATGAGAATGGCTATAAACGATGCTGGTCTCAAGCCTGAAGAAATCGACTATATCAATGCCCATGGTACAAGTACCGAATACAATGATAAATTCGAAACATTGGCAATCAAGGAAGTGATGGGAGAGCATGCGCATAACGTTGCAATAAGCTCCACTAAATCCATGACTGGCCATCTGCTTGGAGCGGCAGGGGGAGTGGAAGCGATTTTCACGATCAAAGCGATCGAGAACTCCATCATCCCTCCAACCATCAACCTTGAAACACCAGATCCTGAATGCGACCTGGACTATGTTCCAAACGAAGCACGCAAAAAAGAGGTCAAAGCAGCTATGAGCAACTCATTGGGCTTCGGCGGACATAACGCTACGATAGTATTCAAAAGATACGAAAACTAATCAATCTATATTGAATGCACCAGACTCTAAATTAGGGGATTGGTGTTTTTTTTGATGAATAGAAGGAAGATTGAATTAGTTACCCCCATCTCACCAATTCCCCCTCCCAAACATACAATGGGAAAAAAGTGAAGAAAAGGGCTGTAGAAAATGAGCATAATTCATACGGATCGATGGTTGGAAGAGGATTACCATCAACCCTTGAACATTTCCAAAAAACTTCTGAAATACTTTGAGGATGTTACGGAACGAGAACTATACGAATACCTGATCATGCATGGAATGTACAGACCATTGGAAAATGGAAAAGAAACAGTGGAGAAGCTGATTCAGCTTGATTGCTGGAATGTAGTACTCAAAGAGTGGAAGCGATTGAAGAAAATGTGGAATGGTCCGGACATACCAATCTTCATTTTTCCGTCCGATGAACAGAATCCCCAGATAAAAAGGGACTTTAAAGGGAAATCAGGAGTAGCTTTCAAGGATAAGCTTTTTCTGTTTCTTCCCAAGGATATTGAACACAATGAACTCAAGGCCCTTTTTACACATGAATATAATCATATTTGCGTGTTGGCCAACAATCGCAAGAAGGACGATCACTATACCCTTGTGGAGTCGATATTAATAGAAGGTTTTGCGGAGAGTGCAGTAAAATACAGCTTGGGTGACAGCTATACAGCAAATTGGACGAAGTACTATTCGGATAAAGAGCTGAACTTTTTCTTGGATAGATATATATTGCCTAATAAAGATCTAATTAAAAAAGAAAGAGAGCACATGAAAATTTTATATGGTAAAGGGTTCTATCCCAAAATGTTGGGATATTGCGTAGGATATTACCTGATTCAGCGGCTATTGGAGGAAAAGGGATGGAACTATCCAACCCTGATGAAGAAAAGTCTCTCTGAGGTTCGAAAACTATTAGGGATATAATTCTTTGAGGAATAGTGTAAAAATATCAAAAATATTAAAAAACTAGCAAAAAAAGCTAGTTTTTTTGCATTTTTTTGTATATAATCAGTTTTTGTAGAAGATTGTTACAAGTCCAAATTAAAAAAATTTTTAGTTAATTTTCAAAATTAGCTTGATTCTGTAACGAAACTGTAATAATATACAAACAGACGATAATTATTTTCCGATAATTTAGTTTTTACAGAATAATATCAAGCTTATATTGAAGCAATCCTGTAATAAATAGCATGGAAAGCCTACAAAAAGAATCAATATATCAGGCGAAAGATTGTTAGTTTAATAATTTTGTAATATTTGCGTTAAAAATTAGCAGAATATTTTTAACAATGAATTTACAAAGTGGATTACTGTAGCATCAACAGACCATGCATCGAAAGAGAAAAGGATGGTGAAGGCTAAATGTCAGCTTTATTGGAAGTGAGAAACCTACAGACTCACTTTTTTAGAAAAAAGCAAGCTATTCCAGCAGTTGACGGTGTAGATATCTCCATTAAGAAAGGAGAGACTGTCGCACTGGTTGGTGAATCCGGATCAGGTAAATCGATTACTTCCCTATCTATTATGGGTCTGGTTCCAAGCCCAGGAGGAAAGATAGTAGGCGGAGAAATAATGTTTGATGGAAAAGATCTAACAAAGCTTACTGAGAGTCAGCTTTGTAAGGTGCGCGGGAATGATATTTCAATGATTTTCCAGGAGCCGATGACTTCCCTGAATCCCGTGCTGACCATCGGGGAACAGATTACGGAAGTATTGATGCTTCATCAAAAAATGTCTAAAACAGCTGCGGTGAAGAAAGCGATTGAAATGCTTGAACTCGTTGGATTTTCAAGAGCGGCGCAAATTATAAATGACTACCCGCATCGACTTTCGGGCGGGATGAGACAAAGGGTAATGGTCGCAATGGCAATGAGCTGTAATCCAAAACTCCTCATTGCAGACGAGCCTACAACAGCATTGGATGTAACAATCCAAGCGCAGATCCTTGACTTGATGAAAGACCTGAGCCATAAATTCGATACTAGCATCCTATTGATTACACATGACCTTGGGGTCGTATCAGAAATAGCAGATAGAGTGGTAGTTATGTATTGCGGTCAGGTAGTGGAGGAAGCATCCGTAGATGATCTGTTCGATGAACCGTTACATCCATATACAGTAGGATTGATGAATTCGATCCCAAGCATCGAGGCGGATATTTCAAGGCTTGAGTCCATTCAAGGGAATGTTCCACCACCGACGAATCTGCCGCCAGGCTGCCGTTTTGCACCACGTTGCCCGCAAGCGTTTGACCGCTGCTTCAACGAAGTGCCGACGCTTGAAAAGAAAGAAGGGAATCGTTCAGTACGATGCTTCTTGTATGAAGGGAAGGAGGCGTAAGCATGATTTCAACAGATACGCAAAATACCAACACATTACAGACAGACAGCTCTTCCGACTACCTTCTTGAAGTAAGAGGCCTTAAGAAGTACTTTCCGATCAAAGCAGGCTTGCTGCAGCGAAACGTTGGTAACGTAAAAGCGGTGGATGACATCAACCTGTTCATTAAAAAAGGCGAAACGCTTGGTATCGTAGGGGAATCAGGCTGTGGTAAATCCACTGCCGGAAGAACACTTATCCGTCTATATGAACCTACTGAAGGGGAAATAATCTTCAAGGGCCGCGATATTGCTAAAATGAGCGAGAGCGAGCTCAGAAAGACGGTAAGACGTGATATCCAGATGGTTTTCCAGGATCCATTCGCAACGCTGAATCCAAGGAAAACACTGCGTTCCATTTTAAAAGAGCCGTACAATACTCATAATCTTTTCACAAAGAAAGAGCGAGAAGAGAAAGTGCAGGAATTGCTTGAAAAAGTAGGACTTGATCCTTCTTATATCAACCGTTATCCACATGAATTCTCCGGTGGTCAACGTCAGCGTATCGGTATTGCAAGAGCGTTGGCACTGAATCCGGAACTGATCATTGCTGATGAAGCAGTATCAGCATTGGATGTTTCGATACAAGCCCAGATTATCAACCTTATGCAAGATTTACAGAAGGAAATGGGATTATCCTACATATTCATCTCCCATGACTTGAGTGTCGTTCGACATATAAGTGATAGGGTTGGCGTTATGTATCTAGGGAAAATGATGGAGCTTGCAAGCAAAAACGACTTGTACAACGAGCCGTTGCATCCATATACACAAGCCTTGCTATCGGCTGTACCTTCCACTCGTCGCAAAGGTCAGGTGAAGCGAGAGCGCATCGTGTTGAAGGGTGAGCTTCCAAGTCCGGCAAATCCGCCGACAGGCTGTGTATTCCATACACGCTGCCCGGCAGCAATGGAATCATGCAAACAGATCATTCCTGAATTCAAAGAAGTAAAACCAAATCATTTTGTCGCTTGTCACCTATACGAATAGGTGACAGGTTATCAAATATATACCCATTGAAAGGGGGAGATAATCTAGATAGGCTACCATTCTTTACCTTTCATTTTCAGAACATTTAAAAATTTCAAGGGGGAGTTAAACGTGAAGCAAAAGTCATTATTACTTATCGCTTTAACATTGGTGCTTTCATTGTTCTTAGCTGCTTGTTCTTCCAACACTACGTCGAACAACAACAATAACAATGCACCTGCAAACAACAACGGTACAAATTCTGGTGACAAAGAAGAAGAACCGGCTGAAAGCAATGAGCCAGTACAAGGTGGAGACCTTGTAATCGGTTCTACTGGTAACCCAACTCTATTCAATACTCTTTTCTCTGCAGATACTGCATCTTCTGCGATCGAAGGTTTCGTTTACGATTCTCTAGTTGGCGGAAACACTGAATTCGAACCTGAATTATCAATGGCTGAGAGCTGGGAGCCTTCTGAAGACGGTCTAGTTCACACAGTTAAATTAAAAGAAGGTTTAAAATTCCATGACGGCGAAGCTGTAACAGCTGAAGACGTTAAGTTCACATTCGAAATTCCTTTACATGAAGACTATGATGGTCCTCGTGCTAGCTCTTTCGAAAAAATCACTTCTGTTGAAATCGTAGACGATCTAACAGTTAAGTTCACTTTAAGCGGTGTAGCTCCTGATTTCCACATCACTTTAAGCTACGGTATCCTACCACAGCACATTCTTGGTGACGTTCCTGTTGCTGAAATGGGTGAGCATGAGTTCAACAGAGCTCCTATCGGTTCTGGTCCATTCAAATTCGTTGAGTGGGTTGACGGACAATATGTAAAGGTTGAAGCTTTTGATGATTATCACGAAGGCCGCCCTTACCTTGATACACTTACTTACAAAATCGTAACTGACGGTGACCAATTGTTAACTCAATTAAGCACTGGAGATGTTCAGTATTCACTTGTTCCTTCTACTGACCTAGAAACAGTTAAAGAATGGGAAGGTCAAGGGAAATTGAAGATCGAATCCGGTCTTGCTCTTTCTTACACTTACCTAGGATACAACCTACGTAACCCATTATTCCAAGACAAGTCTGTACGTCAAGCTTTAACTCATGCAATCGACAGAGAGACTATCGTATCTTCTGTAATGAACGGTGACGGAGAAGTAGCTCACTTCCCTGAGTCTCCACTTAGCTGGGCATATGATGATTCCGAAACTCCTAAATTCGAGTACGATCCTGAAAAAGCTAAAGAAATGTTAGCTGCAGCTGGATGGACTCCTGGTGCTGACGGAATCCTTGAAAAAGACGGACAAAAATTCTCATTTGAATTAAAAACGAACCAAGGTAACAAAGTTCGTGAAGATATCGCAGTTGTTGTTCAACAACAATTGAAAGAAGTTGGAATCGAAGTTAAGCCAAACATCATGGAATGGTCTGCATTCTTAGCGGATGTTAACCCTCCAGCATGGAAATTCGACGCTATCATCCTTGGATGGAGCTTAGGAACTGATCCAGATCCATCTGGTATCTTCCACTCTAAAGAAATTGAAGAAGGATTGAACTTCATCAACTACTCTAACCCTAAAGCCGATGAGCTTATGGACAAAAACTTAAGCACTATGGATCAAGAAGAGCGTAAAGGCTATATCGTTGAAGTTAACAACATTATCGCTGAAGAACAACCATACACGTTCTTGTACTATCCAAACGTACACCGTGCGATGCCTGCAAACTTAGAAGGTTATGTTTTCCACGCGAAAGATGACTTCTACAAGGTTAATGAATGGTGGTTAAAGCCTGCTAACTAATAGTTACAGGTAGTATTGGAGGGGAGGGAGCAATCCCTTTCCTCTTTTCATGAATTTGACAGTAATATCAGGGCATGCCGGATGGAGCTCTGATAATCATATAATCCCTGACACGTTTAACTCCGCTTAAAGTAAAGACAGAAAAGGAGAATCAGCTATGATCTCATACATTATCCGCCGTTCTTTAATGGCTATTCCCTTGCTTATTGGTATCACGATATTATCCTTCGCCATTATCCAGATGGCGCCAGGCGGACCATCTTCCCTGATGATGGACCCAAATATAAGTAAAGAGGACCTGAAGAAATTTGAAGAGAAATACGGTTTGAATGATCCAGTACATGAACAGTACATCAAATGGGTAGGCAACATGGCCCAGGGTGATTTTGGAACTTCTTTGATCAAACGGGGTGTACCTGTAAGTGAAATGATTATGAACCGTCTACCTAACACATTGCTGCTGATGATTGTTTCTACAGTTCTCGCAGTAATTATCGCAGTGCCATTTGGGGTAATTTCCGCTAGAAAACGTTATACATTGACAGACTATGGTGTCACCGTCACATCATTCATCGGGTTGGCTACCCCGAACTTCTGGGTAGGTCTGATCCTTATCATGGTATTTGCTGTTCAATTAGGATGGCTGCCTACTGGTGGAGTTGCGACACTGAATGCCGACTTCAGCATCATGGACCGTATCAAGCACTTGATCATGCCGGCATTTGTACTTGCAAGTGCGGACATGGCAGGTCTTACCCGTTATACTCGTTCAAGTATGATCGAGGTATTGAGCCAGGATTATATGCGTACAGCACGTGCTAAAGGTTTAAGAGAAAAGAAAGTTGTGTATAAGCATGGATTACGAAATGGGTTAATTCCTGTTATCACAATATTCGGGCTAATGCTCCCATCCTTTATTGGTGGTGCAGCAATTACGGAAAGAATATTTAACTGGCCAGGGATTGGTTTGCTATTTCTCGAATCCGCCTTTCAACGTGATTATCCTGTCATTATGGCCTTAACTGTAATTTCAGCGGTCTTAGTAGTTATCGGCAACCTGATTGCAGATATTCTCTATGCAGTCTTTGACCCGAGAATCGAATATTAGGAGGGGGAACATCGATGCAAACACAAACATCGCCTCAAAACAATACTAACCTGTCGTTAGACCCCAATTTAAAAGCTAAACCGGACACATTAACGAAGATTATGTTCCGCAAGTTTTTGAGAAATAAACTTGCTGTCATCGGAGCAGTTATTTTAGGAATTATCATGTTTGGTGCACTATTTGCTCCATGGATTACTTCTCATCCTTATGAGAATCAGAATTTGCTGAACAAGCTCCAGTCACCTGGTGCAGAGCATTGGTTGGGTACAGACAGATTTGGTCGTGACGTTTTTGCCAGAATGCTATATGGTGCAAGAATTTCCTTACTTGTAGGATTTGCATCAGTAATAGGTTCAATAACAATTGGAACAGTGGTAGGTGCTATCGCAGGTTATTTTGGAGGATTTATTGATTCTATTCTAATGAGGCTGGTAGATATAATTCTTTCCATTCCGACATTATTCTTGCTAATCACACTCGTAACAATTTTTGATCCAGGCATCGATAAACTAATTCTAATCTTTGCCTTGACTGGTTGGACAAGTACAGCACGTCTAGTGCGTGGAGAATTTCTATCACTTAGAACACGGGAATTTGTTCTTGCATCTAAAACAATTGGTACAAGAAGCTATAAAATTATTTTTGCACATATCCTGCCGAATGCTCTTGGCCCAATCATCGTATCTGCTACACTCGCGGTAGGTGCAGTAATTCTTGCAGAGTCTGCATTGAGTTATTTAGGTTTGGGTATCCAGCCGCCAACACCAAGTTGGGGAAACATGCTTCAGGATGCACAGAACTTTACGATCATGCTTAAGCACTGGTGGTATCCATTATTCCCAGGTTTAGCGATCCTATTGACAGTACTAAGCTTCAACTTTATCGGTGACGGCCTTCGAGATGCGCTGGATCCAAGAATCAACGAATAAAGAAAAGTCAAGATGAACTCTTGACTTTTCTTTTTTTTGCAAAAAATCGGAAAAATCGCCTGTTTTAATAGGAAAGTGTCATCATCCCAATACGCAAACATAAACTAGTAGTACAAGAATGGACAAGGAGTTCGTTGATTATGAAATATGACGATTTATCAATGAGTGACGGATGATGATAAGAGGCTTTTTCTTTTTATGTGGTTTTGGTATGGCAGTTTCCGGAGGGATCAGTATCCTGGCCTATTTGAATCTTTTTGCCACAGGCAGCAGTATAGAAGAGTTTCTTCAATTTATACTTTTACGTCCAGAATGTTATCTGCTTCCAATTGGAATAGGTACTGTAACCTGGACACTCTTTGCGTTGCAAAAGAAGAGGCCGACATTCATAGAAAAAGACTGAAATGGAAAAATATATGGCTTATATGGAATAATTTTGCACCTCACTGCCCATACTGTTGGATAAATAAAGAGTAGATGTGAAGTGAGGGGTATGATATGTTGTATCTTCATGACGTATGGGTAAATTGGTTTGAAGGAGAAGAAAACGGATATAATGTTTGCCATTTTCACGAATGGAGAAAAGACGATATTGTGGAACTGCTAGATCAGGTACCATTATTAAAAGTAGAGTCTGTTCTATTCAACTACATTGAAAACGACCTCCAAGAGCTGCCTCCATCTTTACTAGAAGAGATTTTTCAAAAAAGCTATATCAGGAAAAATCATGAGCGGATTCAGTTAGATTATTGTTTTGTTGTAACAGATGGGAAAGGGATTTTAGCTGTGGATACAATCGGATATAACATTCCGATCAGAAAAAGCAGATTGATTCCTAGACAGGAACAATTAGTATATGACATGGTGGAAAGCCACGATTATTCGGTGTTTGCCTTCTCGGCCAGCACTAAAACGGAGAAGGACTATCATATTTTATCACCATCACCGGAGATTATGAACGGGCTGACCCGCAAGGAAAGACAATTGAAACAGCTGCTATTTATGGCGCTTGATCAGCTAAGGTCGACGAGCAATGTTGCTGAAGTCCGCTACTGGTATACAGAGTGGAATCCATTGCACTATAGGGAGATTCAAAGAATGACTTTTGAAGAAGTCTGGACACAATTATTTGAAGAGACCAGGGATGGATGGTCCTTGAAGCATCAGCTCTTCTGTGAATCATTAGTAAAAGGACAACCATTCTTTGAAAAGCTGTGGGAATTGGAGCAACACCCAAAAGTGAATTAATTGTTTCCGAGGGAATAAAGAAAAGAGTAGAAGGTGCATGAACACCTCCTACTCTTTTTGTTTATCTTCTTTTCTTTCTACCTAATCCCATTGCATTTTCTATTTTTGCTAAAGTTTTCATGGCCACACGATTTGCTCTCTCCGCACCTTCATCAAGGATGATATCCAATTTATCGGATTCTATTAAGTCATAGTATCTAGTTTGAATTGGCTCCAATGCGTTTACTACCACTTCAGCAAGGTCACCCTTGAACTCGCCATATCCTTTTCCTTCATAATAAGTTTCCAGTTCCTCGATTGATTTATTACCAAGAATAGAATAAATGGATAAGAGGTTGGAAACACCTGGTTTGTTTTCCTTATCAAATTTTACAATTCCTTCAGAATCCGTCACTGCACTTTTAATCTTCTTTTCCATTTGTTTTGGTGTATCAAGCAAGGAAATGAATGATTTTTGGTTAGGGTCTGATTTGCTCATTTTCTTGGTTGGCTCTGTCAAAGACATGATGCGAGCGCCGACTTTAGGGATTTTCACTTCCGGAATGGTTAAAATCTCACGGTACTTCTTATTGAACCTTTCGGCCAGGTCACGAGTCAATTCAAGATGCTGCTTCTGATCTTCCCCAACAGGCACAAGGTCTGTGTTATAGAGTAGAATATCTGCCGCCATCAATGGCGGATACGTTAGTAGACCAGCAGTTACGGCCTCTTTTCCAGCGGATTTATCCTTAAATTGAGTCATGCGCTCCAACTCACCGATGTATGCAACACATTGCATCATCCAGCCCAGTTGTGCATGTGCAGGGACTTCCGATTGGATGAACAATGTCGCCTTCTCTGGATCAAGTCCGATAGCAACATACAGGGCGGCGAGTTTTCGAATACTTTTTCTAAGTTCTGTTGGATCTTGATGAACAGTGATCGCATGCTGATCTACAATGCAGAAATAACTGTTATATTCATCCTGTAATTCAATAAATTGCTTCATTGCCCCGATGTAATTTCCCAATGTAACATTGCCGCTCGGCTGAATGCCGGAAAATATTGTCTTCATATTGACTCCTCCAATGTAAAATTAGTTAAAAATCCATACAAAAAGGCCCATTCATCCCAAAAAAAGGGACGAATGGACCGTGGTACCACCCTTATTATTTCATGCAATAATTTGCAGAAATCACTTGACCCTGTAACGTAAGGTAACGTCTTCGCCTACTCATTTCTTTTCAGCTAGATGCTCAAAAGTCCATTCCTGAACGTTAGTTGTTTGTTCCCACCACCCACAAACTCTCTAAAAACTAAACTGATCAGTACTACTCTTTTTCATTGCATTTTGTAATAAATTGTACTTTATTATAGCTTAATTATTGGTAAATATCAACTATTATAATACACGAATAAACCTAAAAGCATACAAGTAAAAAGAGTGGATGCCCCGATAACCATCGGGAAAATGTTTATTGGATCAAGTAATTCGGAAGGATTTCTCATCTCTGTCGCAAGGTCCTCTTCCAATTGCTTATCAGCCTGTTTAGAAGCAAAGATTTTTCTGAATCCATAGGTAATTCCGTCAAAAAATCCTTTTTGAGTGACTAAGATGAGCAGTGAAAAGAATAGGGTACTTCCGGAAAAGAAGAACGATGTATTAATAAATACAAGTAAAGAGAAAGTACCATAATAGAAATATCCGGCACATAAGGTTAATGACAAAAGAATCAAAAAGTAGATGGCCGCGGATTTAAATGTCTTATTCATAATTCCTCCTAAATAAGTTGCTAAATTGTATTGTAAAGAAATGAATAGAATATGACAAATTTAAAGAGACTATAAAAGGTATAACCTGTAAAAACATGTTGTAAAATTATTGCAATGTTTGTAAAGATATTGCAATAAAACGAACAGAATTAATGCTTTATTTATAGGTCTAAAGAACTATTTTTGTAATGATAATAGTTGAAAAATTAGTATTTTGTAAATTTGTTGTTAAAATAATGAATGCACAATGTTTAGAAAACTTGTATAATAAAAATCGTTACCTCGAATTACTCACAAAATTCGACACATTTCTTATGGGGGGTCAAGTAAATGAAAAAGTCAAAATTTTTACTTCTTTTAGCGCTTTCACTTGTACTTAGTGCATT
The DNA here is from genome assembly GCF_042800035.1 of Sutcliffiella sp. NPDC057660. Classification (NCBI taxonomy): domain Bacteria; kingdom Bacillati; phylum Bacillota; class Bacilli; order Caryophanales; family Bacillaceae; genus Sutcliffiella; species Sutcliffiella sp. NPDC057660. Next base: position 80,011 of record NZ_JBHVHV010000012.1, read on the forward strand.
TTTAGCTGCTTGTGGCGGAGGAAACTCAAGCCAAAACAATAGTGGAAAAGGTGAAGAACAACCACCTGCTGGTGAAGGTGAAGCAACTGGACCACAAGTACTTAATGTTTTAGATTCTGCGGAAATTCCTACAATGGATACTGTTAAAGGAACAGACGCAGTAGCTTTCAACGTAATGAACAACGTTTTTGAAGGTCTTTACAGACTTACCGAAAATGATGAAGTGGTTGAAGGTATCGCAAAAGAACATAAAGCAAGCGAAGATGGACTTGTTTACACATTTACACTACGTGAAGATGCAGTTTGGTCCAATGGTGACCCTGTAACTGCTAAAGATTTCGTTTACGGTTGGCAGCGTGCTGTAGATCCGACAGTTGGATCCGAGTATGGGCCATATATGATGAATGGCAAAATCAAGAACGCTGAAAAAGTATCTGCAGGAGAACTTCCTTTAGAAGAGCTTGGCGTTAAAGCAGTTGATGATTACACACTTGAGGTAACATTAGAGCAACCTGTTGCTTATTTCGAATCTTTAATGACATTCCCGACTTTCTTCCCGCAACACCAAGGTTTTGTTGAAGAGCAAGGTGAAAACTATGCTCTAGAAGCAGAAAACCTAGTTTACAACGGACCATTCGTTCTATCCAAATGGGAGCATGAAGTAGGCTGGACAATGACGAAGAACGATAAATATTGGGATAAAGACACTGTAAAATTAGATGAAATCAATGTAAAAGTAGTTAAAGAAGTATCCACTGGGGTTAACCTTTATACTGCTAAACAAATTGATATCTCACCTGGTTTAACTTCTGAGTTTGTTGAATTATACAAAGAAGATCCGAACTTGATTCAATACTTAGAGCCAACAATCTTCTGGTTTAAGATGAACCAAACAAAAAATGAAGCATTAGCTAACCTAAACATCCGTAAAGCACTATCTATGGCTTTCAATAAAGAAGATCTTGCAAAAGTTGTATTGAACAACGGTTCTGTACCTGCTAACTTCTCTGTACCAGTTGAATTCGTTCAACACCCTGAAACTGGTGAAGACTTCCGTGAAAAGTACGGCGACTTCAACAAATTCGATGCTGAAAAAGCAAAAGAATTCTGGGAAAAAGGTCTTGAAGAGTTAGGAACAGATGCAGTTACAATCGAAATTCTTGGTGGAGACACTGAAACAGCGAAAAACATGCAACAATATCTTCAAAACCAATTTGAAACGAACCTTCCAGGTTTAACAATCAAATTGAAAGAAGTACCATTTGCACAACGTCTAGATCTAGATTCAGCGATGGACTATGACATGCAATTAGCTGGTTGGGGTCCTGACTACCTAGATGCAATTTCATTCGCAAACCTTTGGATCACTGATGGTGGAAACAACAAAATGGGTTACTCCAACCCTGAGTATGACAAGCTTTTAAATGATGTAATGACTACTTATGCGAACGATCCTGTAAAACGCTTCGAAGCTATGCAAGAAGCTGAGCGCATCCTTCTTGAAGAAGATGCTGCGATTGCACCGATCTACCAACGTGGTACTACAAGATTATGGCAGCCATACGTGCAAAACGTATACAAACATAACTTTGGTCCAGACTTCAGCTACAAGTGGGCTTACATTACCGGAAAAGAATAATAAAGTTATTTCAGTATAAAATTATTACTTCCAAACTTCAGAAAAAGAGAGTATATTGAAATATATACTCTCTTTTTCCCTGTAAACAAATTGTCGAATTATAGGGAAAATTATAGATAGTTTGATTATTCTTACTTTTTTAGGAGGTGCAAAAATGACTAAGTATTTATTGCAGCGTATTCTCTATATGATCATCACCTTATTTCTAATCGCTTCATTTACATTCTTCTTGATGAAACTAATGCCAGGTACTCCTTTTACCATGCAGGAAAAAATGACAGAGGCCCAAAAAGCAATCCTATTTGCCAAATATGGTCTTGATGATCCTGTCCCAGTGCAATATGCAAAATATATCCTAAGTCTAGCACAAGGGGATCTTGGTATTTCCTTTCAATATGACAACAGAAGTGTTACCGATCTGATCATGCAGCGTATCGGACCTTCTGCACAATTAGGTTTCCAGGCCATGCTGGTTGGAACAATCATTGGTATCTTCCTTGGTGTGGTTGCAGCGTTAAGGCAAAACACATGGGTGGATTACGGTTCTACAGTATTGGCGGTATTGGGTAAATCCATTCCTTCTTTCGTTTTTGCAGGATTATTACAATATTATATTGCAGTAAAATTAGGATGGTTCCCGGTAGCCTTTTGGAATGGCTGGGAATATACCGTACTCCCTACAATTGCACTCTCCATGTTCCCGATTGCCATAGCTGCACGCTTCATGCGTACAGAAATGATCGAAGTCTTGGGATCTGACTATATAACGCTTGCAAGAGCAAAAGGTGCATCTTCTTTTGATATCGCATTCAAACATGCTTTGCGAAATGCACTCATTCCAGTGGTAACCGTACTTGGGCCACTTGCGGTAAGTTTAATGACAGGTACGCTTGTAATCGAAAAAATATTTGCAGTACCAGGATTAGGGGAACAGTTCGTACGATCCATCACTACGAACGATTACCCGGTTATCATGGGAACCACGCTTTTCTTTGCTGCACTTTTCATTTTGATTGTACTGATTGTTGATATCCTATATGGAGTCATCGATCCGCGTATCCGTTTGGCAGGAGGTAAAAAATAATGAATAATAATTATGAAAAACTTCCTAAAGATCTATTTGAACCAGCAAAGCAAGATCCAAACAGAGGCGAGAAAATCTCAAAACCAAGTTTAACCTATTGGCAGACCGGTTGGCTGAGATTAAAGAAAAACAAAGCCGCAATCGTTGGTGTTTTCATTCTTTTCTTAATCACGTTCCTAGCGATCTTTGGACCATTTATGAATAGCCATGGGTTCAATGATCAAGACCTGATGAGAGCCAATTTGCCGGCCAAGGTTCCTGGAATTGAAAACCTTGGAATCATGGATGGTACAAGAAATGGTGTAGATATTTATGAGCAACGAGGCGTCACGGATTATTTCTGGTTCGGAACTGATGGTTTAGGTCGCGATTTATGGACAAGGATTTGGGAAGGAACCCGGGTTTCAGTCTTTATCGCTTTATTGGCAGCATTGATTGATATGGTGATCGGGGTTGCATATGGTGGAATCTCCGCATATTATGGCGGCCGCGTCGATAATATCATGCAACGTATCATCGAAGTATTGATTGGTATTCCTAACCTTGTAATCGTAATACTGATGATACTTGTCATGGAGCGGGGTATGTTGGCAATCATCATCGCCCTCACCATAACCGGTTGGGTCGGAATGGCCCGGGTAGTCCGGGGACAAGTATTAAAGCTGAAAGGCCAGGAGTTTGTTTTGGCATCGAGGACACTCGGTTCATCTGATAGAAAGATTATTACAAAGCACTTACTGCCTAACGTAGTAGGGGTAATTATCATAAACACAATGTTCACAATCCCAAGTGCGATCTTCTTTGAAGCATTCCTAAGCTTCATTGGTTTAGGGCTGCAGCCTCCTATGGCTTCCCTTGGTACGTTGATTGAAGATGGATATAAATCGTTACAGATTTTCCCACACATCATGATCTATCCTGCAATAATCATCAGTATGCTGATGATAGCATTCAACCTTGTTGCAGACGGTATGCGTGATGCATTAGACCCTAAAATGAAGGACTAGTTTAAAGGCAGGTGATATGAACATGGAAAAAATACTCGAAGTAAAGAACTTACACGTTTCATTTGATACATTCGGTGGGGAAGTAAAAGCAATTCGTGGCGTTAACTTTGATTTGAAAAAAGGGGAGACGCTAGCGATTGTTGGGGAGTCCGGTTCTGGAAAATCGGTTACAACAAAAACCATTATGCGACTATTGCCAAAAAATAACTCCCATATCAAAAATGGTGAGATTCTGTTTGACGGAAAAGACCTTTCGAAGCTTTCCGAGAAAGCGATGCAAGGAATTCGCGGAAAAGATATCTCGATGATCTTCCAAGATCCGATGACTTCACTTAACCCGACGATGACTGTTGGAAAACAGATCATGGAGGGAATTATCAAACATCAGAAACTAAGCAAAAGTGCAGCAAAAGAAAAAGCGATCGACCTATTGCGTTTAGTAGGTATTCCGATGCCGGAAGAACGCTTTAAGCAATATCCGCACCAATTCTCAGGTGGGATGAGACAGAGGGTTGTTATTGCAATATCCCTTTCCTGCAACCCAAAAGTATTGATTGCCGATGAGCCGACAACTGCACTGGATGTAACCATACAAGCACAGATTCTTGACTTGATGAAGGATCTTCAGCAAAAGATCGAAACCTCCATCATCTTTATTACACATGATTTAGGTGTTGTAGCTAACGTAGCAGATCGTGTTGCCGTTATGTATGGCGGTCAGATTATAGAAATGGGGACCGTGGATGAAATTTTCTATAACCCACAGCACCCGTATACTTGGGGCTTGTTGAGCTCCATGCCTGATCTGGAGCTTGGAGATGACGCGGAACTTTATGCAATTCCAGGAACTCCGCCAGATCTGACAGACCCACCAGTGGGTGATGCATTTGCAGCACGTAATGAATTTGCGATGCAGATTGATTTAGAAATGGAGCCACCGATGTTCCAGATTTCAAAAACTCACTTTGCGAAAACATGGCTATTGCATGAAGACGCGCCAAAGGTTGAACCGCCGCTGGCTGTTCAAAAACGCAGACGTCACATGCCTAACAATTTTGATAAGCCTGTTATGATAAAGGACGGTGAATAACAATGGCCACTAGTGAAAAATTATTGGAAATCCGTAATTTGAAACAGTATTTCAATGAAGGAAAGCCTAATATGGTTCGCGCTGTGGATGGATTGAATTTTGATATCTACCGTGGTGAAACACTAGGACTTGTTGGGGAATCCGGTTGTGGTAAATCTACAACGGGCCGCACCATCATCCGCCTTTATGATGCTACAGATGGTGAAGTATTGTTTGAGGGCGAAAATGTCCACGGCAAAAAATCAAAAAAAGAACTGTTGAAGTTCAACCGTAAAATGCAGATGATTTTCCAGGATCCTTATGCTTCATTGAATCCAAGAATGACGATTGCTGATGTTATCGCAGAAGGCATCGACATTCATGGGCTTGCTAAGAACAAAAAGGAACGCATGCAAAAGGTTTACGATCTTCTGGAAACAGTAGGACTAAACAAAGATCACGCTGGTCGATATCCTCATGAATTCAGTGGTGGTCAACGCCAACGTATCGGTATAGCCCGAGCATTGGCTGTAGAGCCTGAGTTCATCATTGCGGATGAACCGATTTCTGCACTGGACGTTTCCATCCAGGCACAAGTTGTCAACCTGATGAAAAAGCTGCAAAAGGAAAAAGGATTAACGTATCTTTTCATCGCCCATGACTTGTCGATGGTAAAATACATCAGTGACAGAATCGGTGTTATGTATTTTGGGAAAATCGTCGAGCTTGCTGATAGCAATGAGCTTTACAACAACCCGATTCACCCATACACCAAGTCTCTATTATCCGCTATCCCTCAACCGGATCCTGATTCCGAGCGCACTCGTAAGCGTTTTGCATACGACCCTAAAGCACACGGATATGGTGAAAACGAGGAACTTGAGCTTCGTGAAGTAAAGCCAGGACATTTCGTATTATGTTCTGAGGCAGAGTTCAAGCAGTATCAGGCAGAAAACGCTGTTGTTCAATAAATCTATAAAAAGTAACCGGTCCATATTAAGGATCGGTTATTTTTTTTCGTGGATAATCAATTAATAATAGTTCGGCATCCCTAATAAAATATACAGAAGGTTCCACTAGTATGCATCACCATTATGGTACTCTTGGATTATTTTGAGGAAATTTGCTGAAAAAGCCAAAAAGAAGACGATTTTCCTTTATAATAGAACTTACAGGAAATTGGATGAAAAGGGGGGAGAATGATGAAAAAATGGTTCGGTGGCTTAGCTGCTGCAGTGGCACTAAGTATGATGTGTTTCTCTCCAGTTCAGGCTGAAGAGGAAAGTCTTCAGGTTGGGAAGCACATGACAAAAAAAGTAGAAGTACAAGAAAAAGAATTGCCGGTATCCATGGCGAGATTCGCATTTGATTCAGGCTATGAGTTTACGTATCCTGATGCAGTGCGTGGAATTTATGTAACAGCGCACTCTGCTGGAGGTGAACGGTTTGAACGTCTGATCAATCTGCTAGATTCTACTGATCTTAATTCAATGGTTATTGACATCAAGGACGATCACGGATATCTGACGTACATACCAGAAGAGGGGTCGCCATATATGGATATTGCGCAGCCTTATATTGGGGACACTCAGGAAATGATGAAAAAGCTAGAAGAAAAGCAGATTTATCCTATCGGTAGAATCGTAGTTTTCAAGGATTCTGTTCTTGCAGAAAAGCGTCCCGATTTATCTTTTGTAGAAAATGGTCAGGTCTGGAAAAATGGAAGAGGAGAATCCTTCGTTAATCCATTCATGAAAGAGGTATGGGATTATAATGTCAATATAGCAATCGAAGCTGCAAAAATGGGCTTCCAGGAAATCCAGTTCGATTATGTACGCTATCCGGAAGGGTTCGAAAACAGGGATACGACCCTTCAATATGGCTACGGTGATTATAAAGATCTCGACCTTGATAATGTTCAAAAGCGCGTGGAAGCGGTAACGAATTTTGTGGAATACGCACGAGAAAAGCTTGAACCATACAATGTTCAGGTTTCTGTGGACATATTCGGCTATACGGCAACCCTTCCTGAAGCACCTGGGATCGGACAGAATTTCAGCCGCATCTCAGAACATGTCGATGTTATCTCATCCATGATCTATCCAAGTCATTGGACCTCCTATTTTGGAGTTGCCAAACCTGATACGGAGCCATATAAAATTATTGCAGAATACGCAAAATTTGAAAATGCCAAGCTGGATGAGCTGGAGGAACGCCCGGTATCAAGGCCATGGATCCAGGACTTCACAGCCAGTTGGCTTGGAGCAGGAAATTATATTCCTTATGGCAAGCAACAAGTGGAAGATCAGATACGAGCATTGAATGAAAATGGAATTGATGAGTTCCTTTTATGGAATGCCGGCAACACATATACTGAGGGTGTGAACTTTAAACCACTCGGAGAATAAACGGAACAAACAAAAAGCTGCCTCTCATTTTTAAGAGTGCAGCTTTTTCTTATCTATTCACTTTTTTCCGCCGCCGACGCTTTTCCAGCCTGCTTGCATGCTGGCGGATTTATCGAAGCTTTCAGAGCCTTTTTTATTGCGGCCGAACAATTTTTCACCGATACCGTTGACCAGGACACCCATTACTGCCGTAATTGCTATAATCAGCGTAGCTACAAGTCCAAAATCAATAAAGTATTCAATCACACTGACATCCCCTTTGCCTTATGTATAAATACATCCTGCTTCTATTGTAAATTATGACTATCATAAAAGAAAGAGGGTATATTAACGTTGAGGTAAGTTTATGTATGTTATGCTTAAGTAGGAGAAAGAAAAGGATCTTTCGTAAAGATTGTTGTTTTTAAGTATAGGATGGGCTAAAGATAAGGTGTCAATATTAAACTCCCTGTTGGTCTCCGTTCCAGGCGGCAGCGATCGCGGGCGGCCTCGGGAGCCTCCTCGGCGCTTTGAGCCTGCGGGGTCTCCCTTGACACGCTGCTCCCGCAGGACAAGGAAGGCTCCGGCAGCGATACATCGCACGCAGAAAATGCTTGCATTTTCAAGGAGTCTCACGCCTTGCACTCCAACCAACAGGGGTGACTCAAAGTATAATATTTGCCTTCCTAAAGTTTGAAAAATTGGACATTGTCTTATTTTTTTTTCAGTAGAGCAAATAATGTTAAAAAACTGAGTTGATTGTAGCGGAGGACACTTGACTCCTGCGGGAAAGTAGAGGACATGGGAGACCCCACAGGCGAAGCCGAGGAGGCTCCCATCCGTCCCCGGGGAATCTTGTGTCCGGAGCGGAAATCAACGGGCTGCATTTAATGCTATTTAACAATAATGAATGCGAAAACAGCCAAAGAAAAAGATGAAAGGGGATCAGTATAAAGAGATGAATTGGTATGAAAAATTAAATCAATATTTTCCGGTAGAAGAGATGAAATCAAAAGAGCATATGGAGCTTTTGTTAAAAGAAAAAGGGCATATGTACCATAAGGATGAAGGCGAGCATCATGTTTTGATGTATGCAGAATTTGACCAGTTTATTTTTATCGACTATCTGTTTGTATCAAAGGCATCGAGAGGGCAGGGACTAGGCCATAAACTCCTTGAAAAGCTGAAAAGGAAAGGGAAGCCGATCATCCTGGAAGTGGAGCCGGTTGACTATGAAGATACGGATACCGAAAAAAGGCTGAAGTTTTACAAAAGGGAAGGCTTTGATCATGCATCCTCCATCGGATATAGCAGAAGATCCTTGGCGACAAATGAAGTAAATCAGATGGAGATACTGTATTGGTCACCGAACAACCAGGACGAGGCGGCAATCTTTGAGGGGATGAAACAGATGTATGAACAGGTTCATACATACAAGGACAAGGAGCTGTACGGAGAGTCCTATGAAACGGTCGATAAAGTGTTGAGTTTTGACGAAGAGGATAATGGTGATAATAACATACTTTCCAAACTTTAATCATAAGTACATAGAACCAAAAAAGTGCTTCCAAATCGGAAGCACTTTTTATTGTGTCTCTTCATATGCTTTTTTCATGAGCGCTACTATTACTCGATATCCTTGGTCATTTGGGTGGATGTCATCCTTTTCTATATGGGTGAGGTCCACTTCTTTGTTGACGAATTCTTGATAAGGGTCTATGAATAGCGTGGATTCTGAAGCCAGTTTTTTTACGGCTGCATTGAATTTAGGTGCATATTCCTTACCAAGCTGATGAAGGGGATGACCAGAAGGATACGGGTTGTATAGTCCAATCAGCAGGATGGTGGCTGTCGGATTTATTTCCCTTACCATTCCATAGGTTTCCTTCAAGGAAGTTTCTAATAACTGCATATTAAAATCCAACTGCTCCTCCTCCGGGTCAGGCTGGGACCGGACAGTCTGTAAAAAGTTGTTCCCGCCAATGGAGATGGAAATGATATTTGCGGTTTTTAGTCGGTTCCTAAGCCCTTCATCCCCTGAAAGCAGTGCGAGAAGTCCAGTCGAAGTCAATCCTGGGATACCATAGTTTTCTACTTTGACAGTATTATCTTTTCTCAGATACTTTGTAAATTGGGGCACAAATCCATGGATGCGCAAGTAGTTCTCTTCAGATGAGCCGAGACCTGCAGTCAATGAATCCCCTAATGCGATATAAGTCAACTGTTTAGGAGACTCCGCTGTTGCAGGAGGGTACATGAAGAAACTGCCGAGTATCAGAAATGCAGTCAGCAAAAATTTTCTGCCCATCGTTATGTCATCCTCTCTACAAGACACAAAAGTTTATATCTCCGCTTTTTCCAATTTCTTCGCTTGTCTTTTTTCTTTAAATCTATCCAAAAGGTAGTACAATACCGGAATAAGAACCAGTGTGATTAAAGTGGCAAAGCTTAGTCCGAATACGATGACAATCGCCATCGGCTGCTGTATTTCCATCCCTTCCCCGATTCCCAATGTAAGAGGGATCAATCCTAATATCGTGGTAAGGGTGGTCATCAGGATGGGACGGATCCGTGTTGGTCCGGCTATTAAAATAGCTTCGACAGTGGAGTTCCCATCTTTCTTTAACAAGTTGACGTAATCCACGAAAACAATCGCGTTGTTCACCACTATACCGGTAAGAATGAGCATCCCAACCAGGGACCCAACCCCAAGTGGCTGGAAAGTAACTAACAGCCCCACGATAATTCCGATAATGGTAAGCGGAACTGAAAACATGATGATAAAAGGATAATAGTAAGATTCAAACTGTGCAGCCATTACCATATAAACCAGTACGACAGCAAGCGCAAGTGCCCCTCCCAATTTGAAGAAAGCGTCATTCATCTGCTCATCCTGTCCGCCGATGGTAATTTTGTATTGTTTGGTGGGAATATAGACATTTTCTTTTAGTGTCTTCTCAATATCATCCACCACACTGCCCAGATCGCGGTTCACAATATCAGCATTTACTGTTATTTCACGTAGGCGGTCGGTTCGGTTTATCTGACTTGGACCTTGTCCCCGGCTTACTGATGCAACGGCTTGAAGCGGAATATTTTCCCCTGTTGGTGTACTGATGAGCAGGGTTTCCAAATCTTGAATGGAGCTTGTGTACGTGTCCTCGATTGTCAGCCGGATATCCAGCTCTTCCCCTTCACGGGCCATTCTGGATGCCACAACGCCCCTTGTTGCACTGGATACGGCCGAGGCGATCTGGGCACTTCCAACTCCGAACTGACTGGCCTTGACCCGGTCAATGTCGACGACTATTTCCGGATTGCCCTCTGTGTAATTGGAGCTCGGCTCTCTGATCCCTTCAATATCGGATAAAAGCGTAATGGTCTGATCCGCCATACCTTTTAATGTATCAAGATCAGGTCCAGTAATGCTAAGGGATACAGGGTTTTGCGAGATACCTGAGTCACCGGAGGATATGGAAATTTCCACTCCGGGAATGTCCTGCAGCAGCACTCTGATTTCATCTCCGACCTCTGTATCAGACCTGTTCCTTTCACTCAAGGGTACAAGCAAAATACTGTAATTAGCCCTGTTTGATTGTGTACCGGCAGAAACAGAGAAGTTATCAGTTCCACCGACCGTAACAAAGGAAAGGTCAATCTCTTCTATCTTTTTCAGTTTCTGATCGATATCCTCCATCACACCGTAGGTAGCATCAAGCGAGCTTCCTTCCGGCAACCGCGCTGTCATGGAAATAAAGCTTTGGTCCTGCTGAGGTAAAAATTCTTTTCCGATAAACGGTGTACCAAAAAGGGAAGCCACCAGGAGCAATAATACTAGTGATATCGTTTTCTTCGGATGCTGGAGGGCCTTATGTAGTACGTTTCTATACCATAAAGAAAACGAGCTGAATCTTTCTTCGAATCGCGAGCTTTTCTTATTGACTTTTAATAGTAGGGATGAGAACAAAGGTACTATAATCAAAGCTGTGAACAAAGAAGCTAAAAGCGAGAACGATACAACAAGTGCCAAAGGTTTGAATAGCTGTGCAGCCAATCCGTCGACAAAAACGATCGGTAAAAATACAATGACGGTAGTAAGAGTGGAGGCTATGATGGCAGGTCCGACCTCACTTGTCCCCTCGATTGCCGCATCTTTTAATGAATACCCTTTCTGCCTTAAACGATATATATTCTCCAGAATTACAATTGCGTTATCCACCATCATTCCAATTCCCAATGCCAACCCGCCAAGCGTCAAAAGGTTAAGCGTCTGGCCGCTGAAGTACATAAAGATGAACGTGGTCACTATGGAAAGGGGGATGGAGAACAGGATAATCAGCGTACTTCTCAAGTTTCTTAAGAAAAAGTAAAGAACAAGAGCTGCGAGCAGGCTTCCGAGGATCATGTTGGAAGCTACAGCACGAATGGACTGTTCGATAAACTGACTTTGGTCAAAGATTGGCTTAATTTCAACGCCTTCAGGAAGCGTTTCCTTGATTTCTTCCAATTTCTTATTGATATCATTGGCCACTGTAACGGTATTGCTTCCCGACTGCTTCAGGATGGACATCCCTACAGCAGGCTCTCCGTTCAGATAGCTTAACTGAGTGGTAGGCTGAAGTGTTTCCTTTACTTCACCAAGCTGATCGAGTTGGACGATCCCCTTAGAGGTCGGGATAGGGAGCGTCTGAATATCAGTGATAGAGCCATATTCCCCCGTAATCCGGATAGGCAGATCCTGGTTCTGATCGGTTAAAGCGCCACCAGGAAGATTCAAGTTTTCCGATGAGATGATTTGCTGCAACTGATCAATGGAGATTCCAAAGGTGGAAAGTGTATTCGGGTCCAAGGTGACACGAACTTCACTTTCTGCACCGCCCTCGACTGATATGGAGGCGATTCCATCCACGCTATTCAGTTCAGGTTCGATTTCCTCTTCTGCCAGCCTCTTCGCTTTTACCATTTCACCTGAAGGGTCTGTAATAGCTAGCTGTACAATGGGTAGGTCACTTGGATTAAATCTCAGAACTCGCGGCAATTGGGCACCTGGAGGCAAAAAGTCCCTTACAGAGTCGATCCTCTCGCGCATATCAAGCGATGCAAAATCCATATTGGTTCCCCATGTGAAAGCAACCAGGACCAGTGAGCCGCCAGTTCTTGATATTGATGTCACAGATTCAACATTCGGCAAAGTGCCCATTGCATTTTCAATAGGAGAGGAAATCAAATTTTCGATTTCCTCAGGTCCAGCGCCTTCATAGGTAGTCGTGACGGCCACTATAGGGAAGGTCAATTCAGGGAATAAATCGACCGTCATGCTCCTCATACTGACAGCGCCGAGTATGAGCATAAGCACAATCACCATGCTCATCGCAATTGGTCGTAGTACAGATAGCTTTGCAATTTTCATAAAAGTTGCTCACTCACTTTTTTTCTGAAATATCAGTGCCGTCTTTTAACCGTTCTTTTCCGTCAACGGCGACTTTCTGTCCTTTTATCAGGCCTTCGATAATCTGAATCATTTCTCCATCCCGAAAACCGGTAGTAACATCACGGCGCAATGCTTTTCCGTCTTCTATCAAATAAACATAGGGGGTGGCCTCTTCATATAATATCGCATCATTCGGGACGACAATCTGTGCATCGAGATTATCAACCGACACATATGCGGTAGCACGCATTCCGCCTTTAATGAACTGCTCTGTGTTGCTTACAGGAATGATGACCGAAAACATATTAGTCTGCTGATTGACGGTCGGAGAAACAGTTTCTATCGCTGATTCATAAGAATCCGATAGTCCTTCAAAAGAAATGGTGACTCTCTGTCCAGCCTGTAATTTTGAAACCTGATAGCTGTTTACTTGAAAAGTCGCAGATATGTTGTCCTGTCTGATGATGGTTCCGATCGGAACGTTGGGAGCGGCAATTCCATCTTCCACTACATTAAGCTCCGAAACGATGCCGTCTATCGGACTTGTGATGCTGGCAGCTTCAGCAAGCTGTTCTGCCTGTTTCAGACCTTGGCGTGCCTGATTTAACTGTGCTTCAATCTCTACAGTATTAAAGGAGGGCATTTGCTGAGCCTGGCTCGCTGCTGTGGAGAGCTGGGCTTGCTTTAACATCACTTCCATCGTGCTTTGGAGTAGATCAAGGGAAGTGACAGCGCCTGTTTCAACTCCATCTAAAAGTGCTTGAGATTTTTCTAAAGATTGGTTTAATTCCCCCTGCAACTTGGGTATATCAGTTAAAGAGGCTTGACTTTCAGCAGCCTGTTGCATTTCTTTCATTTTAGAGAGGGCATTTTCCAATTCCGACACTGCGTTTTGGGCCTGAGTCACCTGCTCATTGGCAGCTGTAGGATCCAATGAAACAATTAAATCGCCCTTTTTGACTATATCACCAATTTTCACATGAACCTTTTCAACGGTCAGGGGGGAGGTAGTGAGGAGTGGCACTTGGGTCTCAGGTACTGCCATTCCAACTAATTCAATGGTATTGCTAATGTTTTGTTCAATGACTTCTGCGACCGAAACAGGTACTTTGTTAGATTCCGTGTTTTGACTCGTAATCTCTTTTTGACTGCAGGCTGTCGAAAATACTAGCAAAAAAATTGCAGGAAACAACCATGTTTTTCTCAAATTCTTTCACCTCATACTTATCATGTCTAAATATAAAACTAACATGTATTTGAAACCCTTACAATTCCTAACTATCCGAGCCAAAAGGAAAGAGCACATTTGTTAACAAAATGTGAACAGGTGAAAAATGATGAGAATTAACCTCATTTAAATGAAACTTTTCGTCACTCTTATACGTCATATATAAGAAGAAAAGTTGTACAAGTAGGTAAAAAAAGAAATTCTACGAAAAAGCGAACATGTTGTGACAACTTGTCTAACTTATAAAATACTGTACCTTTTTACACCTAAATCGTGTATAATACTTAATAGAAATTCCTTTTTTATAGTAATTTCAAATTGAGAGTGATTCACAATTAGAATCCTACAGCATGTTCTTTTTCGAATAAATTAAGAATAAAAGGAGAGGGAAAGTTCATGGTAACCTTATATACATCTCCAAGTTGTACGTCTTGCCGCAAAGCGAAAAATTGGTTAGAAGAGCATAGCATTCCATATACAGAAAGAAATATTTTCTCTGAGTCTTTATCCATTGATGAGATCAAAGAAATCCTTCGCATGACGGAGGATGGAACAGATGAAATCATTTCTACAAGATCAAAAATCTTTCAAAAGCTGAATATCAATGTGGAGGCCATGCCTCTTCAAGAATTATATTCTGTCATAAAGGAACATCCTGGTCTTTTAAGACGACCGATTATCATTGATGAAAAAAGATTGCAAGTAGGATATAACGAAGATGAAATTCGCCGCTTCTTACCAAGAAAGGTAAGAACGTTCCAGCTGCGAGAAGCTCAACGCTTGGTTAACGGCTAATAGAACAATAAAAAAGCTTCTACATGATTCAAATGTAGAAGCTTTTTTAACTATTCCAGCCTGTTTTCTTCTGAATGACTGCAACCGCAAGCACGCTTATTGTCAATATAAAGGGAAAGGCAGTTCTCCAACTTTCCTGATGGATCAATATTTGGATTACCGGTTCATGTATTATCATTTTTCCTGCAGTAAAACTAAGAATGCTTGCCCCAAAATAGATAATAATAGGATATTTATCCATTACCCTTAATATAATTTTACTCCCCCATATTATTATCGGGACGGATACAACCAAACCGATGACCACAAGCAGAAACTGACCGTGGGCGGCCCCGGCAACGGCCATTACATTATCGATTCCCATTATGATATCCGCCATTACGATGGTTCTGATTGCAACTCCCACAGAAGTACTACCTGTAATCATCTTCGACTCGTCTTGTTTTTTCAGGAGATTGATGGCAATGTAGACCAATAGGACACCGCCTACAAATTGCAAAAATGGGATGGCAAGCAAGTATACTGCACCAATGGTGATAAGTATCCGAAAAATGATGGCCAAAAAAGTTCCGGTGACTATTGCCTTATTCCTGTATTGCTCTGGAAGGTTCCTGCATGCCAATGCAATGATTATTGCGTTGTCACCTCCAAGCACAATGTCTATGCCTATGATGATCAATATGGAAGTTATCAGCTCCAAATCCACACTATCGCCCCTTCTTGTGTCCCTTTCCTCTATAAATATAGTGAGGCTTGTCTGGATTTATGACTTAATCTTGGACTTGAATCAGGCGGTTTGTGGGTGTGGGAAGCGTAAAGTAGGCAGATGAACGATTTTTAAAAATATGAGCTTTTTTATTTCCATTCTTCCTTTTTTTATCATAAAATAAGAGTACAAGGTATTCCATCTTTGCATAGGATATAGGTTTACGGGCTGTGTGAAATGGATAAATTGTAACAAAGGCTAAAAAGTTTCGAGGAGGGTCCCTTCCAAGGAAAAACGGAGGAAAATGAGAAGCGGACAGTATAGAGGATAGCTTATCTCATGCTTGTACAAGGGTTATGAGGTTCGTGTAATGATGAGCGCTGATCATTTGCCTAATCAGAAGGGAGTGTTGTTAGATGGAAATCGAACGAATTAATGATCATACGGTAAAATTTTATATTTCATATGGTGATATAGAGGAAAGAGGCTTTGACCGTGAAGAAATCTGGTACAATCGTGAAAGAAGCGAAGAGCTTTTCTGGGAAATGATGGACGAAGCCCACGATGAAGAAGATTTTATGGTGGAAGGGCCATTGTGGATACAGGTACAGGCTCTTGATAAAGGCTTGGAGGTAGTTGTGACAAGAGCTCAGCTTTCCAAGGACGGGAAGAATTTTGAGGTTCCTGTTTCCGATGACAAAAAAATCGATATCCCTGTGGATGAGCGAATAGAAGCGTTGATCGATCAGCATTTCAATTCCAACCCTAAAGTGGATAATAAAGATGATAAGCTCGAAGAAGAAACAGATCTATTGCAGTTCATGATCCGTTTCAAGGATCTTGAATATATTATTTCTGTCAGTCATCGTCTGCAGCACTTGGAGAATTTAAGTAATAGCCTTTACTTTTATGAAGGCAGCTATTATTTATATGTTGATTTTTCCAGTGAGCATTATACGGATGAGGAAATAGATAATGTGCTTAGTGTTCTCCTTGAGTATGGGGATGAGTCGGCAATGAGCATCCACCGTCTCCAAGAGTATGGTTCCGAAGTTGTGAAAGATACTGCAATGAAAGAAATGACCATGCATTTTCCACTTAAATAAAAAGACCGATTTCACTTTGTTGAAATCGGTTTTTTTTCCAGACAGATAGATGTACTTAGGGAGATGAAGTTTGTTGAAGAATACAGTTAGGGTTTCTGTTTTTGTTTTGGCGGTAGGAGCTGTACTATTTGCCACCCAGGGAATATGGGAAGGGTGGCTGCTAGGTTCGATATCTGTACTTTTTACGATTAGCGTCGTCTTTATTGGATTTTTAATATCATTGGAGAACCGGCATCCTACTAGAACCCTGACGTGGCTGGTTGTCCTCGGCAGTTTTCCGGTATTGGGATTTTTCTTTTATCTCCTGTTCGGACGCAATGTAAGAAAGCGGAGACTGTTTCAGAGGAAGGCTCTATTGGATAAGGAAGCGATAAGGGAAATTGAAGGGGAACGAATCTATACCAAGGAAGACATCGCTTTATTGGGAGAAAGTAAAAGAAGCATTTTCCGACTATCACAAAACATCGGAAGAAGTCCCATTTCCTTTCAAACGGATACCGAAGTGCTGACAGATGGCGATCGGACCTTCTCGAAAATCCTGGAAGAGATTAATAAGGCGAAGCACCATATTCATTTGGAATATTACATAGTGAAAAATGATGAAATAGGCAATCAAATCAAACAATTGTTAATGGAAAAAGCAAAATCAGGCGTATATGTGCGTTTCCTTTTTGATGCAGTGGGCAGTCTGGGTCTTGGCAAATCGTATTTGAAAGAATTGCGTGAAGCCGGTGTGGAAATCGTTTCTTTTTCACCGGTTGCATTTCCAGTTTTCAACAATAAAGTTAATTTCAGAAACCACCGTAAAATAATTGTGGTTGATGGAGAGGTCGGCTTTGTCGGCGGCCTTAACATTGGGGATGAATATCTGGGAAGGGATGAATATTTCGGCTATTGGCGGGATACCCATCTGTTCGTAAAAGGGGAGGCAGTCCGTACGCTGCAGTTGATATTTCTGCAGGACTGGTACTATGCAACCGATCAGTCATTGCTGACCCCGAGTTACTTGACACCAACCTTAACTGAGAGAAATCATGGCGGGGTACAGATGATAGCCGGCGGACCGGATCAGGAATGGGAAGTAATAAAAAGCCTGTACTTTTCCATGATTACCTCGGCTCAGAAATCAATCTGGATTGCCTCTCCATATTTTGTTCCGGATGATGATATTTTCACAGCCCTGAAAGTTGCAGCGTTAAGCGGCTTGGACGTCAGGCTTCTGGTTCCGAAACGGCCCGATAAACGAATCGTCTATTATGCCTCCCACTCCTATTTTCCAGAGATGATGGAAGCAGGGGTGCAGATCTATGAATATGAAAAAGGCTTCCTGCATAGCAAAGTCGTGATAGTGGACGATGAAATCGCCTCGATCGGAACGGCAAATATGGACATGAGGAGCTTCCACCTGAACTTTGAAGTGAACGCATTTCTATATAATACGGAAAGCGTATTATCTTTGGTGGAGGATTTTGAAAAGGACCTTCTCGAGAGCAACCCGATCGTGAAGGGTGTGTTTGCCAATCGGCCATTCTACCAGAAAGTCGCGGAATCCTTGGCAAGACTTGCTTCACCACTACTATAATATTGGAGCTTGAGGCTGTCCGAAAGTGACTTGATTTCACTTTTGGGCAGTTTTTTTTGTTTGGGGCGGGTGGGGTGGAGCGGCAGCGACCTGAAAAGTGTCTCATGGGTTTGAATGAAGGGCTTTTTGAGATAGGTATGGCAGTGAAAAGCTCATCATGACTTTGATGAAGGGCTTTTTGAGTTAGGAAAGGTAGTGAAAAGCTCATCATCGCCATGATGAAGAGCTTTTTGAGATAGGTATGGCAGTGAAAAGCTCATCATTGCCTTTATGAAGGGCTTTTTGAGTTAGGAAAGGTAGTAAAAAGCTCATCATGACTTTGATGAAGGGCTTTTTGAGATAGGTATGGCAGTGAAAAGCTCATCATTGCCTTTATGAAGGGCTTTTTGAGTAAGGAAAGGTAGTAAAAAGCTCATCATCGCCATGATGAAGAGCTTTTTGAGATAGGTATGGCAGGGAAAAGCTCATCATGACTTTGATGAAGGGCTTTTTGAGATAGGAAAGGTAGGGAAAAGCTCATCATGACTTTGATGAAGAGCTTTTTGAGATAGGAAAGGTAGTGAAAAGCTCATCATTGCCTTTATGAAGGGCTTTTTGAGTTAGGAAAGGTAGAAAAATGCTCATCATGACCTTAATGAAGAGCCTTTTTCCCCTGAATCCTCAATAAAAAGTCCATCATAAACTTTATAACGAAACCCCTCCCAAACATCTGCACTGAATTTCTCCAAAAATCAATTTTATTAGTAATTTTACTCCAAAATACTATTTTCAAATATAACAAGGATATTGTCGAGAGATGCAGAATATAGGGAGATGACACAAAAAAAGGAGTGAATCAATGTTTGTAGCAAAAAGAGAAGATGGTATCCTTATAACCTTGCATGATCACAAAGACACGTCATCACAGGAGACGATAAAAAAGTACAAGTATAATTGCCCGGCATGTGATTCGGAAGTGAAACTTAAAAGCGGGAATATACGAAGAATGCATTTCGCTCATCTGAACACAGAATGCCGAGCTTCCACCGAAGCAGAAACCTTCTATCATTTAGAGGGAAAAGCAAAGCTCTATCAGTCATTGAAAATAAGTGGATCCCCCGAATTGGAATACTATATCCCGCAGACCATGCAAAGAGCGGATGTATTTTTGAGAACCAAGCAGGACTTTGCATTTGAGTTTCAGTGCTCTACCATCCACCCTTCCATCATCGAACAAAGATCCACACTATATGAATCAGAATCCATTATTCCCATCTGGTTAATCGGCAAAGAAAAGCTCGGAAACATCCAACCCTATATGAAACTATCCGCGTTTCAATGGTCTTTTTTACAGAATCATAAAAAAGGCGAATCCCCCTACATCTTAAGCTTTTGTCCACAATATTCGGTCTTTCATTACCTTCACCCACTTTTCGGATTTAACAGCCTTGATTCCTATATATTCTCAAAAACAAGCAAGGAATGGCAGCTGCATCCCCCACATAACAGAAAAACCCCGCCAAGCTATTGGAAAACAAAATGGCTACATTCGAAAAGGAGATGGAGATACGATTTCTGTCTATACCCGGCATACCAGAAGTTACGTAATTATTGCTACACGAAAATGCAAATCCCGCTGTCATTATGTCCTGCAGCTATTGGAATACCGATTTCTTCTTCTTATTGGTTTCAGACCCCGGTCCTCCAGTGGCAGGCCTGGATTTATTTTGACTCCATCTATCATACCCCCGTCGATTCCATCATTCACATTCCATCCCTGATGAACCGTTTTAATCAACGCATCCAACATGCCCATGTGAAAGTCAAGCAGCTTCCATTAGTAAGATTTGGACATTATACAAATGCTATTATAGAATACCTGGAGAAACTATGCGCAGTTGGCATTCTGAAGAAAGAGAACGACCTGGTCTTCAGGAAGGCAGTAAGTGAAAAAAGATACAACACGATGGAAGAGGCAACAGCACATGATAAGGACATTCTGGACAGGATTGTCTTGAAAGTGTGAACAACTACATTTAATGAAAAGAAAAGAGGGAATAATAAGCTTGCGTCGAATAGGTAAAAGATGCATTTTTTAATTTTTTTCAAGGGGGTACCAATTTATGGCAGAACAAACAGCCGTTAAAAAACTACAAGAACGTAAAGATATCTCTGCAGAAGATACATGGAGATTGGAAGATATTTTTTCAAGTGATGAGGCATGGGAAAAGGAATTCCAGGAAGTAAAAGCGATGATCGGAAAAATACAGGACTTTGAAGGATCACTATCCAAGTCGGCAGAAAACCTGTTTGAAGCACTTCAATACCAGGATTCCATCTCAAGCCGTCTAGGCAAGCTGTATACATATGCTCATATGCGCTATGACCAGGATACTACAAACAGCTTTTACCAAGGCCTGAATGACCGTGCAACGAACCTTTATACACAGGTGGCAAGCGCGTTATCATTCGTTGTACCGGAAATTTTGACGATGAAGGAAGAGGAAATAGCTAAGTTCCTTCAGGAGCATGATGAGCTTTCCCTTTATAAGCATTCACTCGACGAAATTAACCGACAACGTCCACATGTATTGTCTGCAAAGGAAGAGGCATTGCTCGCGGAAGCTTCCGAGGTGTTATCCGCATCCTCCAATACTTTCGGCATGCTTAACAATGCAGATCTGACATTCCCATCTGTTAAAGATGAGAATGGGGAAGAAGTGGAAATTACACACGGCCGTTATATACGTTTCCTGGAGAGCGAGAATCAGGAAGTGAGAAAAAATGCTTTCAAAGCTGTTTATGAAACTTATGGGAAATACAAAAATACTTTTGCGAGCACTTTAGGTGGGACTGTCAAAAAGGACAACTTCCAGGCGAAGGTCCGCAATTACGATTCTGCGCGTCAATCCGCGCTAAGCAATAATAATATCCCTGAAACGGTGTATGACAATCTAGTCGATACGGTCAACAAGAACCTGCACCTGCTTCACCGATATGTGGAACTACGCAAAAAGGTGCTTGGTGTGGAAGAGCTTCATATGTATGACCTATATACCCCACTGATCAAGGATGTTAAGATGGCTGTTACGTATGATGAAGCAAAGGAATATATCCTGAAAGGGCTGACTCCACTTGGAGAAGAGTATTCAGAGATTCTGAAAGAAGGCTTTGAAAACAGATGGGTGGATGTACAGGAGAACAAAGGGAAGCGTTCAGGTGCTTATTCTTCCGGAACTTATGGAACCAACCCGTATATCCTTATGAACTGGCAGGACAATGTCAATAACCTGTTCACTCTTGCACATGAGTTCGGCCATTCCGTACACAGCTATTATACAAGAAAGACTCAGCCTTATCCGTATGGAAACTATTCCATCTTTGTCGCGGAAGTGGCGTCCACTTGTAATGAGGCATTATTGAATGATTATCTATTGAAAACCATCGATGATGATAAGAAGCGTCTTTATTTACTTAACCACTTCCTGGAAGGATTCCGTGGCACTGTATTCCGCCAAACGATGTTTGCAGAATTTGAGCACAAAATCCATGAGCTTGCTCAGAGTGGTGAGGCTCTGACATCCGACCTGTTGACAGAAACCTACTATGAGCTGAATAAGAAATATTTTGGTGACAGCATCCATATTGATGAGGAAATCGGTCTGGAGTGGGCAAGAATTCCTCACTTCTATTACAACTATTATGTATATCAATATGCAACAGGCTATAGTGCAGCGACTGCTCTCAGCAAGCAGATCCTTGAGGAGGGCCAGCCAGCAGTTGACCGCTACCTTGAATTCCTGAAAGCGGGCAGCTCGGACTATCCAATCGAAGTATTGAAAAAAGCAGGAGTGGATATGACTCAGTCCACTCCGATCGAAGAGGCATGCAAAGTGTTTGAAGAGAAGCTGAAAGAAATGGAAGAGCTTCTGTCGTAAAATGTAGGCTTTGCTAATTAGAAGTGTTGATTTTTGCGAATATTAGCTGTTGATTGGAGCAATAGGCGAAGACTCCTCGAAAATGCGAGCATTTTCTTCGTGCGATGTATCGCTGCCGCAGCCTTCCTTGTCCTGCGGGAGGTAGCGTTTAGTGGAGACCCCACAGGCGAAGCCGAGGAGGCTCTCGCAAGCCCCGCGGAAAGCGCAGCCTAGTGCGGAAATCAACAGCGGTGTTCAATGGTGACAAAATATAAAAAGACTCCCCATCAATTTGAATGGGGAGTCTTTCACTTTCTAAACCCTCGGAATCGATCCTTATTATTGAGCATGCCCATAAACAGAAACACAGAAAAAAACAATAGGGGCGAGGTAAAATAAAGAGGGTATATTTCCAAAAGTCCTAATATGTTGATATAAAAGCAGAATGCAATAAACAGTATCGCAAGAATAAAGGGCAATTTATTCATGACTTAACTCACCTTCCCGGCGTTTTGTCCACTCTTAGTTATGTGTATGTGACAAGTCCTCAATCTTTTCCTTAAAAATGAATTTACTGCTGTTTGTGACAATGTTGTGAAATTGAAGGGAAAGTACTTGTCAAAAGTCGACAAAATTTGATATATTAATATCGTGAAACGATTCACAAACAAACATATACCCCTTTGTTTGACCGTGAAAAATTTCTCCCATCCCCTTTGTTGTCTATATGACAAGAAGAAAGCCTTGGTCCCAGACCAAGGCTTTTCTTTATATCACGATAATTATCAAGCTAAATATCTCCAAAACGTACCGTATTTTACAGGTACCTGTTCGACTTTCTGTGCCAGCTGAAGCTTTTTCAGCTCCCGTTCCACTTCCACAATCGGCAGGTTATAGACGACCGATATTTCTTTTGTGGCAACAAATTGGAACTGCTGCAGAAAGTCCTCCAAAGGTGGCAACATTGTAGGGAAGGGGTACTCACCGAGCATGTCCTGTAATATATGGACATACACATCATAAGAATGATAGCCGGATACCTTGATTCCTTCTTCCTCAATATTTTCATTGAAGAATACAAGCGTCGGTATTTCATTTACTTCCATCTCATTTGTAATCTTCAAATCGCACTGCAGCGCCTTGGCGGCGCTTTCCCCGTTCATATCACCCATGAATTCCTCTTTATCCAATCCAACCGATTCTGCACAGTCAATGAGTACAGTAAGCTCTGAAATATCCTGCTTTTCGAGAAACAGTACCTCCTGAAGCTTGCGCAAAAACTTGGTGCCAGCTTTTTTTCCTTGCAATTCCGCCGCTTTGATTGCCATGGATGCGGCATAAGGAGTTGCGATAGGGTTTTCAAGCCAAAGTGAACCGTCACAGGACATCCCGGAACGAGTAGCCGTCCTCTCCCAAACCTGGGCCATGGAGGCGGCGTAATGCTTTTTTGATAAATTAAGGGAGGTCAGCCTGCCGCTCAATACGTGTTTGATTGTAAAGTACTGGCCGTACTGCATCTGCAATTTTTTTAGTATCGGCTCCAATGCCCAGCATTCAGGGCAAAGGGGATCAATGAAAAAGTACACTTCAACCGGTTTGTTTGTCGTATGTCGGATATTATTTAAATAGAAAAGCTGTTTATCGTTACAGGTCACATGAATCTTCCTTTTCTTCAGGTTTGTCTGGGGTATTAACCATATGATGAGCCGTTAAAACTAAACGCTGAAAAAATTCTTTTCGATATGAACCCTCAAGTCCAATTTCATCCATTGCTTCTTCCATACAGGCCAGCCAAGCATTTGCACGTGTTGGGGTTATTTCAAAAGGCAAATGGCGTGCACGCAGCATCGGATGTCCGTGTTCACTTGTGTAAAGGGAGGGACCTCCAAGATACTGGGTAAGAAACTGCTTTTGCTTTCTTGCCGTTTCCGTCAAATCATCAGGGAATATGGGAGCTAAATCAGGATGGCGACTGACACGTAAGTAAAATGCATCTACAAGTTCATGAATAACCTGCTCTCCGCCGATTAGTTCAAAGGGTGATTGTATGTTATTCATTTTTCTTTAACTCCTTATTCAGTTCAATGTGTGATTGTATGTATATTTTAGCAATGTGCTTATTATATCTCAAATATTTCGCTTCCAATCTTACAAATAATAGGTGGGGGAAGGACAAAAAAGAGCAAGCGCCTAAAAGCGCTTGCTCTAAAAAGATTGTAATAGGCTTAACTCATCAAACTCCCCGTGACCTTGCGAACATAGTTGATGGTTTCTTTAAAAGGGGGAATCCCATTATACTTGTCCACATTGCCTGGACCCGCGTTGTACGCTGCAAGTGCAAGGGATACATTCCCGTCATAGCGGTCGAGCATTTGACGGATATACTTGGTACCGCCCATAATATTCTGTCTAGGGTCGGTTGCATCATGCACACCAAGTCCTTTTGCGGTCTGTGGCATCAGCTGCATCAATCCTAGCGCACCGGCATGACTTTTTGCAGAGGGATTGAAATTGGATTCATGCTGAATGATTGATTTAATCAATGAGGGGTCAACTCCATACTTGACCGAAGCCTCCTCGATAAGATCCTCGTAATCAGATCGTACGGCCACACTGGAGCCATTGCTTTCCGCTATTTTCGATAGGGCAGCTTCCGGTAGATAGTTGGATAGGCTTGTAAGGTGAGCCATGTTCAATGGATGAGAAGATGCAAATGGTCCAGCATTCTTCTCCCCGCTATTCGGCTGTTGCAGTAACCCTTCAAACAGACTGGCAAAAGATTGATAGCTTGCAGTCGGGGAATGGGATGTCTTGTTGCTCTGCAGATTCTGCAGGGCTTGTATTTGGATCATGGAACGAACTTGATCAATATTCATTGCTAATCACCTATTCATTTAGTCTGCACACTTTTACATCATAAAAGCGGGCAATTTTATTTTTCGTTTCGCGGATTGGAATTTGATGCTTTCTTAGCAACTCGTGAAAAGCCTGTTGTCCTTCTTGGTAATTGCTGACTTCATATTCCATTTCAAAATCGCTGGTCTGCAGATAGTGGCTTTCATCCAATACAAGAAGACCATTATTATAAGGAATCTCCACACGATTTGTTTTCAGGGATCCGAAGTAATGAATATCTGATGAATCAATACCAAGCTCATCCTTCAAAATATCAGCGATGACTCCCGGAATAAGTCCTTGGTCTTCATCGAACATAATATCCTTTTCTTCCCCTGTAATGGCTTGATGGGTCTCAAGCAATCCTTCGTTCGCAGGCTGTTTGAGTGTAAGGGTGTATGTTTCCCCTTTTTTGCGGATGCGAAGTGCACAGCCACATTCCTTCAATTCAAATCTATCCGTATCAAAATAATGGTTTTCCTGAGAAAAGAAATCTTCCGGATGTACTTGAAAGCTAGAGCATAGAGTGGTAAATTCCTCAAAGGTGAGAATGTTTTTAAATTCTATTTCAATTTCCTGATGGCTCATATTATTACCTCTCATAATTGGTATACTTCCATTATCACTTGCTTTTATTTAGATAGCAACGATAAACTGTTATTCTTGTAAGAATGAAAAAATCAAGATCATTTCCTTTAAGCATAGGGAGCTAAACTAAAGATTAATGTGAACAATAAACTCCCTGTTGGTCTCCGTTCCAGGCGTTCGCTTTCCGCGGGGCTCCAATCCGTCCCCGCGGAAAGCAAGTGTTCGTAGCGGAAATCAACGGGCTCCATTTAATGGTTACAATTATCAAAATAAAACAGCCAAAAATCAAAAAGTAGCGTTTCCATTTAGATGATAACTGGGAATTATGATAAAATAAATGTAGGATTTAGGTTGGAAGGAGATTATTATGCAAAAGAGAATAGAAATCACACACACATCATGGAATGAAGAGCAGCTTTTACTTCAAGCGGATCCTGTTTCGTTTTCATTGGAGCAAGTGGCAGCGGGCAATAAAATGCTTGTGGACTCTGATAATTTATCCTTTATTTATATATTGGAAACGCCTTCGGAATTCATCTATGTAAGCGTGAAGGATACATATTGGCAAGATTTGAAAAAAGCGATGGAAGAAAAGAAGGCGATTGTACTTGTCGTTGATAAAATGGCCTTGCTTTTAACAAACATAGAAGAGGAACTGGGCTATTTGCTAGAGAACATAAAAGATAACGCCAATTACGGGGAAGAGATGGAGAAACGAGTAAACGATATTTTCTAAGGGGTTTGGCCAATTATGATACAGCATTGGGATTTGTTTTTAGCACCTTATAAACAGGCTATTGATGAAATGAAAGTGAAATTGAAAGGGATGCGCAGCCAATTTACCATGCAGTCGGAGCATTCTCCGATCGAGTTTGTAACAGGTAGAGTAAAACCGATAGCAAGTATCTTGGACAAAGCGACAAGAAAAGGCTTTTCGCTTGAGAAGCTGGAAGAGGAAATGCAGGATATAGCCGGAGTCCGGATGATGTGCCAGTTTGTGGATGACATCTATCGGGTTGTGGAATTGCTGCGGATCCGGAATGACTTTGAGATTG
Source organism: Sutcliffiella sp. NPDC057660 (assembly GCF_042800035.1). NCBI lineage: Bacteria > Bacillati > Bacillota > Bacilli > Caryophanales > Bacillaceae > Sutcliffiella > Sutcliffiella sp. NPDC057660. Next base: position 106,479 of record NZ_JBHVHV010000012.1, read on the forward strand.
TGGAGGAAAGAGATTATATTTCCACAAAAAAAAGCAGCGGGTACCGTTCCTATCATGTCGTGATCAGGTATCCGGTACAGACTATCGACGGTGAAAAGAAAATACTTGTGGAGATCCAGATTCGTACGCTTGCCATGAATTTTTGGGCAACCATCGAGCACTCCTTGAATTATAAATATAGTGGGCAATTTCCTCAGGATATCAAAGAGCGTCTGGTACGTGCGGCTGAAGCGGCATATCTGCTTGATGCGGAGATGTCACAGATCCGTGGAGAGATTCAGGAAGCACAGGCCATATTCTCCAGGAAGAAAGAAAACAAGGATACAGATTAAGTTTTGCCATGGCTTCTTGAACAATATCTTATTTCAGGGGTGGAAGTATGAAGTTTGCAATTACCTCCAAAGGGGATTCCGTGTCAAATACGCTCATGCATAAAATGCGGACGTACTTGCAGGATTTTGAATTGATCTATGATGAGGACCAGCCTGACATCGTCGTGTCGGTAGGTGGAGATGGTACATTATTATATGCTTTTCACCGATACCGCAGCAGGCTTGATAAAACGGCATTTATCGGGGTGCATACCGGACACTTGGGTTTTTATGCAGATTGGGTACCGGAAGAGATTGAAAAGCTTGTCATCGCCATTGCCAAAACTCCTTATCAGATTGTGGAGTATCCTCTACTTGAGGTAATCATCCGCTATATCGATGGTGGACGGGAAGCAAGATATCTTGCATTGAATGAGTGTACAGTGAAAAGTGTGGAAGGTACGCTCGTCATGGATGTGGAAATCAAAGGACAGCTTTTCGAGACGTTCAGGGGAGATGGACTATGCATTTCCACTCCATCAGGCAGTACAGCATACAATAAAGCGCTTGGCGGAGCCATTCTCCATCCTTCTTTGCCGGCGATCCAATTGGCTGAAATGGCTTCCATCAATAATCGGGTCTTCCGTACGATCGGATCCCCGCTTGTCTTGCCTGATCACCATACCTGCCTATTGAAACCGGTGAATGATGTGGATTATCAGATAACGATTGACCATTTGACGCTTCTGCATAAGGATGTAAAGTCCATACAGTGCAGGGTGGCAAAAGAGAAGATCAGATTTGCGCGCTTCCGTCCCTTTCCGTTCTGGAAACGGGTCAGCGATTCATTTATCACGGATAAGTAAGAAAGAGGAGTATATTGTGAACGTGTTTACGTTAAAATATCTAGTTGATGAAGCGGATTCCGGAAAGCTTCTGCGTGAATTTCTAAAAGAAAAACAGATCAGCAAAACGGCTCTCACTGAGATTAAATTTTTCGGTGGGGGCTTGTTTGCCAATAATGAGAGAGTGACTGTCAGATATCCGTTAAAAGCGGGAGACGAGATAATGGTGGAATTCCCTAGGGAAATTCCGAGCGAAGATGTGGTGCCGGAAGCCATACCGCTAAATATTGTCTATGAAGATGATCATTTATTGGTTATCGATAAACCTGCCAATATGGCATCCATACCATCCAGGGAGCATAGAAAGGGCACCTTGGCTAATGCGCTGCTGCATTACTATCAATCCTGCGGCTATGAGGCAACCATACATATTGTGACAAGGCTTGACCGCGATACGACCGGCTTGATGCTGATTGCGAAACACCGGCATTCCCATCATCTTTTTTCTTTGCAGCAAAAGAAATATGCCATCAAAAGAAGATATGAAGCGATCGCACACGGGAGGATGGAAATCGGAAGTGGACGAATAGAAGCTCCTATCGGCCGGAAGGATACAAGTATCATTGAACGGGAAGTCAGACCGGATGGTCAAAGGGCGATTACTAACTATGAAGTGCTAGGCGGTCATCGGGATTATTCTCATGTATCGCTCTGGTTGGAAACAGGGAGGACGCATCAGATAAGGGTGCATATGGCGTATCTGGGTCATCCATTGGCTGGCGATACCCTTTATGGCGGAGAAAAAACACATATTGCCAGACAGGCGCTTCACAGTTCTGAACTCTCGTTTTATCATCCAGTCAGAGAAATGCAGCTAACCTTCCATTCAAGACTGCCGGAGGACATGTCAAGCCTTGTGGAGAAAGAAGAAAGCTAGTTGGATGGCTTTTTTCCTTCTTCTTCATAGTCCCACAATTCCCGGAATTTTTCCTTCACAAACGGCATACTGGACGGGACCGATTCGACTGTCATTTCAGGGTATCTTAATGAGGACAGCTTGCCTCCAAATACGGCACCTGTATCAATATTAGCCGTCCTATTCACCACTCTGACTTCCCGAACCGGTGTATGTCCGTATACAATCCATGCATCCCCATCGTAATGGACTGCCCAATCCCTCCTGACCGGCATGCCGTTTTCATGAAACTCACCCGTAATATCACCATACAGGACAAATGATTTCACCCTATTGCTGTTTTGGCCGATGTAATCCTTTTTGATTCCTGCATGTGCAATGATCAGCTTTTTATCATCCAATACATGATAGAGGGGAGCATTTTCATATAGGGCAATAAACCGGTTTTTTATTTTCTCTTGATCTTTTTTGGAAAGCAGTTCATATTCTGCAACCGTTGTTTCAAGTCCGTGTGTTTGCTGAACTTTATTTCCAAGAAAGAAGCGATAAAGCTTATTGCAATGGTTCCCTGGAACATAGTAGGCTAGATCGTTCGCCACAAGATCACTGACGGTGCTCACCACTTTCAAAGAAGCGGGGCCCCTGTCTGTTAGGTCTCCCACAAAAGCAAGTTTTCTACTTTCAGGATGTACAAAAAGGCTGTCCCTTTTTCCGTACCCCAATTTTTCTAATAACTTATTTAATTCATCATGGCAACCATGAATATCCCCGATTATATCTACTTTCATGAACAATCTCACCTTTCAGTTATTAATGAGTGAATAAAAAAACCTAGAGAATACTAAATATAAAGCAACTTATTCGTTATGAAGAATGTGACATCCTTTATCTTTCTGTTAATTTTTACGTTTAATTATACTCCCGATTGGTAAAGCGTGGTATAATTTCTCCTTATAATATTGCTGTTTTCGCATACATTGTTGCTTTTGACTAATGCAACATACACACGTAACAGTCTTTACTTTCGTGCTTTTTTCCGGTTTGCTCGCTTTTTTTCTTACTTGATTTTTTTGTTCTAATAACTGTAAAAAATCCAAAAGCCGATTATTTACGGACAAAAGCAACAAACTTTAAGAAAAAAGCTTATTACATAGACATATGATTGGAGATGATATGGATGTTTGAACTGCCAATCAAAGAGCCTGTTCTCGTATTTACGATAGCCATGATCACATTTTTCATATTTCCCTATTTCATGAAATTATTGCGGATTCCTGGTTTAATCGGGCCAATTCTGGCTGGAGTGATCATCGGGCCAAATGGACTTGGCCTATTGGAAAGAAGTTCGACCATAGAGCTGTTGGGAACAGTGGGGCTTGTTTTCATCATCTTTATTGCAGGACTGGAAATGGACTTGGACGGCTTTAAGAAATACAAAAACCGGAGTATTGTTTTTGGAATGCTATCCTATTGGATTCCTCAAGCTGTAGGAATTTTCATCAGTCTTCTCCTGGGCTACAATTTGGCAGCGGCTATACTGATCGGCTCGATCCTTGGCTCTCATACTTTGTTGGGATATCCCATTGCAAGCCGCCTGGGGATTGGGAAAAGTAAAGCCATCACGACTGCTGTGGGTGGAAGTATTCTAACTGACATGTTTGCCCTGTTGGTATTGGCTGTCATCACAGGTGCAGCAGCAGGGCAGCTTGATATTTACTTTGGCATCAAATTGACCATTTCCCTCATCGTGTTTGTTGCCATCATTTTCCTGGGTACACCTTTTATTTCACGGTGGTTTTTCCGCAACGTTTCAACGGAAGGACCGACTGAATTCATTTATGTCATGGTACTGTTGTTCACAGCCGGATCACTGGCACTTATAGCAGGTTTGCAGCCTATCATCGGAGCATTTTTGGTAGGGTTGGCATTGAATCGCTTCATCTTTGAACAGGGGCCATTAATGAATCGGATACGCTTCACTGCCAATGCGATATTCATTCCATTCTTCCTGCTGTCGGTAGGTATGCTCATGGATCTAAGTGTCCTGGTTGGCAATCCGAAAGCATGGATATTGACTTTGGCGATTGTTTTTGGGTTATTGTTCAGCAAGTATATGGCTTCATTCATTACGAGCAAGTTCTATCGATATTCAAAGGATGAGCGCCTTGTCATATTTGGATTGACGACTCCACAGGCGGCAGCCACACTTGCAGCGACTTTGGTCGGCTTTAATGTTGGTCTGCTTGATCAGGCTACTGTTAATGGTGTCATCATCATGATTTTGATTACATGTATCATCGGTCCTTACCTGGTTGAAAAATATGGCCGGAAGCTTGCTTTGATCGAGGACCAGCGTCCAATCAAAAAAGGGGATGCGCCGGAACGGATTCTGATTCCGATTGCCAATCCCAATACAATGGCATCACTTCTTGATCTGGCATTTGTCATACGGCAGTCCCTATCAAAAGAGCACCCACTATATGCGCTTAGCGTTGTACAGAGGGACATTTGGGCTTCTGAAGGCGATGTTGCAAAAGCGGAAAAAATGCTCGGTCAGGCTGTTTCGTATTCCAGCGGAGCAGATGTCCCGATCCGTGTCACTACAAGGGTGGATCGAAACATAGCCATCGGAATCAACCGGGCGATAGCGGAAGAAAGAATTACCACGCTAGTTGCCGGATGGAATGGGGAGAGAAGGGCTCCTCAGAAAATATTCGGTGGAGTCATCGACCAGGTGCTGGATCAATCCAATGTAACTGTTCTCATCTCCAAGCTTGGTCACCCATTGAACACGACAAAGCGTATCATCCTTGTTCTGCCGAATGGAATTGATCACAAGCCGGGTTATTGGGATGCACTTGCCACCATCAAACAGATTGCCAGTAATCTTGGGGCGACCATTCATTGTTATGCCATCAAAGGGTTCCCAGATACTTATAAAGCACATATGAGGGAAATCAAACCGAATCCTCCGACAGAAGTGGAGTGGGTGGAAGGATGGACATCCCTCTATGAGGACCATTTACCGCAGTTAATGGAAGATGACATTGTAGTGGTCATCAGTGCCAGGAAAGGTACGACAGCATGGCATCCACAGCTCGAGAAGATACCGGGCAAGCTCGCAAAAATTAATCCCGGAAGCTTCATCATCTACTATCCTACCGAAGCCAAAGAAGACCTCCGCGGCACGCGTGGAACAGAATTGCCTAAGGAAGTGCTCCTCGAGCGGGATTATGATTAATGAGATTATGAATGGGCCGATTTTACAGGTAGATGAATCGGCTAATTATGATGGAAGAAAAAGAAAAGTTCGCATTTCGACAGGATTATGCTATAATTATGACTAGGTACTAATAACTTATATAAATAGGAGGATATAAAAATGACTTTATCCTTAAATGGTCGTACATACGTAGTAATGGGTGTGGCGAATAAAAGAAGTATTGCATGGGGCATTGCCCGTTCCTTGCATGATGCAGGAGCTCGACTAGTATTTACTTATGCAGGAGAACGCTTGGAAAAAAGCGTTCGTGAATTGGCAGAATCCCTTGATCGTAATGATTCCTTGGTACTTCCTTGTGATGTAACAAAGGATGAGGATATTTCTACGTGTTTCCAGCAGATCAAATCAGAGGTTGGAACCATTCATGGACTTGCGCATTGCATCGCTTTTGCCAACAAGGAAGAGCTGCAAGGCGATTACATGAATACTACAAGGGACGGCTTCATGCTGGCACACAACATCAGCTCCTATTCCTTGACTGCAGTTGCGAAGGAAGCAAAAGGCCTGATGACTGAAGGGGGCAGTATAGTAACTCTGACTTATCTTGGTGGAGAAAAAGTGGTTGCCAACTACAATGTGATGGGTGTTGCAAAAGCAAGCCTTGATGCAAGTGTAAAATACTTGGCAAACGACCTAGGAAAGGTTGGCATCCGTGTCAACTCCATTTCCGCAGGCCCGATCCGCACTTTATCCGCTAAAGGCGTAAGTGACTTCAATTCCATTTTAAAAGAAATAGAAGAGAAAGCTCCGCTTCGCCGTGTAACCACACAAGAAGAAGTGGGAGATGCTGCATTATTCCTCTTCAGCGACCTTGCCCGCGGCATTACAGGTGAGAACCTGCACGTGGATTCCGGTTACCATATTTTGTGATATGAATGACAGCACCACCGAGGACTTCCGGGTCTTCGGTGTTTTTTTTGCATGAACTGATATAAAACCCCTAATAAAAAATGGACATATTCCCTTCCGATTTCGCACCTCTACCCATACTAGGCACAGGAATCTAGGATATTTTATAGAAAGGAGGGAAACAAACGGATGAAAGTGATAGTGTTAGATCCTGGCCATGGTGGTCAGGATCCAGGGGCTGTATACCAGACTTTGATGGTAAATGATGTAAAATAATACATGGCAAATTTAAAATGAGGCTGGGACAAAAGTGTTTTAGCCTAAGTAAAAACCGAACTAATTTGAGTTTCCGTTCAAATTGGTTCGGTTTTTTAAAAGTATTAAAATATGCGTTTAGGTTTTAGATTACACTAGCGGTTGATTGGAGTGCAAGACGAAGACTCCTGCGGGAGCAGTAGTCAATGCAAGACCCAGCAGGCGAAGCCGGAGAGGCTCGCGGGTCACCCGCTGAAAGCGAAGTCTTGCACGGAAATCAATAGCGGTATTTTGAGCCGGCACTTAAATTATTCCTCTTTTTGTTAGATTTTTTTAGTTTTGTCCCAGGCCCTTCTTTCATTTTATCAACTGATTCAATGCCCCGGATTTAATTCTTTCATATTCAAAAGCCTCTGCCAGTTCCGTCTCCAATAGCGGAGTTTTCCGGACATAGCGCTCGCGGATCACATCATACAGTTCATATGGGAAGAGCATGTCAATGAACATGATTTCCTTTTGTTTTTCTGTTAAAGGCGAGATGGATTCATAGGCATTGATCATGATATGGAACTGTTCCTCATTCCATACTCCAGTAGTGTCAAGCAGGGGAATAATCATTTTACGAAGGTCGCGGATCGGCAGGTCAAAGGAAACCGTGTCCAGATCAATAACCCATATCTGTCCGTCGTCGCCAAGCAGGGAATTTCCTGTTCCATAGTCCTGATGACAGAGAGTCGGGGAACCTTTTAGTTCGGATACCCACGCCGGATATTCTGACTGCAGCAGGCGTGCCAATGTGCTTCTGCCCTCTTGGATAAATGGATCGATCTCTGCTAAATAAAGTTGTGAGAATGGATCCTCTGGCATAGTTTGAGCCATGAGTTTCCATGTTTCCATCTGCTGGCAGCGCTTGATATAATGGTTCGGCCAGCGACCCAGCTTGGTGAAAATGGGAATGCCATCTGGTGGACGATAGCCGATGGAAGCCGTATGGAATTCCGCCAATCCTTTCATGATAAATTCAAGGTCTTCCTGGACGGTCAATTCAAATGGACGCCCTTCGATCCATTCATAGACAACAAACAGGAAGGGGCCATGCTTTGTATAGAGCACACCGTGTTTATTTGGAATGATGCCGGGTACTCGTGTTCCCTTCAAGGCCAGATAGTTTTGTGCATTTATGGAAAATAAAGCCTTCTTTTCAGGGCGATGAATTCTTTTCAGGCAAATCGGTCCTTCGCTCGTATGTATTTTCCATACAAGCGCCATTTGCCCACCTTGTACCACCTCGATTTGAGTAACGGTGACCTCCCAGTTCTTCAGTATTGTCTCCGCCAAGGAAATCAGTCGTTGTTCTTCTTCTGGTGATAACACATATTCCTCTTCTGAAGCTTCATTAAGAATTTGCTTGTTTTCATCTGACAAACGATCCACCATCCTCTATTAAGCTGCAGCTTTTAGCTTGCTGCAGACACCTAAGATTGTTTTTGCACCCGATTTGGGAAGTGCATTTTCTTTAAGGTATGGTTTTTTAAGAGAAAGTGTTAAAGAACAAGAGGAATTTGTTACAGTGGAAACGCCCTTTTTCGAAAAGGGAAGAGGGAAAAGCTTCAAATATGGCGGCTCATCCATACGATACTTATAAACTACCGTTTTTAGGTGAATGGAGGTAACATATGAAAATTGCATATATTGCAACAGAAAAGCTTCCAGTGCCGGCTATTCGTGGTGGTGCGATACAGATCTATATTGATTCTGTTGCAAAAATCATTGGTACAAAGCATGATGTCACAATTTTATCCATACAGCATGAAGAACTGGAGCAGGAAGAAAGAAGAGGGCATGTCCGCTATATCCGTTTCGATGAAAAGAAGTACCTTCCTTCCATTCTTTCTCATATCAGCCAGGAGAACTATGACGTGATCCATTTATGTAATAGACCAACTTGGGTGAAGCAGGTTAAAGAAGCTGCTCCACAGACAAAGGTTGTTTTAAGTGTCCATAATGAGATGTTCACCTTTGAAAAATTGAGTGAGGCAGAAGGAAAGGAATGCTTGAATATTGTTTCAAAGGTTGTTACAGTCAGTGATTTTATTGGAAGAACCATCACAGACAGATTTCCTTTTGCAAAATCCAAAGTCCGGACCGTTTATTCGGGTGTGGACCTTGATACATTTCAGCCATTGTGGACAGCAAAAGGGAAACAGGCAAGAAATCAGGTTCGGGAAGAGCTGGGTCTGACGAATAAAAAGGTGATTCTGTTTGTAGGAAGATTAAGTAAGGTAAAGGGACCGCATGTTCTTTTGCAGGCTCTTCCTACCATTATTCGGGAGCATCCTAATGCCATGATGGTTTTCATCGGATCCAAGTGGTTCGGCGATGACAATATCAATAACTATGTTAAGCATCTATATACCCTGGGGGCGATGTACCCCGAGTACGTAACTTTTATTAAATTTGTCAAACCGGTGGATATTCCGAAATTATTTGCCATGTCGGATGTTTTCGTTTGTTCGTCCCAATGGCAGGAGCCCCTTGCACGTGTTCACTATGAAGCAATGGCAGCAGGGTTGCCTATTGTGACAAGTAAAAGGGGAGGAAATCCGGAAGTTATAGATGAAGGGCGTAATGGTCATGTCATATCCGACTTTGAAAACCCGGAAAGCTATGCAAAAATCATCAATTCTTTACTCCACAATGCAAACAACCGCGAAAGTATGGGCAAATATGGCCGGAGCAAGGTCGAACGGGAATTCTCTTGGAAAAATGTAGAGAATAACTTACTGGCCGTGTACGAAGATGCAGCAAAAAAATAAGAAAGAAAGGTGATGTCTTGTGGAAGAACATCAAGAGTTGGAAGAGCATCAAGAGGTGGAACAGCATCACTTGCAGCAGGTACTGGAATATTATCCTTTTGAGATAAATGATGTGAGGCTGCTTTCGAGCAGAAGTGGAAGAACGACCTGGGAAGTGGATACCACCGAAGGTAAGAAAATTTTGAAACAGGCAAGCATGCAGCCTGAGAGAATGCTGTTTATCGCAGGTGCACATCAGCATTTGCATAATAATGGATTAGCAATTACACCAATCCACGAAACTAAAAATGGGGGAATCTGCATCGGTGCGGGTTCATTTGGGTATGTGCTCTATGACAAAGTAGAAGGCAATGAAGTCATTTACTACAATAAAGAGCAGATGCTGAAAGCCATGGAATTTGCAGGGGATTTCTATCAATCATCCAAAGGCTATATACCTGCTGAAGATAGCAAAACACGCGGCAGATTGGGTAAATGGCATAAACTGTTTCGCTGGAAACTTCAGGAACTGGAAGGGAATAAAACGATTGCGGAGTCCTATCCGGCAGATGCTTTCTCCTTGCTTTTCCTGGAGCATGTGGATGATATGATTCAGCGTGCAAAGCAGGCATTAGCAGCACTGGATGAACCTGTCTATCTGGAAGTTTCCAAAGAGGTAAGCAACCTTAAAGGCTTCTGCCAGCAGGACTTTACTTTGGCTAGATTCACGGAAGTAGATGGTGCACCCTTTATGAAGGAGCTGCACTCCATTACGTATGACCTGCCAACAAGAGATCTTCGAATCATTTTAAATAAGATGATGAAAAAGTTTTCGGTGTGGGATGATCATCTCGTGTTTGACCTTCTTCGAGCATATCATAAAACAAATCCTTTATCGGAGAACTATTACAAAGTGCTCAACATGGATCTCTTATTCCCGCATCTGTTTTGTGCAATCGGCCATAAGTACTTTCTGGCGCAAAAAAGATCGTGGTCGGATGAAAAATATATCTGGGCCTTACAGAACATCATCGCTCTTGAACAGTCCAAGGGTGATTTCCTCAAGAGGTATTCTTCCATTTACGGGGAAATCCTTTCTGGTCATGGGGAGGGAAATTAAATGTCAGAGAATCCGAAAATACCAAAGCTGGAGCTGGAGAAATTCACTTTCTCCCCTCCAGGCCCAATGGGTTGGAATATGGCGGAGTATGAACAGCTGTTGGAAAACCCTGATCAACTTGTACTCAATGAGTCCACAGTCAATTCACAGCTGGATTCTTTAAAAGGAATTCAATTGGTGGAATATTCATTGAGTGGAGAATTAAAAGCAAAGCATATGACTAAAACACAGTCCGCTACTGAAAAAGTTTTGGAAGAAGTTCCAGAAATCATAATCGAGGTATCTGAATTGGTAGAAAAAGTTGTAGAGGAAGAGGTTGCAGAAGAAGTTGTAGAGGAAATTGAAGAGGAAGAGGTAGCAGAAGAAATTATGGAAGTACCCGATCCTCCTCAAAAGAAAGTAACCATTATCATAAAAGAAACGTCCTTGAAAATGCCTTGGATCTCACAGGAATTGTCCAAAACCAAAAAAAATAGGTAATAAATCCGCAAATGTTACTCATCAAATTCGGATACTCTAGCATATGTTATATATATATTAATAATTATATAGATAAAGTAGGAGTGATAAGGATGACAAATGAAGTGCGAAAAGCAAAGCTGAAGCTGGATTTCGAAAACGGCTTTAGCTTGAATCCCGATTTGAATTCTGAAGAAGCTTTAAAAGCAGTACTAAAAGCTTTAAAGGAAGGCGATGTTTCTGAAGTGAAAATTGCTGTTGAGTACAATGATGGCACAGAAGAGGACTATGAAGAGGACGAAGAGGAGGATGAAGTAGAAGCGGAAGTCAACGATGACGACGATGACGATGACGACGATGACGACGATGACGATGACGACGACGATGACGACGATGACGACGATGACGGCGATGACGACGATGACGGCGATGACGACGATGACGACGACGATGATGACGACGATGACGACGATGATGATGACGATGAAGAGGAAGAAGAAGAAGAATAAAACAATAAAGAAAGTGCCAGGTTCTCTTTTTAGAGTTCCTGGCGCTTTTCAGTTGTTTCGTCAAGTTTGGAATAGAGGCGGTACGGAAGAAAGTACGTGGTCATAGACTCTGTTCAGTCTGTCTGATACATGCTTGTAAGTGAAATTTATCTCAATGAATCTACGGCCATTATGGCACATCCAGCGTGTCAGCTCAGGTTCAGTCAGGCAGTAGTGGATGGCTTTTGTGAAAGCACTTGGTTTGTTGTAGTCGTCAATGATAAAACCATTGTATCGATCAAGGATTACTTCCGCATTGCCGCCTCTATTTGTAGTGATAACAGGTATACTTGCAGCCATCGCTTCATAGTGGACCCTTGCAAGTGGTTCATTCCATTGGGAGCTGCAGACAAATACATCACCGCCAAGAAAGGCTTCATGGATGAAGTCCGCTGGTATATATTTGGTGAAGATTATTTTTTCTTTAAAGGGCAGAGCCTGTTTGTAGAGAGAGTAGACATATTTATTCATTCCGTTGTCACTGAACCACTTGCCGCCTACCACGAGCAAAACAATGTCCTTGTGTACTTTTAACAGTTGTTCCAATGACTTAATCAGAATATGGGGACCTTTTGTTTTGCTTAATCTGCCGACAAAGAGGATGACTTTTTTTTCTTCCAAATTATATCGTTTACGGAAATTGCTTCGAATCTGCTGCCCTGCCATGCTTTGACGTAAGGGAAAAGATGCAAGGTCGACGCCTGAATAGACAACACTGATTTTCTTCTCCGCTTCTGGAAAACGCTCTACCACGGTCTTTTTGATAAAATTGCTCACCGTAGTGATGGCACTTACCGTTTCCACCACATTGGCTCCCTCTTCATCTGAAAGTTTATGGGCTGCAAACATTTCATTATGGAGACTTAGTACAAATTTGCTTTGTGGAGAGGATTGGTGGTAAAGAAGTACGTTTTTGGGACGGTTGCAGACATGGATAAGGTCAAAATGATGAAGGGTAAGTTCATTGGCAACATGATGCCGATACTCGCTTCTAGGAAAGCGGATGTAGTGAACCCCTCCTACAAATTCCCGGTCAGGAAGTTCTTCGTCTGCTACAGATATTATCGTAAGTTTGTATTTTTCTTTAAGAAATGGGGTGACGCCATCGATCATCATCTGGATGGCGCCACCTTTCACAGCTGGTGAGGGGAGCTTTTCTGTACAGATGATGGCAAGGTTTATGTCGGATTCGTTCTGTAAAGATCCTGAATATAAAGCCATTCTTTTTCTAGCCCTTCTTTTAAGGGTATGGCAGGAGAATATTCGAGTAGTCTTTCTGCTTTTGAAATGTCTGCCCATGTATGCTTCGGCTCTCCTTTCAATCTTCCGGAAAATGAAAGCAATGCCTTTCTTCCGGTAACCTTTTCTACGGTGGAGATGATATCTAGGATGGAAGAGCGTTCTTTTCCACCTATATTGATGGTCTCCCCAATCACCCCATCAGCTGTCAGCGCAGTTTTCGTAGCGGTTATACAATCATCGATATATGTGAAGTCCCGTGTCTGCAAGCCGTCCCCGAATACGGTTATCGGCTGGTTGGTTAATAGGTGCCTCATGAAGCGATGAAAGGCCATGTCTGATCGCTGTCTTGGTCCGTAGACAGTAAAATAGCGTAGCACTACAAGTGGAAGACCAAAACTGTTTTCGTACACTCTGCACAATTGCTCCCCGGTAAGCTTGGTGATTCCATAAGGGGAAAGGGGATTAAGAACTGCCTCCTCAGAGACTTTGCCCACTTTTTCTCCATAAACGGAGGACGTGGAGATGTAGATGAAGCGTTTGATATTTATGTCTTTCACAGATTCCAACAGCTTTTGTGTAGCAAGGATATTGTTGTACATATATGGTGCAAACTCATCCCCCCAGCTGGACCGTACACCTGGAATGGCAGATAGATGATAGATGGCATCCACTTCTTCTAGAAGCTGTTCGAGGTCCGTATCCAATAAATTTCCTTGGATAAAGCAGAATCGTGGATGATCCAACAGGCTTTGTATATTTTTCCTTTTAACTGATGGTGGTGTTGGACCGATGAATGTATCGATCCCGGTAACATGATAAGTAGGTTCCTCCAGCAGCCGTTCACAAAGATAAGAACCGACAAACCCTGCGGCACCAGTTACAAGAATTTTCATCTTCGGCCCACTCCTTTATAGACAAGTCCGTGCTGTTCGACTTCTTTTTTATCGACACAGTTTCTGCCGTCCAGAATCAGATTTCCCTTAAGTGACGCTTTGACATGCTTCCAGTCCAATCGGCGTATCTCTGGCCAATCGGTTGCGATAACGATGGATTCCGAGTCTAAATAGGAAGATCTCAAGGTTTTATGCTGGGTAGCTAAATGGCGCTTTCCATTAGGAAGATTTGCTTTAGGGTCAAACACATGAACATCCGCGCCAAGCTTGTGGAGGCGGGTAATCAGCTCGATGGCGGGTGAGTGCCTAATATCATCTGTATGAGGCTTAAAGGCAACACCAAGGACTGTTATCTTTTTAGCTTTTAATAGAGAGAGATGTTCTAAAAGCTTATTGATATAGGAATCTATTTGTGTGCTGTTAATCAATTGGACCGCCTCAAGGATGGGGGTATGCACGGACTTGACGGAAGCAGAAAAGTTAAGCGACTGAAGATCTTTCGGAAAGCAGGATCCACCATAGCCAATCCCAGCCTGCAGGAATAATGCTCCAATCCGAGGGTCAGTCCCCAATCCTCTTGCAACTTCGGTTACATCTGCATCATAAGCTTCACACACCCGTGCTATTTCATTGATGAAGGAAATCTTCGTCGCAAGAAATGCGTTGGATGCATACTTGATCATTTCCGCTCCATTCCAGTTTGTTATGAGAAGGGGCGCATCCAGTTTCTGATAGATTTCTTTTGCAATCGCTTCCGAAACCTTGTCACCATCCCCCAATCCAATGACTGTTTTGTCAGGATTAAACATATCTTGGATGGCTGATCCCTCCCTCAGGAATTCAGGATTTGAAACAATATTGAATAAAACTGCTGAGATTCCTTTATCCGCCATGTATTCGTTCATTCTTTTATTGGTACCAGGAGGGACAGTGCTTTTGATAATAATGGTTTTATATTTTGTTAAACCTAGGGCAATTTCATCAAATGCAGAGTACAGATAGGTCAGATCTGTACTGCCATCTTCTCTGCTCGGGGTTCCGACTGTAACAAATATTACGCTGCATTTATTTATTGATTCAGCTAAATCGGTGGTGAATGAGATTTTCCCTTTATTATTTTGAAGGAGCTCTTCAAGCTGCGGTTCATAGATGGGGACTTTCCCCCGCTTTAGGTCATTTATTTTTTTTTCGTTCACATCTATACAATAAACGGTATGACCGAACTCTGCTAAAACCGCCGTGGTGGTAAGACCTACATAACCTGCTCCGATAATGCAAATTTCCAAGAATGACACTCCCCTCATCACAACTACACTGTGAAATATCCTTAATATCTTATTAAAGGACAATGTTGACTTGTGACGAAAACCCAGCCCAAATGTAAAAAGAGAGGAAGAATGGGAACAAAAGTGGTAAAGACAACTTTCTTGAACTCAGTAATTGAATAGGATAAAAAAAACGCAGGATTTGAGGGGTTAATAGTGGTCAAAAAAGCGATAATTCCAGCAGCAGGGTATGGTACTCGCAGCTTACCCATCACAAAAGTGCTGCCAAAAGAAATGTTTCCAATCGGTGTTAAACCTGCGATCCACTATGTTGTCGAAGAAGCGATCGAATCAGGAATAGAAGAGATTCTGATAATTGTATCGAGGAAGAAAAACATGATTGTAGATTATTTTGATCATTCCTTAGAGCTAGAAGCCTTTCTGGAGAGGGAAAACAAACAACATCTCATAGACCTGATCCCCATCCCATCCGTACCGCTCCATTATGTTCGGCAACCCTACGCGAAGGGGTTGGGGGATGCGATAAGGCTTGGCAAAACCTTTATAGGAAATGAACCTTTTGCAGTATTGCTTCCGGACGATATTATGGTTTCCGAGAACGAGCCCGCTTTAAAGCAGCTCATCGATTCCTATAATGAGACAAAAAGATCCGTGGTAGGCGTGAAAGAGGTGGAGGAATCTCTCTTAAAGAATTATGGGGTCATCAGTGGAGCTGAAACAAAGCCGGGTCTATTTCATTTAGATGAGATTGTAGAGAAGCCAAAAAGCAAGGCACCGTCCAAGCATGCCGTTATAGGGAGATATGTGTTTACTCCGGTGATCTTTAGCATGCTTGAAAAAGCCATATCAAAGGAAGGCGAAGAAATTCAGCTGACAGATGCCATCAAGAAGCTTTTAGCGGTGGAAGACTGCTATGGAAAGGTTGTTAATAGTCAGCGATATGATATCGGAAGAACCGAAGAATATATTGCTTTAATCAATCGGATTCATCAGCTAGAAAAAAGTTCTGACTAATCGCTGCCAGGTATGTGCCTGGCACTTGTTTTCCCGGAAAAAGAGACTGGCTTCATGCATACATATTAAAGATGAGTGGAGAATTTGGAGGTGCCAAAAGTGAAGAAACAGACAGATAAAATAAAGCATGAGCCGCTACTTTATATTCATACCATAACCAATTCGAATGTAGATGCTGCGATGCAGAGTTCCTTGCTGCTAGAGGTGAAAAAAAGGAAAGCAGAGAATGCAAAAAGTAGGATGGAAGAAGAAAAGGCTGTGTCTTCCAAACAAAGAGGGAATAAAGCAGGGGAAGAGACCAAAAAACTGAAGAAACCGTTTTATACCTTATCGCTCGAGGAAAAGATTCATTATTTGGTTGGGCCCCCTATGGATGCTCATAAGAAAATGTGCAAAATCATAACAACCGAGCGGGAATATATAGGGAAAGTGGAGGGTTATCATAACGAAATCCTGGCAGTTAATACACCCAATGTCCCTGATTCCATTTTTTTAACCCTACAGGAAATCAAGGAAATTCACGTGATTGGTATATAAACAGTAAAGAAAGGCTGACCTTATTTAATAAGAGTCAGCCTTTTCTTATTTACTGATGGCAGATTCAATTTCATTCTTTAATGCTGCAAGTGAGACATCGCTTAACTCCTCTATCTGTTTCACCTTTTCGGATAGCTGTTTCAACCTGGTTTGGCCATTTTGCAATAAATGGTCCAGTTTTTCCTTGAGTTTTTCTTCCGGTTCATCGAAGTCGGCATAATACTCGTAAAGATCAAACTCCTTCAGAAGGCTTCTTACTTTGCTCAATTTACTTAGGCAAAACGTGGGAACAAGATTGCGTATTCCAACAAGGGAAGGGTGAAGTTTAAATGATACAAGAAAATCCAACGCTTGAATATGACTGTATGTGACATCCAGGTATTTATAGTCCACTATCACAACATCTGCATGAGGATTGTGAAAGAGGATTCTTTCTTTAAGCTTTCTGCAGGTGTCAAAATCTGAAAATGTATTCCTTTTGTCCACGACTGCGATCAGGGAGAGTTGGTATTCCTTACTAGAAAGAGTGGAGAGAATTTTGGCCATTTTCTCTAATGGAAATTCATTATAGGAAAAGCTGCAAACTCCTACAGTTTTTTTATTCCCTTTTTTTATGATAGGGAAATCAGGCTGTTTAAAACTGAAAGCGATATCCGGAACCTGTTTAATTACTTTATTAAGCTTCATATAGTTTGCCAATTTTTCTGAGTTTGGATCTCTCACATATAAACCTTGGGAGGTGGAAATGATCTTCCGGTATTTCTCCACCTCGGCTTCCGGCCATGTTTCGGGAGGATAGAAGTCCACTATGCCCACGCCATATACCCAATATGGTAAAGCAGCCAATTCAGCGGGAAAGTATAAATCATTATAGGAATAAGGAATGATAAGATCCCCACCACCCACAATGATGCTGTCACACTTGTATTTATCGATATGCATAATGATAGGGAAAACAGTATGATCATGAAAAACCTGTTTATACGTTTCCAGAAAGAGCTCATCACCAAAATTCCCTTGTCCGTAATAGCCTGCAATACCGATTTTCATTATTTTTTCACCTCATTCATTTTTCTAAAGTAGCTGAGTCTTGGGTTGTCTAGGCGAATATGAAAATTGGTGGAGCTTGATAAGTGGAAATTAGGCAATCTACCCAGATTGGAGACTAATTCCGTTATCTCCACGGAATAGGTTGTATTGATTCCTTCCTTCCAAGCCAATTCTTTATAAGGAATCACTGCTGGCTTATTTCCAAAGGTGATGGTGCCGGGATTCCAAGTTTCCAGTGTATAGCTGATGGCAACCTTTACTTCTTCCAATTCTTGCGGGTATGACATATCGAAATCCAAATAGATGTGCTGATGGTCAAAAGGCCTGTCATATTTGGGAGACTGTAGATAGCATTGGTATACACCAAGAGGCTTCCCACCGATAAATGGTGGATCCTGTTGGAGATTTTTAGTCTCATAATAGGAATTTACTGTGCTGTGGTTAAATGGGTGTTCTTCTATCTCGAAATTGGATGACCTTAATAGAATAGGTGTATGTGGGTCCTTTATGTGCACATCAGGAAAATTATTGGATATTGACTGGATGATAGACTTGTAACGTTCCTCCCAACTGAATTGCTTTGCGTAGCTTGCTAGATAGGATGGGTTTTTCCGATATTTAACGGCCTTTGATACCAAGGAAACAAATATTTCTGGAGTAGCTCCGATATCCACATAGGGGTTCATCTTTTTTAATTCGGGAAGGTTGGTGGAAACAACCGTCTTACCAGCAGACAAATACTCATAAACCTTTACAGGGTTCGTACTTTCGGTGATTCGATTAAGTTTAAAAGGGATGATACAAATATCAAAGTAAGCTAGGATGGCAGGCAGCTCCAGATAATCTCTATATCCTAAGTAGTGGATATTCGGTTTATCGATTTTCTCCGGAGTCAACATGGGACCGACAATAAGGATTTGACCTGTGGGAAACCTGTCCGCCAGCATTCCTATGATGTCCTGATCCACCCATGGTGCCCATGCACCTATATACCCGATTTTTGGACCTTTTACCTGAGGCAGCCCTTCTAGACTATCTATAGAGATGCTTCTTGAAGCGTGGAAAAACTCCCAATCGCATCCATTGGGAACTAGAGCGATAGGCGCAGATGGGGATAATCTTTTCATTTTTTTCATAAGGAGGGAAGCGGTACAAATGATATCGTCCACTTCATGTATCCATTTTTTCTCTTCCTCTTCCCAGTCCGGGAAATCATCTACGCAATCATAGACGGTATGGGATGAATTAAATTCCCGTGCAAAAGGTATCTTTTTGCTCCATGAGGTCCAATACAGCTTCTTTTCTGTTAAAAGAGGCTGAATGTGATCCAGAAAGAACTGGGCGTGGTTGATAACAAACAAGTTTTGTTCCACTTCCTCCAAGAGGTTGCCTTGGTGATTGCTTTTATTAAAAAAAAGGACGGTATGAGCATCTTTGGCAAATTGATTCATGAGATGCTGTGGGCGCTGCCTCATATATGTCCAATCAATGGTGGGAGGATAAATAATTAGTGCCATATTTCACCTCTAGCGTGTTTAGTTTAGAATGATATCGATAATTTGATTGCTGACTCCAACCTGGCCGTATGGATGCATCCAGCCATTATTCTTTGTTAAGCTATCCTGAACTGCTTGAAGAATGGAGGGTTTATGGTAGCCGGCAATAATGTTGGCGCCGCATTCCACTGTTTCTGGCCGTTCTGTATTTTCTCGTAATGTCACACAAGGGGTACCCATGATACATGATTCTTCCTGTAGGCCTCCACTGTCAGTAAGAATCAGTTTTGCGTGAAGTTGCAGATGAATGGTTTCATAGAAAGTAGGGGAAGGGTCTATTAGTAGGATATTAGAGTCATCAAGCAGTCTTTGATACATATTATGATAAATGAGCATTTTCTTTGTTCTAGGATGCATGGCGATGACTAGCTTGAAGGAATCCTGTCTGGCAAGATCTTCGAAGCAAGAGACGATGGAAGCCAATCGATCAGGTTTATCCGTATTTTCCTGGCGATGGACAGTAATAAAAATATATTCCTTTTTACGGAGATTATAAGTGCCCATAACATCTACCAACTGCTGATTCCTTATATAATCCACTGCATCTACAATCGTTTGTCCTGTAAGGTGAAGGCCTTTTGTTATACCTTCTTTTTTCAGGTTGCTGACAGCTTCCTGGGTCGGACAAAATAAATAAGTGGAAAGATTATCGACGAGTATGCGATTTATCTCCTCGGGCATCGTTTTATCATAGCTTCTGAGTCCCGCTTCTACATGGGCGATTGGTGTGAGTGTCTTTGCGGCTGCGAGGCTGGCGGCAAGGGTTGTATTCGTATCTCCGTGTATAACGATTTTATCGATTTTTTCCTTCAGGATGACTTCTTCCATCTTCAAAAGTATGCTGGCTGTTGTGCTGGCATGTGAGCCGGATCCGACTTCAAAATTATAATCCGGTTCAGGGAGTTGAAACAAATCAGATACCATGCCATCCATTTGATAATCATAATGCTGCCCCGAATGAATAAAAAGGTGGGAGGAGTCCCGTTTTTTCAATTCCTTAATGAATACGGCCATTTTTATCAGTTCAGGTCGGGTTCCTACAATAACGGCAACTTTCATCTGCAAGGTCCTTTCATTGTTTTTTAGAGAGGGAATCAATGAGGGTGATTGCTTGTTTTACTCGATGTTCCCATGTATTGTTCAATGAAAAATCTATTCTTTCTTGAGAACTTCCAGGATCGGCTAGTCTGGTTCTGACCTTGTGAATAAATTCGGAATGGGTGTTTCCGATATCTATGAGATCTTTTTGAAGAAGGCATTCCGGCAGAGGGGTGGAAACAACAGGCTTTCCTGTTGCAAGGTATTCATACATTTTGACAGGATTTGTCGCAAGGGTTACAGGTGTAATTCGAAAAGGAATAATGCAGACTGAGAAACGGTCCATTTGTGAAGCGAGCTCTTCATGTGGCAGGTGTCCGAGATAAGTGACATTTGGAAAGCGATTCAGGGTGAATTTTCTGCCGAATTCAATACCTACTATGACAATTTCCACATCTCGCAGACTGCCTGCAAGCCTTGCGACCAAACCTTCATCCACCCAGGGAGCCCATGCCCCGATATACCCCACCACTTTCTTCTCATGATTATTACAGGCCGATCGAAAGTGAAGTTCCATATTGCTGTCGTAGGCGTTTCGAATCAATTCCACTCTTTTTTCCGGATATAAGCGTTTCAGCCGTGTGCCGATCCTCTGTGCCGTACACACAACTGCATCCGAAATTTTTATCATTTCTTTTTCAAATTTCAGCCATTGTGCGAATTCGTCCACACAATCATAGACAACCCAATCCGCTTCATATTGAGAAAGAGTATCGGTAAGAAGGGGCCAGGAACACCACACCCCAACACGGACGTTGTACTTTTTCCGAAGAACCGGCAACTCTTCCTTTAGCCACTGTTCATGATGATGAACAAGAAAGAGGTTAGGCGAGATTTCTTCCATGGCCAGTTCCTGTTGTGTCCTATTACAATAGAAAACTACATACCCCTGTTCGGCAAATTGCTGCATCAGCTGTTGAGGCCTCTGCTTCATAAAGCTCCAGTCAATCGTTGGGGGGTAAATGATGATGTCCATCCCGCTTCCCTCCAGTTTTGGATACTAAAAGTTTCCAAAAGTTCATAGTCTATATTATGTATGGTACTAACGGGGGTGTAGACGTATAACTGATATTCAAAAGAAAAATACAGAAAAGGGGATCCCTACTTTCTCCATCGTGATAAGCACTTACAACACCGGAGAGTATTTAGTAAGTGCAATACAAAGTGTCTTTTCCCAAACAATGGATAATTGGGAATTAATCATTGTTGATGATGGGTCGACGGATGACACGAAGGATATCCTGCAGCTTTACATCCATACCCCGAACATACAGATCATTCAGCAGGAAAACAATAAAGGGAAAGCGGCCAGTATGAATCGGGCATTGGAGAAAGCTCGAGGAATATGGTTCCTGGAACTGGATGCAGATGATTGGCTGGATAGTGATTGTTTGACACACGTAACTCCTTTTATCGAAAAAGTTTCAATCAATACTGGATTCATTTATGGAAATTATCTTGAATGGAGGGAAAGGAGCAGGGATAAGAAAGTCTTTTATGCTGGAGTAAGGAAAGGTCCAACTGATTTTCATATGTTTAAATACTTGAAGAATGCGACTCCGATAGCACCAAGGATATACCGTGTGTCATCTCTTCGAAGTGTTGGAGGATGGAGCGTACATGATATTTATGATGGCAGACTTTTTGAAGATGTTTATATCGCATGTGTCTTAGTGACCAATTTTACAGTTGAACATATTGATCAGGTACTCTATCATCGAAGGCTTAGAAGGAACAGTATTTCAGCTTCTGTAGGGAATAAATTTGCTGCATGGAAAAAATGGTTGGAACAGGAATTGGATATGTAAGAGATTGGCGGTATGTATAACCGCCAAACTATCGGTTAAACCGTCAATACACGGATTCCTTCGACATTGTCCAAGAAAATGGTTACGAGGTCTGACGGATCCACATAGGAACCGTTTTGCACTTCCAAAACAAAAGAACTGCCGTTAACAGCCTGAAGGACACCTTCGAGAAATTGATTCGGTAAATATACCTCCAGATTTCTATTTAAATATTGTGATAGTATTTCAGCAAAAGTCACATTACTAGCCTCCCTACATCAAAATTATACAGTTGTTACACTTGTAAACGGTACAAGAACAATATCACCATTCTCTTCAACAATAACGGCCACATCTTCCCCAACAGTCTCCACCGTTCCTGTAACAACGCCAAATGAAGTAGAGACCGTAACCTCTTCATTTAAATTCTGTTCGAAGAATTCCTGAACTTCTTCAGTATCACCAGTTATTTGATCTAGCTCTTCTTCCAGTTCAACAATTCGTGCTGTATTCTCTGCAATTCTAATTTCTGCAATTCTCAGCCTTTCAGCAAGTTGTCTGATAGGTGATGTTGGATTGGGATTAGGAGAAGGGTTAGGGAATGGATCTGTTCCTGGATTACAACTTGAACAACTGCAGCGAAATGAATTTGTCACATTTTGGCTGCATAAAGATTTTTCTATATAGACTACACCCATTAATGTATGCCTCCAATCGTAGTTTGGGTTTTGGTTACTTTATTAATTTATTCATATGGAAAGTTTTTGTACTTGTAAAGTAAGTTTTTAAATGCCCGTTTGTTTACATTACTTGGCTTAGAAACAACAATTTAAGTGCTTTTTTACAAACAAATTTTTAAAGTCTTGTTAATGTACGAAATTTTATACCATTCAATATTGATAGTGAATCCTAATAATAATCAAAACTAACCAGATATCAATCGAAATAAATCTAAACCATGAAAACCTATCTACATCTAATTAATTATCCTAAAAAATGTGCTAAAACATGTATTTCTTGTACAAACAATTTTAAGAATTAATGAATATACTACAATACATTGCAGAAAAGGAGAGCTATAAATGTCAAATATTTAAGAAATATAGGCGGAAAAAGATGCAAATAGAAACTTTTTTCTGAAAGCATTTTTTTCATTAATCAAATGGAAGAACCATTCAACTAGTAATTTGAGACATCAGTAGGTTAGGAGGAGAACGATGGACGAGAATAAAAAAGTTAAAAGGAAAAAAGTTGAAAATAAGAGAAGTACCAAAAGATATTCTCAAATTAATAAAGATGCCAAGCGGAATAAGAGAAAGAACAGCAAGAAAAAGTATAGATTCCATAAAAAAAATCCCATATCTCAATCATTTATTCTTTATCGAATATTGGGAAATGATTTATTTCCCAGACATAAAACAGGACAAACACTTCAGAACCTTAAATTTATTCTCGAAAATGAACCAAAGCTAGTAAACTGTGAAAAAAAATGGGTAGTTAATCGTATTTTCCAAAGTGAAATTCAGGTTTCAATTATTGAATTACTAGAAAAACACAAACAAAAATATATTATTATCCCATTTAATAAAGATGAATATATGGAAATTGAAAATGATGATGAAATATTCTCTGATCAGAAAAATTTATCACAAACCCAAGAAAAACGGATGCTTACTGCAAAGTACAGACATAAAATTAATTATGTAATGAATGTAAATGGAGCAAGAAATGTTGCATTAAGAGATGGTAAGAAAAAAGCCCAATGGATTCTACCGTGGGATGGGAACTGTTTTATAGCGTTATCAGCATGGAAAAATATATATAAAAGTGTAAAGAATTCCCTTCATAAAAAATATTTTGTTGTACCAATGGCAAGAGTACCATCAAATAAAGAATTATTTAAAAATATTAAGCCAAAAGCAGTAGATGAACCTCAGATAATTTTTAGGAAGGACTCAAATGAAGAATTTAACGAAGAATTTTACTACGGTCGTAGAGATAAGGTGGAATTATTATGGAGGCTTGGTGTCCCTGGAAAGTGGAATAAGTGGAAAGATGACCCTTGGGATCGAAATAGACTTCCACTATCAAAGGAATCAAGACAATTTGACAAAGCAGGATGGGTTGCCAGACTGTCATCAGGTAGGAGTGGCTTGGAAAAAGACTCCAAGAAAAGAGAAGTTGTTCGTCTTGATGCTGTTATAAATACCATTGAATACCTAGATAATATTGTAAAAAAAAAATAGTGTTTAATAATGGAAAAGAAAGTCAGGGTGCAATATCAGTGGATAAAGAATATTCTATTATGGACGACATTAATAATATCAACCTCTTTATAAATAAACTAAAGAAAAATAAAGAGAACAACCCTAATGCTTTAAAAAAGAAGGAAATTGCATTCGCAATATCACTGAAAAGCAAAAAAGTCTCCCGTAATTGGCTCCAAGTGCAAATGAATTTAGCTAAGACGCTAAAATCGATATTTAATAATACAAATCAAAACTATCGTATTATTATAGTTGGGCACGAAAAGCCAAACATCAAGGAATTAAAGCATAAACGTGTAACTTGGTTGAAAGCTCATTTTCCTTCTCCAAATGGTATTAATAAATATTCAAATGATAAATTAAGAAAACGAGAAATTATAGGGAAACATTTAAGGAAAATAGGGTTTTCTGGTTATTTTATGGCTTTAGATGCGGATGATTGGATACATCATAGATTTGTTGAATTGATTATGTTACATCCGCATAGAGATGCATTGATTTTAAATAAGGGATTCATGTTGAATTTATTTAAAAATGAGATTTGGCCAAGATCGGAATTTTATAGAATTTGTGGTAGCAGCGTTATCCTGTATTTTTCCAATTATGATTTTCCGAAATCTTTAAAAAGAAAAGATGTAAGAGCCTCCTATTTTCAATTGGCAGTTAAACCCCATCCGAAAGTAATAGATTACCTTAAGGAAATAAAAAGACAATACTCACTAATGCATCTCCCTATAGTTGTTTGGGTTGTTGCTCATGGAGATAATAATAGTATCATGAAAAAAAGATTTAATCATAATGTCTCAGCAGGAGATTACAACATAGCTGGTTCAAAGATTAATTCCTCGTTATTCGATCAATATAGAGTGAAATAATGGAAAAAACAAATGATTTATGAGGTGTATTATGAATCTTACATGGATAAAAACAGATACTGATTCGTGGTTATATAAAAACTTATTTTCAAAAGAAGTATTTTTATATAATGACAAAAACACTAATGCGATTGAGAAAATATCTCTATCGACTCAAAAGATGGGAAAACAAAAATTATGGGAAGGTTATAACCAACAAAATGCCTCCCGTTTACCAAATCAGGTACGTACCAGTAAAAAGTTCGGGAATTTTTATTCTTGGGTTACAAGACAATATAAGCCAGAAGTAATTGTTGAATTTGGTACTGCTTTTGGAGTCTCAGGAATGTATTGGTTAAGTGGTATTGAGCAAAATGAATATGGGGAATTACTGACATTTGAACCAAACCAAAAATGGGCTTCCATTGCAGCAAAAAATCTATCTTTAATAGGAAGAAGGTTTAGATTAATAAATGGTACTTTTGAAGAGAATATAGAAGATGTCTTGAATCCCTTAAAAAGAATTAATATTGCTTTTATCGATGCAATTCATACTAGAGAGTTCTTAATTCCTCAATTTGAACTTGTTATGAAGAAGTCAAAGCCAGGAAGTATACTAGTATTCGACGATATTAACTTTTCAGAAGAAATGAGAAGTTGCTGGATAGAAATAGCTAATGATAAGAGGGTACAAACGAGTGTTTCTATTGATAAAAGGATTGGAATAGTAGAATTATAGATATATATGGACCAAAGATACTAAAAAGTTCCTACCCGCATTTTAGGTAATAAATAGTTGCCTAAAGTCGGGTTTTTAATTTTTATATTGGAAAAAGCTATAAGATAGAATTCTAAGAAAAGAAGATTAGTTTTCTTATATCAAAACAAATCTTCATAAAAAACGAATTCCTACTTCTGTAGATTGTTTTATTAATTACATGATTAGATTTAGATTATTTAAATAAGGAGAATGCTTTATTTAATTTAATGTTGGTTTCAATTTTATGTTTTTGCATATTTTTCATTAGATTATGAGGTTTATTGTGATGTTCTACAATATAATTTGAAGCCTCTAGTATTTTTTCACTCAAGTTGGAATCATCGGTTGCAACTACTAAGTTTTCTAAATCGACTGATTTTGAAAAATCAAATGATTTAAAGCGATATCCTAATGAGATAAAGGGAATTTCAGCAACAGCTGAAAGAACATTTGCATGCAATTTGAAGTTAATGGAAAAATTACATGTACTAAACAATTTAGCAGTTTCATATTGATTATTGAGTTTCGTAATAACTCGTACATTAACTTGATCATTTATTTTCTGGTATAACTGTTTGCAGGGATAAATATCATGATCCATTACAGGGAAAATACAAATTTGATATCCTAGTCCTATTAATTTTTTTGCCACTTTCACCAATTCTTCTTCAATATATAATTCATTCTTGCCATATATTTTGTTTTTAGCTGTACCCCAGTTGATAGCTACAATTTTTTCACCACTTGTATTATTTGCAAAATTACCTTTAACTAATATTCCAGGATCTCCTGAAATAATTACTTTATCAAGATTAACACCCATCAATTTCAGTGCCTGAAATGTGTATGGGCCTCGTAATGCTACATATTTAGAGTGATTTATAACTTTCTGCAATTTACTTATAAATAACCGGTTTGGGAAAATATTGAACTCCTTATTGTTTCGACGGCTATTAAAACCTATTTTAGGATTTATTAAATTCAATTGTTCCTTTTCAATCCAATCTATCCCACTCCCCCAGATAATAATTTCAACATTTTTATTAACATTAATAGCATTATACAAAATGTTAATATAGCTTGGGGTGAGTAGTGAACCACCTCCTAATACGATAACATCAAAATGTTTTAATAGGTGCCTTTTTTTCTTTAATTTAAATAATCGTTGTCTGTCTGAAGAATATAATTCATATTTTTTAGTGTTAGCTAATTTAAAGAACTTTTCGCGAAAAACGTCCCACATCAATTCGTCACCTAGATTTGTATGTCCAAGCCAACCTAAGTAGAGTACTTTTTTCATGTCAACAAGTTCACCTCATATAAATGATTTTATTTAATCAGTCCTAGTTTTTTTGTAATTTTAGGTACGTAATTAGTTGTTTTTGTTATATATTTACTGCTTTTAATTAATTGTTTATTTGAGCGTTTAAAGGTATGAAGCTTACTATTAGATTTTCTTATATAGACGTAATTGTACCTACTAGTAGAATAAAACTTAATGTTAGCTTCTTTACATAACCTAACAAATGTACTATCGGTCCCTGATCCTATTTTGGAGGGGAATTTTATTTTAGGATAAAGTTCTTTTCTGAAGATAAGAGTTCCTCCTTTAAGAGAACTTTTACCTGCCATATTCTCATTTCCTAGTACCCTTAAACTTAACAATTTTTCGGCTTCAAAATACATAAAGGATTTACCTTTTCCGACTAATTGCGCATCTGTTGTCTGAAAAATTTCCATTGCTTCTGTTAAATAATAGGGAGAATAGTAATCATCATCATCAATTTTCGCTACAATATTGTAATTAGTTTTCTCAATTCCAAAATTCAAGCTATCACCTAATGTGTTATGTTCGGGTATTTTATACACTCTTACATTTTTGTGCATTTTAGCTTGTTTGTCCCATAACTCTTTATTCATTTGGTCATTATTCAATACTATTATTAGCTCTTTTTCCTTCCATAATTGGCGATTGAAATTCTTAAATATGTTTTCTAACATTTCATCTCTTATAGTACATGCAACTAATGAAATCATTGATTTTCCTCCAAAATTAATCTGAATTTTAATTTGTTGGATAATTCAGATGTGATTATAACGACAAGAAATTTAATCTTTCTTAAATGTCTAATCTTTGTCTGCAGTGAAAAGGGGGTATTGCATTATTTCAAACTGGATATTAAAAGTGGAACTATAGGAGTTATCCCACTAATAAAACACTCATGATAGTCTATTCTTTTACATTAAGAAGAGTAATAGGTCATTAGTATATATAAATGAAAAATGAACATTTCTAATAAACTGGATGATAACAGAATAATGTATATAGACTAAATATCTTTATAAAGAAGGTGAAGAAAATAGATACACTAAATAAATATCTGGAGAAAGTAGAAGTGTATATAGATCAAATTAAGAAAAAAAATATTGCATTTAATAAAAATCAAAACGAAATAATCTTTGCGATTTCTCTGAAGAGCAAAAAAGTATCAAAAAACTGGACCGTAGTAGAAGAAAATCTTTCTAAAACACTAAGATCCATATTTAACAATACTGCTCAAAATTTTAGAGTGATTTTAGCGGGACATGAAAAACCTGATATAGTTGAACTTTCACATAAAAAGGTGACATTTTTAGCGGTCTCATTTCCACCTCCTTCAAATACCAGGGGTTTCTCGCGAGACAAATTGAAAAAAAGATTGGTAATAGGGAAATATCTACGGGTAAAAAACTTTTCAGGTTACTTTGTTCCCTTGGATGCTGATGATTGGCTGCATTATAGATTTGTAGAATATATAAATTCACTTCCTTTAAAGAAGGCTTTCGTGATTAATAGAGGATTCATGTCAAATTTTTATTTAAATGAGGTGTGGCTGCAAAAGGAGTTTTATAAGCATTGCGGAAGTTGCATGGTATTGTATTTTTCTAAAGAAGATTTTCCAACCGGTAATTCGAGAGATAAAGGAACTTTTTCATATCTCACGTTAAAGCGGCATCCTAAAATTAAACAATATTTAAGAAACCGGAGAATTGAGTACTTGACGATAGATATTCCAATTGTCTTTAGATATTTTGGGCATGGTGAGAACAACATGTTATTAAAACGAACATTAAAGGAAGATATAGTCGCAAAAGAATTCAATTCAATAGGTGAGGCTTTTAATAATAGTTTTTACGATGTATTTAGAATTATTAAGTAGTACAATATCCTGTGAATTTGAAAAAAGAGCATCCTATTTAAAGGATGCTCAAAGTTGAAATTAAATGGATCCGCCTGTTCCATTACCTGGAGCTTCTTGTCTTACGTAAGCGATTTTTTTGCAGCAAATGTAGAAAACGTCATCTCCATCAACTACTGTAACAATGCCACTGTGTTTATCGATGCAACAAAGGATTCCGTCAATGTCACCATTATCTCCTGTAGTTACAACTCTAACATAATGTCCGATGAATCTGTGTAGGAATTTATCACAAAAACAATCCGGATCATGATCCTTCTTATCATCCCTACGATCATCCCTACGATCATCCTTACGATCATCCTTCTTACTGCAACATGACTTATACTCATAGTATAAACTCATATTTTTGCCTCCCTCTAAATTTTGGTTTAGGAATTTTTTCTTCCTACAATAATGTATTCTAGGGAGGGTATTTGGAGCGGGCGAATCTCTCAGTACAAGCGCCTTTTTTTCTTGTGAATTAGTAGTTTTGCCTATCATAAACTTAGTATTATTTTGTTTTTGCTAGGCAAGGGGGACATTTCTTTACAATGGATAAATGCTTCAATGGTAATTTTCGAGGAGATAGCGTTCTGATCGATAAGGATTTCGAAATTCTGAAAAGTAACCTGTTCACCTTGTAATAAATTTGGCTTTTGATAGGAACGGATCCAGTATTCTCCTGTATTCCTGATTTTGTCCTTCCAATCCTCTGTCGCGTAGATCCAGTCAGCTGCAGACCGATCCTGTCCTGTATATTGGAGAAGCTTAGGGTTAGAAATCTTCCCTGATAACACTACGTTTTCCATGGGGGTTATTTTCAGGCAAACAATCACGTCCTCGAGTTCCGTTACTCCGTTGTTTACAATCGTCAAGTCGCTGATGACCGTTAGAGTTGTTTCTTCTTCATAGGGCAAAAGGATGGAATAATTAAAGTAACTAAAAAGGCTCGGTTCCTTTTCTTCTATTATGAAGAGATTCTGATCAGTTTCCTGAAGTGCTTTTTCTTCCTCCAATTCGACTTCCAGCTCCAAGACTTTTTTTCGCAATTGCTCGAGTTCGGGGGAGTAGGTCATAATGTGCTGCTGTTTTAATTCCCTTATTTTAGTCTGAAGATATCTATTGCGTATCGCTTCCTTTTCAAGCTCCTGCTTTAGCTCTTCAATCCGGTTCTTGTATTTGGAAACCTCAGCGCGGTAATAGATCACCTGCTGCTGAGTTTTGAATAAGTCCTGCTGATTATTATTCATCGCTGCTTTTAACCTCCTCTGATATTCCATATTACAGTCTATGTAAGGAAGTTCCAATCAATAATAAATCTTCCATTAAACAGTAATATAACAGCCAACAACACTCAGTGGGACCCGAATGTTGTTGGCTTGTTAAAAGTTTGTATAAGGGTTGTTATCTTGGTCTTTTATGTGCTGGGAAGATTTCTGGGCATTGTGGCGGGAATTCTTTTGCTGGGCACATTAAGCCTTCCAAGATTTCTTCACGAGGGCGGCAGATTCTTGCTTCGATTTCCAATTTTACATCTGCTTCCATTTGAATATCCAAGCAAAGAGTTATCGCTACATCTAATTGTGCAAAGTCTGGAGTTGCGATCAGGTTGGAGTCACACTCAAAGAATGTTACGTGACAGTCCAGCTCAGTGCCTTCCGGAGCACATAGAAGGAATGTTTGGATTGTTGCAAATGGGATGGCTTTGGAGCAGCATACTACATGGCCAGCTGCATTAACAAGGTGAACTGTTACATACCCCTTGATTAATACTTTCACACGTTGCAGGGTTACTTCTGTTCCGTCTGGAAGTGTTACCTCTACATCAGGACGCCCATTTGGTTGTTCGATTTCCTTACAAGTTAACCCTTTGTGGTGGCGGTGGTTATGATGTGCTTTGGCATTGATTCTATGACCATGTTCATCAGACAAGAAGCATTCTACAGATAAGCCACCAACCTTTGCATCACACAGGATATCAGCAATATTCGCATCATCATCATGTTCAAGGTCACAAGCAAATAGTCCATCTAAATCTGAGTTGCAGATGCTTTTTACAGCAACGTCAACTTGACGTGATACCCAGTCGTAAACCTTACGAGTCTTAATACAGACTCTCTCAGTTTCTTTATGATTCACTAAAAACTCCTCCTATTCATTTAATACCCATTTGGGTTACGGGACTAATGTATAGTATGAATTTTGTGGGTAAGTGTGCAGAGACAAAAGCCCGAATTTCTTTTTTCATAAAAAGCTGTAATATTTCTTACCTTGAGAGAATTACTTGTAAGAGGAACGTTTAAAGGAGGTTGCAGATTAATGAGAAGTTTCAATAATGATAATGTCGTAATACTTCAGCAGAAGTTGATCCATCTAGGGGCGGAAGTGAAACGACTACAGGCGGAACTGCAAAAAGTGAAGGATATAGACCTTATTAAGAAGTTGGAAGCTGAAAATCATGCCTGGCTGGAAGAACGGGATCAATGGAAGGAAAAGATTGAAAAATTAGAATCAGCAAATAAAAAATTGGAGGCAAAATGGAAAGAAGAGCACAAAAGCTGTGAGGCTGCCATGGAAAAAAAGAAAAAACTTAAAAGGGAATTGGCCCTAATTCAGGAAGAGCTAACAAATTACGCAGCCACTATACAAAAGTTGGAAACGGTATCAGGGAATTCGTCAGAACATGATGCCATAATATTGGAGCTTGAACAGGAAAACAAACAGCATCTTGAAACAATTGAGAGTTGTAAATATTCTATACAAAGTTTGGAAAATAAATGCAAGGAAACTGAACAACAGCTTGACGAAGTCCAAAATGAATTGACGGATTCAAGAAACCAGCTGCATGCTACGCAAGAAGAATTGGCTGAAGCAAGATCACAGCTTCACTCATTGCAACAAGAATTTGTTGACTCGGCCCAGCATCTCCACACGATCCAACAAGAATTGGAAGAATCACAAATGCAATGTCAAAGTGTACAGCAAAAATTAACTGACTATAAGGAACAATATGAAACAGTGCAACAGGAACTAGCTGATACGAAGGAACGATACCAAGCAGTCCAAAATGAATTAGTTGGCTCAAAGGGACAATGCCAATCACTTCGACTAGAAGTGGAAGAATCACAGCAGCGATGCCAAACAGTGCAGCAAGAGCTGGCTGAATTGACAGATCGATACCAAGCCGTCCATGATGAATTAGTTGGCTCAAAGGAACAATGCCAGGCACTTCAACAAGAAGTGGAAGAATCACAGCAGCATTGCCAAACAGTGCAACATGAAGTAGAAGTAGCTAAACAGCAATGCCAAAGCATGCAGCACGATTTAGATGATTCAAAACAGCACTATCAGTCCGTGCAGAAGGAATTGGTTATTTCAAACGAACAATGCCAAACACTCCAACAAGAAATAGAAGTAGCTAAACAGCAATG
>NZ_JBHVHV010000012.1:138952-181082 GCF_042800035.1 Sutcliffiella sp. NPDC057660
AGCAGGAATTAGATGACTCAAAACAGCACTATCAGTCCGTGCAGAAGGAATTGGTTATTTCAAACGAACAATGCCAAACACTCCAACAAGAAATAAAAGTAGCTAAACAGCAATGCCAAAGCTTGCAACAGGATTTAGATGATTCAAAACAGCATTATCAGGCAGTGCAGCAGGAATTGGTTAACTCAAACGAACAATGCCAAACACTCCAACAAGAAGTAGAAGCAGCTAAACAGCAATGCCAAAGCATGCAGCAGGATTTAGATGATTCAAAACAGCATTATCAGGCAGTGCAGCAGGAATTGGTTATCTCAAACGAACAACGCCAAACCCTCCAACAAGAAGTAGAAGCAGCTAAACAGCAATGCCAAAGCATGCAGCATGAACTAATTAACTCAAACGAACGATGCCAAACACTCCACCATGATTTAGAAGAAGCAAAACACCAATACCAAACGGTGCAACAAGAATTAGACGAAGCAAAACAACAATGCCAAACGATGCAAAAAGATTTAGATGACTCAAAACAGCAATATCAGGCAGTGCAGCAGGAATTGGTTAACTCAAACGAACAATGCCAAACACTCCAACAAGAAGTAGAAGCAGCCAAACAGCAATGCCAAAGCATGCAGCATGAACTAATTAACTCAAACGAACAATGCCAAACACTCCACCATGAATTAGACGAAGCAAAACACCAATACCAAACGGTGCAACAAGAATTAGACGAAGCAAAACAACAATACCAAACAGTGCAACTAGCATTGGAGGACTCTAAGCAACAACTTCAAACAGTCCAGAAAGAGCATATGAAATCAGAAGAACATCTTTCTAGATTATCAGAAGAAAATCTGGAATTAGTGCAGGAAGCAAAAAATCAAAATGGCATTATCGCAGATCTTGAAAGCCACCTCATCCAATCCAACAGAAAAGTAATGGAATCCGGGAAAGAAAATGAACAGCTTCAAGAGGGAATGAAGACGGTAGTTTACTTGAATGATAGCCTTGAGAGTGAAAATGTAGAATTCAAAAAGAAAGTGACTCAGTTCGAAGCGGATTTGAAGGGTGCTTATGAAGAAATAAATAAATTACGTGCGTTTGTCGGCAATCTCGAAAAGAAGGCGAATTTTTTCTTCCCTAATCATACGGTGGTGGCAGAATGGAAGGAGGAGAAAGCGACATCCGATAAGCCTTCCAATAGTGAAGAACCAAAAATTCAAAGCTGGTTCTATAACAATGTAAAAAAAGAAACCTGAATGCGAAAAATTGTTTCAAGGATTTGTGCTAAGGCGGAAGACAAATTGGTCATATCAGCATAATATGATATAAGTAGTTTCATATATATGACCAAGATGGAGGTTTACGCTATGACTTATTATCACTATTCCAATTCTCAGCCCCCAACAGGGAAGGGTTCTCCTAAGGTAATTGCTTCCACCACTTCTTCGCCAAGGAAAAAAGTAAAGAAAACCTCTGGGTGCGGGTGCGGAAAGAAAAAAATCATAACGACTGATTAAGCTTTTTATTATAGAATCTCTCTTACTGACATAACCATGTATGGGAAGGGGGATTTTTATTTTGGATGAATGGTATTGGTTCCTTTTATTGGGGCTTGCTAGTTTCCGATTGACCAGGCTGATCATTACCGATAAAATTACTAATTTTTTAAGGAAACCTTTTATTGAAGAAGTGGAAGAAGTGAATGGAAACGGTGAAACGGAAACGTATGTCCTTATAAAAGGAAAGGGGTTACGCGGCTTTTTCGGAGAGCTTTTAAGCTGTCATTGGTGTACGGGAATGTGGGTGACAGCAGGTTTATTTTTCCTCTTCTATCTGTATCCACTCGCAGGAAAGCCAATGCTCGTTATTTTGGCTGCTGCAGGTCTGGCAGGAATCATTGAAAGTATCATAAATCGTATAATAGATTGAACAAAACCGGCCTTCTAAGAAAGGCTGTTTTTGTTTTATTACATAATTTTCTTCAGGATAAGAATATTAAGGGATAGAGTATTTTATTAGGAAGGTGAAAAGATGAAATATTGGAAAGTTCTTTCTGTACTAATTTTATTACTTCAGATTCTCAGTGCCTGTGGTGGAGGAGAAATTAAAGAAAGGGTGGAGGATACTGTGACACAGACCTCTACAAAGAAAAAAGAGAAATCCGATAAGGAAAAAAGGGCAGAAGAAATTGCAATTGATTTCAAAGAAGTAAAGGGTGCGGTTGCATATGATTCTGAGGATGAGCTTCTTGTTGCTTTTCATGTCACCCAATATCAAAAATTCTTCACGGAAAAGATAGAAGCCAAAGTGAAAAAGGCTTTGGAAAAAGAGTTTCCAGATGAGAATGTGATCGTTTCCCATGATCTGAAGATACGTTTGGAAATAGAACGATTGCGTAAAGACATCAAGGAAAAAAACCTAACCGAGAAAGAAATTAATAAGCGAATCGAAAAAATTGATGATCTTCGAAAAGAGAAGGCTTAGAAAGGGCGGATCCCATTTGAGTAAAAAAAATAGTCAGCCAACACCCGAGCAGAAGGAATACCAGCAATTTGAACAGCAAAGGGAACTAAAAAGACCGGTCTGGAAGAATTGTCTCATCGCCTTTTTGGTTGGAGGAATCTTTTGTATCGTAGGACAGGCTATTCAGCTTTGTTATATCCATTTCTTGAATTTTACAGAAGTTACAGCGGGGAATCCGACGGTTGCTACGATGATTTTCCTCTCTATGCTGTTGACAGGATTTGGTGTCTATGATCGAATTGCCCAATTTGGCGGGGCTGGCAGTGCTGTTCCTGTCACAGGGTTTGGTAATGCTGTAATCTCTGCTTGTATTGAACACCGCACAGAGGGATTTGTTCTAGGAGTAGGTTCCAATATGTTTAAGCTAGCCGGATCTGTGATTCTGTTCGGTGTGTTTTCCGCATTTGTCGTTGCACTAATTAAAACGGTCATCATGCAGATAGGAGGTTTCTGATGCTAAAAGGAAAACAATCTTGGACATTTGCAAATAAGCCGGTTATTCTCTCAGGAGCGGCAGTCGGTGGTCCTTTTGAAGCGAATGGTCTACTTGCCGATGATTTTGATCTATTACACAAGGATCTTTGGCTGGAAGAGGATAGCTATGAAAAGGCGCATAAGGTTCTGCTGGAGGAAGCGTGCAACAAGGCGGTGAAAAAAGCCAATATGGAGTTGGAGAATGTGCAATTCATGCTTGCTGGTGACCTGATCAATCAGATGACACCGACGAACTTTGCAGCTGAAGCTTTGGGTATTCCTTACATAGGTGTATTCGGTGCGTGTTCAACATCGATGGAAGGTCTGGCGCTGGCAAGCTTTCTTGTGAACTATGGAGGAGCGCAGTACTGCCTGACAGGGGCATCCAGCCATAATACGGCTGTAGAAAAGCAGTTCCGCTACCCGACGGAATATGGCGGACAGAAACCTCCGACGGCACAATGGACGGTAACCGGAGCAGGAGTTGGGCTGATTGGGAATGTAGGGGTAGGACCGCATGTGACAGCTGCAACAATCGGTAAAGTGATAAATATGGGTTTAACGGACCCGTTCAATATGGGTGGCGCCATGGCTCCGGCCGCAGTTGATACATTAAAAGCCCATTTTAAGGACCTTGGAAGAAATCCCTCCTACTATGATTTGATCGTAACTGGGGATCTTGGAGAAATCGGTAGACAGGTATCGCTTGATCTCCTGCGTGAGGGTGGATTCTCGATTACTGAACAGCAATATCAGGATGCAGGGTTGTTGATTTATAAAAAAGATCAGCCGGTGCTAGCTGGAGGAAGTGGGGCAGGCTGCTCGGCTACTGTTTTTTATGGGCACCTGTTAAATGAAATGAAGAAAGGAAATATAAAGCGGCTTCTGATGGTCGCAACAGGGGCACTTTTATCTCCTCTGTCCTTTCAGCAAAAGGAATCCATTCCTTGTATTGCGCACGCTGTATCAATTGAGATGGGAGGAAATTAGCATGCTGCTATCGTTTTTTTGGGCGTTTGTTGTCGGAGGCCTCATTTGCGTCATTGGTCAAGTAATGTTTGATGTATTCAAGCTTACACCAGGCCATACCTTGAGTGCATTGGTTGTAGCAGGAGCAATTCTTGACGGACTGGGTCTTTATGAACCTTTGATCGCATTTGCAGGTGCAGGGGCGACTGTCCCAATTACAAGCTTTGGGAATTCATTGGTACATGGTGCGTTGGAGGAGGCATCCAAGCATGGACTGGTCGGGGTGTTGACCGGCATGTTCGAAGTCACCAGTTCGGGTATCTCAGCTGCCATTGTCTTCGGATTTATTGGAGCATTACTATTCAAGCCGAAAGGATAAAGGCCATGGAAGAAAAATTAATTTTAAGCTATAACCTTGCTTCTTTAAAGATGATACGCAGCAGTCTTCAGGTTTTTGCAATGGAAGCGGTCGATGAGGGGGCACGCCAGAGCTACCACGAATCCATGATGAAAATTGACGAACTTGTTTCTACCATCAACATAAAATTGAAAAATCAAAACCAATCAACACAAGGAAAATAAAAAAGGGGCTGGCTCGATATGCCGCAATGGACAGAGATTGCGATTCGCTCTTTTTCCATCATTATAGGGCTCTTTATCATTACCAAGCTATTGGGGAAAAAGCAGCTTTCGAAACTTTCCTTTTTTGAATATATTGTAGGTATAACAGTAGGGGATATTGCTGGTACACTGTCCATGGATCCCGATCTCAAAGTGGGAAATGGAATTACCAGTATTCTGATATGGTCACTGTTTCCTTTGGTCATTTCCCAGATTTCTCTCAGGTCAAAAGGATTTCGGGATATAATTGAAGGAAATGCCACAGTTTTTATAGAAAATGGGAAAATCCTGGAACGGAATTTGAGAAAAGAAAAATATTCGATTGATGAACTGCTGGAGCAGCTGCGGAAGAAGGATATATTCAACATTGATTATATTGAATTTGCAACCTTGGAATCAAACGGCGATCTAAGTGTTCTTTTAAAGAAGGAACATCAGCCGATTACCTATGGGGACATTTATTCGGACAATCCGCATATTACCGAACCGCAGACAGTGATAATGGACGGTGATATTCTCGACGAGCCGCTTGCCAAGATCGGATTAAATCGCGGGTGGCTTAAAGCACAGCTGGAAAAAGAACAGGTGCTGCTGGAATCGGTTTTTTTGGCGCAGGTTGATTCAAAAGGGAGAATAAGTCTGGATTTGTATAATGACAAATTGGCACCGGAAAAAATGAAAGAAAGACAGCTGTTGCTTTTGACACTTGAAAAGTGCGAGGCTGACTTTTCCTACTTGGAAAAGATTACTCCCACTCAAACTGAAAAAGGGATGTATGAAGAAATTTCTGCGCAGCTTGCAAATATTAAAAATAGATTGAGCCCGTTATTAAAGGATTGAAGGACCATCTTTTCAACCTTTTACATAGACTATTTTGAGGTGAAAACATGGGAGATTTTGATTTCGGGGAAGAACATCTGAAGTTTATGTTTGAGCGGTGGAAGGTGATGGGAAATCTGAAAGAGACGGAGAAGCTCGGCAAGGATCATATTGCAAGTGCAGAAGACTTTATACTGAATGCGCTATGGTTGGAGGCCAGAATGAACAAGTACATGGGAAATCTGGAAAAATGGATGGAAGGTTCATGAGCAAATTTTATGAAATGGGCGAGAATGATTAACTTCGAAGCGGATGAAGTAAGGAAATTCCTTATTTATCATCGGCTTTTTTATATGCAAATAGCAAGCCAGGCCCGGATATATGGGGAATCTTTCAAGAGAACCATGGAAACAGGCTTGGTTTCAATAATATAGAAAGAATCAAATATTTGAATATTCTCTTCAGATGTGCCCAAACCGAATGAAAAAAAAAACATATAGTATTAGGGAATCTTCATTAAGGAGGTGCGAGATTATGGGT
This sequence comes from Sutcliffiella sp. NPDC057660, assembly GCF_042800035.1. Classification (NCBI taxonomy): domain Bacteria; kingdom Bacillati; phylum Bacillota; class Bacilli; order Caryophanales; family Bacillaceae; genus Sutcliffiella; species Sutcliffiella sp. NPDC057660. The sequence continues at coordinate 144,899 of NZ_JBHVHV010000012.1, forward strand.
TACTATGGTGGCTATCCTTATGGCGTAGGTGGAGCAGGATATCCTGGTTACGGCTATGGCTGTGGCGGCAATACTGGCGGTACATTCGTCCTGATTGTCGTTCTATTCATTCTTCTAATTATCGTTGGTGCTTCTAAATTCTATTGATAAATAGAAAAGAATGAAGAAAAGCGCGGATAACCGTGCTTTTTTTCATGTATGACTCTAAATTGAAACTGTATCCAAGTAACAAACCCATTCTTTTACACATACAATGAGGTATATCCGAGAGGAGGATGTATAGTGGACAATAATTTATTCAAAGGCATAGAGAAGAAAACCGGTGTAAATATGAAGGATGTATTTGAACTCGCAAATTCGATGCAAAATGCAAATTTCAAGGATGAGCAGACAGTACGGAATCTTGTCAGCCGTGTAGCCACCCTTGCCAATAAAAAGGTACCTAAGGAACTCGAAGATAAAATTGTAAATACATTGGTGAATGGAAATAAGCCTGTTGACATGGGAACCATTTCAAAAATGTTAAATGAAAAGAAAAAATAGCAAATAAAAAATCTGGCTCTCCACCGAGTGCCAGATTTTTTTATTACTAGACTGTTTCCAAATCGCTCAATACCAAATTCCTGTCGCCATCTTTTTCAATATGTGGAGCTGCTTCGTGCGCCAGGCGCAAATAGTCTTCCTTCAGTTCCTGCTCGTCGCCTACACTATAGGCACGGGCCATGGCTTCATAAGCAAATGCCAAATCAAAGTCCTGTATCTTATGTTCCAGGCAAATGGCCAAGTTGCGTTTTGCATGATACAGGGAAGGCTCTGGGCGTTTCAAAACAGCATATACCCTTGAAATCTGCCATTCTCCGCGAGAAAAATGTACAGGTTCCCCAATCTCATTCCAATGATAGCGCGATGCGTGTGCTTTATGTACCATTAAAAAGTCTTCCTCTTCCGTACGAGATTCTTTTTCCATCAGGTCCCATACTTGATTGAAGAGGGCTACGGCAGTTTTACGATGGAATTGTGTCCATTGTTCTATGTCTTGAAGTGTTTTTGTCATAATATTCCCCTTCATTTTTAATAGTCTGTATATTTAAATAGTATCATGTATCAGGTCGCTGCGTTATATTAATTTGGTATTTTTTCCGAATGATGCAAACTGATGATCTGTCTTTGTGAAATCTCTTCCTCCAAAAGCTGAATGAAGTGTAAATCTAGATTCTTCTTTCTTGCATTTTCATATGCAAATATTAATGATTCATCTGTCAGTTCCGTAATGGCACAATTGGATTTGGTGGTTTGCATCGATAGATCATTCCCCTTTCTTACCTTAAAACCGGTCTGAATTTTCAGTTCCGTTCAGCTCATACGTGGTACATACCCCAATTGAAATATTTTAAACGTTATAAAGCACATCAGGGAAAATAAAAAAGCAATCCCATTTTGAAGGGATTGCTTGGGGATTTATAGAATATCTTTAATGAATCGTGACATATACGCTTTTTTTCCTCTTCTGTTTTCAGGGATGGAAAGAAACAATGCTTCCTGGGCACGTGTCATGGCAACATAAAGCAATCTGCGCTCCTCTTCAAGGGCCAGGTGTTCTCCATTGCGAAATGTCTCTAATGAAAAATCATGTGGGAGGCTCCCATCTACTGCACTTAGAATATATACATGATTATACTCCAAACCCTTTGAACGATGGATAGTCGAGAGATGAATAGCATTGCCGTACTTTTTGCTGAGCTTTTTCATCTCATCCGTTTTGGCGATCATATCATCTACATGCTCCAGGAAATCGGAAATTGAATTGAATTTCTTTGCTACAACCTTTAGGTCACGAATCTCATCCGAGCCTTTCTCAAGGGCATTGCCTTCATTCCCGCGTTTCTTGATATAGTCATCAAACCCCATGTCCTTTTCAATCATTTCAAGCGCAACAAGAGGCGTGACCGTTTTCAAAGTGGAAAACAGTGGTACAATCCTTTTGATTTTCTTTAGTTGAAATGGCTGCAGATTCGATAATTTACCCAATGTCATTACTAGACTGCAATCCTCAAGAATGCTAAATGCTTTTGCATCCTGAAGGCTTGATTGCCTTAAAAAAAGGGCAGGCAGTATATCAGAAAATGCCTGTACATCGTTCGGATCCCGGCTTAGACGGAGAAAACCGAGGATAGCTTTGACAATTCGCCGCTTATAAAAGCTTTCATAATCCTGATCCAATGTAAATGGCAGGCCAGACTGGGAAAGGCGCTCGAAAATCGCTCTCGCTGCACTATGTGTTCGATACAATACCGCAAAATCACGTGGCTGTTTTCCCTTTTCGATTTGCTCCTTCATATCCTGGACAATCAAGGTTGCTTCTTCCTCTTCGTCATATGGAAAGAACAGAACAGGCCAGGTCTGATTGTCATATTGAGCCACCATTCTTTTTTGCTTGCGGCTTTTGTTCTTTTGGATAACCAGGTTTGCCGCTGAAACGATGCTGTGGGCGGAGCGGTAATTTTGGGATAAGGTAACAACTTTGGTGTTCGGGAAATCAAGGTGATAATTCAGGATGAAGTCTGGATTACTTCCTCTAAAAGCATAAATACTTTGGTCATCATCCCCGACAGCACAGATGTTTCCTTCAGGTGCGAGAAGCTTGATGGTTTCATATTGTACTTTGTTGATGTCCTGAAATTCATCAATAAGAAAATAGCGGAAGCGTTCCTGATATCTGGTCAAAAGTGCGGGATTCTCCAATAAAAGCTCATAACAGCCTATAAGCATATCATCAAAGTCAAACAACTGCTTCTCTTTTTTCCAATCCTCATAATCGTTGTACAAGCTAGCTATTTGTTCTTCAACCTTATTGCTTGGTGTAATCATTTTCGGTGTCAGCATATTGTTTTTCCAAAATCCAATCTGCTGAATTGCCTGATCAAAGGGGAAATCCTTTTCATCGAGTCCGATTTTCCTTCCCGCTGATTTTAGAAACTGTTCCTTTTGCCAGTCCCACTTGATGAGGTTTTCCCCATTCCAGCGAGCGGGGTGATGATGGGCCAGCATTTTATAGAAGATACTATGGAAGGTGCCTGCAACAAGGGTGGAGAAAATCCTTTCATGCTGACCTTCATACATCTGCAATCTTTCCTTCATTTCGTTCGCGGCTTTTGCTGTAAATGTGATCAGCATAATGGAGCGGGGATCTATCCCTATTTCCTGTACCATATAGGCCACCCGGGTTGTAAGGACGCGGGTTTTGCCGCTGCCCGCACCAGCTAGAACAAGAAGCGGTCCATCAATGGAGGTTACCGCTTTCTGTTGAGCAGAATCAAGGAAGATATTTTTCTCCTCAATTTTCTGGAAAAACCCACCTAAAGTAGAAAGGGGAGCCGAATTTTCTTTAATAAAGGTAGGCAGCTTGGAAAGTAGCTTTGGATTTTTCCATTTTACTTGTTTGACAGCATTTGTACCGGAATCGGTCGCTATTGATCTGGATTTAGGGAAACGGAATCCATTACGTTCCACATAGAGTTCCTCTTGAGGTTCGGTGGGCGGCACTGTCTCCAGTTCCCCTAGAGGCATTTCATGGACAATGGATGTATGTATATGGTAAAAATGAGGCTCTTTACGAAGACCGAGATAGAGTTTGACGCCTTCTCCACAGACCGTACATTGGAGCTCGCCTTTAATACCTGCTTCATATATTTCCTGATAGCGTTCTCTCGTCATTTTATCTAAATGTATGGATCGTTCGTTCCAAATGGCAGACTTCATTTGTAAAACTCCTTTAACAGTCAATCCTTCTCATATTAACACATAATATATCAATAAGACATGAGGCATTAATAGTTTGTTAATTTCTAAAAAAGGGAAAAATGAAGAAAGGAGTGATGGATAATGGGCTATGTTTTGCCTGTTCAAATGGATGCATATACGCAATATGCGAATCGCTTAAATACAACCAAGGAACTGATCAAATTGGATCCGGTAATAAGACCTGCATTTTACCGGGTTGATTCCCAGTACTCTTGGGAGGATATCCAGAAAAACGCCAGGCCAAGCTTGTATAGAGGGAAAAGGGATGAAAAAGCGGCTGAGTATATTTCTGATCACTTATTGGCGGAATTAACAGGAAAGGGAAGGTATGTAAACGAATCTATATAGAAGTAAATTTCTAAAGGAAGTGCTTGATGTGGATTTTCAATGGATAACAGAATCGGTTGGTTATTTTCAAGGTGCAGTGAATATTGGGTATATCAAAGTTTCCTCCAAAGAGGGGCTGCTGGTGGACGCTGGTCTTGACGATCAGGCGATGAAAAAAGTGTTGAGGCACCTTGGTGAGCGAGAGTTGCCTCTGACACATCTATTCATTACACATGCTCACGCGGATCATTACGGAGGCGCCGCCTACCTTCAACAAAAACAGGTGATTCACACATTTGCACCAAATCTGGAATCGGCTATATTAGAGAACCCGATACTCGAGCCACTATATTTATTCCATGGAGTTTATCCATTGGCGCATTGGAGAAACAAATTTCTGGAAGGGAAACCTGTCAGAGTGGATACTATTATAATGGAAGAAGAGAACCTGAAGGTGGGGGAGGTAAGCTTTAAAACCATTGCATTGCCAGGTCATAGCTATAATCAGTTTGGTATTATAGCTGAAGACATCTTTTTTGCGGCTGATGGATACTTTGGAAAAGAATCATTGGATAAACACGGGATTCCTTTTATCGTGGATGCAACCCGTACTTTGGCGAGTCTGGAGAAAATAAAAAGTCTTCCGTGCAAGGGAGCCATACCAGGACACGGAAGCTTTGAAGAGGACCATGTAAAGACGATTGATGAGAATATCAGAGTACATAAGGAAATCGAACAATTAGTAGAAGAAAATGTTAGAGCATGCAAAGACGGAATAACTCTGGAAAACCTTGTTGCATTATGTTGCAGCGAAAAAGCTGTTGTCATCAAAAATGCACCTTCCTTCATGCTTTTTCGAACAGCGATATCGGCATACCTAACTAAGCTTATAAGTGAAGAAAAGGTTGATTTTGCAGTCAAAAATAATCAGTTGGTTGTGGTGTCGCTCTCCAGGTAAGGAATGACATAAAGAGGCATTCCTCTTTCCCATTCAGCAAAAATCAACTCTTTTGGAGTGTGGTATCCCAGCTTTTTTATTTCTGATAATAGCCATTGCTCTGTAAGGTTAATTTCTTTCAGGTTTTCCGATAAGATGCGGCCGTCCGTTATGAGAGGGATGGAAAGCGTTACTTCTTTGCTTGGAACATTCAAATCCCTGTTAATAGGGGTTTCATATCCATACTTTTTAAGGACGCTGACTGTACCGTCGGTTTCCAGAATTGCATATTCCACTTCCCTTAGAGAGAAGGCCCCTTTGGAACGGAGAAGATGGCGAAGCTGATCAATATCAAGTTTCGCTTTTTTCAGTTCTTTCTTATTAATCCGGCCTCTATGTATGACAATGGAGGGCCGGCCTTCAAGCCATGCCCTTGTGCGGCCCCATTTTTGTGTAATCATTTCCAGTAAATAGATGAGTAGTCCCCATAGAATTACGGTGAAAAGTATTTTTACAACCCCAATTTCTTTATCATATAAGGCGTTTCCGACAAGTTCCCCTAAAACCAAGGCTGAAATAAAATCAAATGGGGTAATCTGAGTAATCTGCGTTTTCCCCAAGAGCTGGGTAAGGGCAAAAAGCGCACAAAACCCTATAATCAACTCTACAGTGATTCGTCCATATTCCATCATAATTTGGCTGTCATCCTTCACTTGTTTTCCTCCTAGTAGTGTACTCAAATTAGGGAGAATTATGAAAAAAGACGAACACCCAAATTTGATGGGTGTTCGCCTATTGCAAATTAGATGGTTTTCTTCATGGTGACATGAGGTATTCCTGCGTCAAGGAAAATTTCAGAAACCGTTTGATAGCCGAGCTTGGAATAAAAGCCTTCCGCATGGGTCTGAGCATTCAATTTCAGGGAAGTGACCCCTTTTGATTGGGCATATTCTTCAATAAACTTCATGATTTGTCTACCGGAACCTCTGGCGGTACGGTGGGAAGGAAGTACGCAGATTCGTTCCACCTTGCCGGTACCTTCGATTATACGAAAGCGTCCTGCTCCAACTGCCTGATCTTCATCATACAGGACAAAATGGGCAGCTTCTGCTTCAAAATCATCAATCTCTTCTTCTATTGGTACTAATTGCTCTTCTACAAAAACGATTTTTCTAACGGAATAAGCATCCTCGAGCTGGTGTTCATTTTCCACTAATTGTACGTGCAAGGTTTAGCAGCCCTTTCCAAAACGAAATGTTTCATAAACTGTCCACATACCATCCTCAAGCTGGTATAGCAAATGGAACCGATCCACGATTTCTTCATGCTCAATGTCTGTCATTTTCAAAGCGCCAAGAACATCAGAATGTTCATCATCCGATAATTTTTGTCCGATTGTTATATGCGGTACATAGGAAAATTCGCGGTTATCATTGAAATACCCGGTCCCATTGTGCAGCTTTTCATGAAGGGAAATCAACTCTTTATTCGGATCCACTTTTAGATAAATGACATTATTAACGGGAGCAAAGGAGCTAACCTTGTAAATATTCAAAGGGATTGGAGCGGTTTCTTTTGCAATGGAAGAAAGCTCATCAGTGACAGATTTCATGTCGTTTTCATCAATTTCAAACGCATTTTTCAATGTGACATGTGGCGGAATTAACGCATAATGCGCATCATAGCGTTTACGATAAGAATTTGCAAAGTCCTGTAGTTTTTTTGTTGGAAAAATAGCGATTCCATATTTCATCCAATATCCCTCCTACTTATGTATTGTTTATAAGAAAAATGAATATTCTTTTCCTTATTTTATCGTAATTTTACTTAAATAGATAGAAAAGAATTCTGATAGTTATGAAAGCATTTTTGGCAGTGCTTGTCTCAGATCCGGCTGCCAATAAGTCCAAGTATGCGTCCCTTCGAACTCCTCATAGAATACGGTGTAGTTCTTTTCCTTCATCCGTTCATGAAGCGTGCGGTTTGGGCTGATAAAATCTTTCTTCTTGCCATCGGTGGTAGGCACTTCCGTTTCCTTTGTTCCAACCACATGATACAAGGAAAGGAAGGAGGTCTGATTAAAATCCTCGACCTTGTTCAGTACTGCTTCATCTACATAGGGTGACTGCATGATGACTTTACCAAATGTATGTGGATAGGAGAGGGCAGTCATGAGTGAAACCGTAGCACCTAAAGAATCTCCGATTAACGCACGTCCCATTCCCATTTGATAAGTCGGATATTCGCGATCGATAAACGGTGTCAGTTCGTGGGCAAGGAAACGGATATATGCACTCTGCTTGCTGCCCTCGGGATGATACTTTTCTCTTCGATCCTTCACACTCCTATATGGTATCCCGATGATGATGGTGTTTTGAATTTCCTTATTTTCTAAAAGTTGATCAGCAATCGTTCCTATTCTGCCCAATGTGAAGTAATCTTTTCCGTCTTGGGCGATAAGGACATTGTATTTATAGAGCGGCGAATAGTTCGCAGGTGTGTAAACCATTAAGGTCATTTCTTCTTGCAGTTCATTGCTATATAGTTTCAATTCCTCGATTTTCCCTGGTGTTTTTTTCATCAATTTAGCCTCCTATGATGTCTTAGTCCACTCTCGTAAGCGCTTTAGTCATAATCATATCATATCTTTCTAAAAAAGTAGGTATCTTGTGCACATGACTTTACATGAAGGCTCTGTAAAACACCGCTGTTGATTTCCGCAAAAGGCTGCGCTTTCCGCGGGGCTGACGAGAGCCTCCTCGGCTTCGCCTGTGGGGTCTCCACTAAACGCCATCTCCCGCAGGACAAGGAAGGCTGCGGCAGCGATACATCGCACGAAGAAAATGCTCGCATTTTCGAGGAGTCTCCGCCTTTTGCTCCAATCAACAGCTAGATTCTTATTAAATCAACACTAGACAGTCACAGAGCCTACATGATACAAGATTAAAATAATTTGATTTTTTCCTGTCAATATATTGACGAATAATTCATACGTTATATAATGGTTCTTATTCCAATTATTCCGATTAAACTTATGAGGATTAAATAGAAGCGGGTGATACTTATGTTTTTACAACTTTTGGATATAACGAAGAACTATGTACAGAACAATATAGAAAATACCGTCCTTTCCTCCATTAATGTGGATATAGAAGAGGGGGAGTTTGTTTCCATCCTAGGGCCTTCAGGCTGTGGAAAATCCACCTTGCTTTCCATGGTGGCTGGTTTGCTGAAGCCTACCAGCGGTGAAATCCGATTACATGACTCGGTCATTACAAAACCTGGTAAGGATAGGGGAATGGTGTTCCAACAAGCAGCCCTGTTCCCGTGGATGACAGTCGAGGAAAATGTCCTCTTTGCCATCAGAGACATGAAGAATAAAGAAGAACGATTGCAGCGCGCCAATCATTATTTGAAAATGGTCCAGCTTGGAAGCAATCTCACACAGTATCCACACGAACTTTCCGGCGGAATGCAGCAAAGAGTATCCATTGCACGTGCCCTTGCCATGGACCCCGCCGTATTACTGATGGATGAACCTTTTGGCGCCCTGGATGAACAAACAAGATTGCGATTACAGCAGGAGTTGGAAACCATCTGGTTACAGACCCAAAAGACGGTTCTATTTGTCACTCACAGCATTCATGAATCAATCAAGCTTTCTGACAGAATCCTTGTCATGGGAACAAGACCTGGAACGATTATAGCAGATATAAAAGTGGGTCTGCCACGTCCCAGAATGAGAACGAGTGAAGAGGTTGCCGAACTGGAGCTTGAAATCAGCAGAATGCTTGAGAAAGAGATAGATAAAGTCGTGAAAGAGGAGTTAAAGCAATGAAACCAGGAGTTAAACGCCTCATATTTTTTGCAACCCTATTTATTGTCTGGGAGCTTGCAGTGAGAATAATTGGCTGGTCACCGGATCTCATGCCAAAGCCGTCCAATGTTGCTGAGGCACTTTATGCAGGTTTTGCAGATAAAACATTGATCTATGACCTATTGGCAAGCTTTAAACGATTGGCTGTAGGACTCGCAATCTCCTTGGTTATTGGAACATTGCTGGGCATTTGGCTTGCGAAATCCAAAACGGCGGATGAAACGCTCGGGACACTTGTGCTAGCACTGCAAAGTGTACCAAGCATTGTATGGCTGCCACTTGCCATCATCTGGTTCGGTTTTAATGAAACAGCCATCATTTTTATTGTCACACTGGGTGGTACTTTGGTGATGACGATTAATATGAGAATGGGAATAAAAAGTGTACCGCCACTTTTTATAAAAGCCGCTTCCACTATGGGAGCAACAGGAATTGAAATGTTCTGGAAAATCATCCTGCCTGCGTCTATCCCATATGCAGTGACAGGAGCAAGACTCGCCTGGGCATTCGCGTGGAGAGCATTGATGGCTGCTGAGCTTCTTAGTATGGGGCCAGGGCTTGGCTACACGTTGAAATATGCAGCAGACTTCGGACAGATGAGTCTTGTGTTTGGAGTCATCATCATTATTTGTGTCATCGGTTCCGTTGTTGATTTAGTCATCTTCCAGCGCTTCGAAAAAAATGTCATTCGTCGCTGGGGCTTGGATTCATAAATAGAGAGTGTACGAGGGAGGAAAGAAGATGAAAAAAAGTTGGTTGGCTGTTAGTGCCCTATTTTTGCTGGTGCTGGGGGTTCTAAGCGGGTGTGGTTCATCAAGCAATGGTACTGGAGATGGAAAGGAAAAAGTGGTAATCGGATATTTTCCTAACATCGATCATGTTCCGGCAATGGTTGCAAGAGAAAAGGCATTATATGAAAAAGCCTTGGGTGACGATTATACAGTGGAATATAAAACATTCCCTGACGGTGGAGCATTTATGACAGCATTGAAAACCGGGGATATCGATGGTGGACTTGTAGGTCCTGCGCCGGTCATGAATAACTATACAAGTGGGGCGGATGTAAAGATTGTTGCTGGAGCTTCCTCTGGCGGGACCGTTATTATTGCGAGCAAAGAAAGCGGGATTACTTCTGTTGAAGAGCTTGACGGAGCCACGTTCATAACACCTGGAATAGGATGTACACATGATGTGCAAATGGAAACATTCCTGAAAGACTTTGGACTTTCATCTGCACGAATCGGTGGAACCTTGAAGCATGTAACCGGTAACCCTGCACAATATGGGGGTATGTTCGAATCAAAGAAGGTGGATGCCGCAGCTGTACCGGAACCTTGGGCTTCAGTCCTATCCATTGAGTATGGAGCAAAGATTCTCGTGGACAGCAATGAAATATCCTATGGCACCACTCTTCCAAATACGATTTTTGTAACGACCGGTAAACTGATTGATGAAAAGAAGGAACTGGTGGAGAAGCTTGTGGCAGCGCATCAGGAATCGGTTAATTTTATCGCAGAAAATCCGGAAGATTCAAAGGAGATTGCGATTAAATCCATCAAGGAATCCACGAATCAGGAGCTTTCCAAAGAGGTTGTAGATTCAGCTTGGGAAAGAATCCGTTTTACAAACGAAGTGGACGCGGAAGTAATCCAGGAATTTGCAAACTCTTCCTTTGATCTGAAATTCCTTAAAGAAAAACCAGATTTCAAAGAACTTATCGATACACAATTCATTAACTAGCACATAAGTGGGGTGTCGGGCTATAATAGTCTCGACACTTTTTCTTTAGTTAACTAGGGGGTCTTCTTATGAAAAAATATTTTGCAATATGCGTTTTTACGTTATCCATTCTATTGCTTGGTGCATGCAGTGCTGATAAGGAAATAAATTTGGATGAAGAGTTTTCCATGAAGCTTGAGGTAAGTGAGCTTACAGGTAAAAACCAGGCCGGAGAGGCATTTGCGACTTCTGATAAAAAAGGGGAATATTGGCTGGCCAACTTCATCTTCACAAACTGTGATACGGTATGCCCTCCAATGACAGCGAATATGGCGAGAGTGCAGCGCCAAATGGAAGAGGAAGGACTTGATATCTCCATCGTTTCCTTTAGTATCGATCCTGTCGTAGACACCCCGGATGCATTAAAGGATTACGGAGATCAGGTGGAAGCGGATTACAGCAGCTGGGACTTTGTTACGGGATACTCGCAGGAGGATATAGAAAGGTTTGCAAATGTCTCCTTTATGGTACCTGCAGCCAAGGATGAGTCCTCAGACCAGTATATGCATAGTACGGGAATCTTTCTTGTAGACAAAGAAGGTTATGTCCGGGAACAATACAGTGGAATGGATGTACCGTTTGAGGAAATCATGGAGGATCTTAAAAAAGTAAGAGAATAGTATGGAAGGAATAAATATGGACCTTGTCGAACACTCATAGTGAATATGGGTGTTTTTATTTATAGAAGAAAATAAAAATTGGAGCATAGACATATGAACATAATACAAAAAAACTTCTTAACACAAAATGAATATCAGGATGTAGTCCAGCTGTTGAAAGAATGCGAGAAACATGATGGCTTTACCGTAAGTGCAAGCATTAATCTATCGATGCTGCAAAAAGCGGAAGGAAGTCATTTGGATCTATTATTAAGCTATGATGAGGAAGACTCAAAGTTAGTAGGTTTTTTAGGAGTCTATTCCTTTGTTGTCAAAACGAAGGTGGAGCTTGCAGGGATGATTCATCCAGACCATCGAAAAGCTGGAAGGTTTACAGAGATGTTGAATAAGGCCCTGGAAATTTGCAAGGAGCGGGGTGCTGATGAGATCCTGTACGTCTGTCCGGGGACTTCGGACGAAGCAAAAAGCTTGATGCACAAAATAGATGCTACGTATAGCTTTTCTGAGTATACAATGGAATACAAGGAAACGGCGAGTGGAGATGAAAGTCCAATTCTGCAACAGAAAATAGAATTCCTTTTGGCCGAGGAAAAGGATGTTGAAATCATTGGCAACCTGTTGAGCGACGGTTTTCATTTTGAACATGCCAACGACAGTGTTACCCCATTATTGGAAAGAAATCGAACACAGGAGGGGTTTGAACTTTATATCATCAAATATGAGGGTAAAGAGATTGCAACGTTGACCATTTCCATTGAAGAAAGCTCGATGTATATTAGTGCTTTTACTGTCACTCCATCAAAACGGGGAAAGGGAATTGGGAGGGAGATCCTCAGGCGAGCGATTAAACTGATACAAAACAATTATCCGGCTAAAAAGATCAGGTTGGATGTGGATGTAAAAAACATCAATGCCTTAAAGCTTTATGTAGGAGTCGGATTCCAGATTAGGAGCGGCTACGACTACTTTTTACATAGGGGTGAAAAGTAAGGGGTTTCATTATAAATTTGAAGAGGTGGCAGCGTTGGCTACCTCTTGCACCATTTAGTATGGGGTATGGGATTTTATATAGTTTTTTCCTGGGTGTTTAAGTGAAGCTGTTGCTTTGGAAGGTATTGATCAACCAGTTGATCGAGCTTTTGAATCTTTTTAAGTGCAGTAATCTGATCAATTTGTTTATAGTGGTGATTTCCTCCTTGTTCTTCGTCCATCTCATCTGCAAGCTTGACAACCTTTTGGAGAGGGCTGCGCTTAATATCGGATTCCGGAAGATAGGAATCGGTATGAAGCAGGATGGCTACGGAAATCTGTTTTGCGTTTTGGGGGTTCTCTCCTAAACGGATTAACAGCTTATGAGCTCGTTCTGCCCCTTTTATTGCATGGATATCATTTTCGCGATAAAGCTCATAGTCCCATTTTCCTTGGCGATACCATTCATAATGCCCTATATCATGTAAAAGAGCCGCCTTTGTGGCCAAATCGACACTGACATTGTATTTGAACGCCAGATGAAAAGCGTGGTTGGCCACCTCGAGTGCATGCGCCACCCCGGAACGCTGCAGGAATTTCTGTGTAATTGGGTGTAAAAAAAGATCTGTTAAAGTTACTTCTCTCATTAAATCTCCTCCCCTGGTTAGTAAAAGTGAAAAATATATTACTGTATAGAATACCACATTGGACAGAACTAAAACAATAGGACAAAAGTGGAAATTATAATGAGATATTGGTTTTTTTGTTCTTTACGGGAACAAAAGATAGAATGTTTTCCAAAAGAAATGTCCGCTTCGTTTTACGCAAGTGGCAAAAAGCGACGACTGTACGTCCATCAACCTGCAGCACAGAGATTTCACGTTGTGTAATCTGCCCGTCTTTCGCAAGGTAGATCATTTCAATCGGCATCTGGCGCTTGGCATAAAGTGATAGTAATCTGTGCATCCAATCCGACCTCCTTTCAATAACTATTATAAGCGAACATACGTTTTGTATGCAAGAAAAATACGAACGCATATTCTGTTTTATTCTTGGTGGTCGAGCATATACTATATAGAAGGAATTTATTTTTCATTTTGTAGAAGGAGAGGGAGATATGAAAATTTCTACTATTTTAAAATGGGTAACGGGGGGCTTGGAAGCCTTTCTTGCCATTCCGGTCATTGGAGGTTAACAGTCGTCTCCTTATTGTATGCTCCACTTGGCATACTTCTTGTTCTACATATTGTGACGCTTGTTTTCAGTAGTCAAGAAGGCGAAAAAAAGCACGGAAGTATATGGGGTATTATCACTTCGTGTTTGGGCTGGGTCCCTATTCTTGGGTGGGCACTGCATACGGTGACAGCAATCCTGTTGATGGTGGATGCTTACGGGGCAGGGAAGAGGGAAAAGGAAGCCAATCATATTTAATAGTGGAAGCCGCTCTCCATTGAAGAGCGGTTATTAATTTTTGCAAGAATAAATAAAAAACCCTTTACAAAGAAACCTGTCCTATCTATAATTAAACTTACATCTTATAAATTGCGATCTGATAGTTCAGCGGGAGAATACTACCTTGACAGGGTAGGGGTCGGGGGTTCGAATCCCTCTCAGATCATCTAACGAATAAGCTGCAATCCTTTGTTTATCAAGGGACTGCAGCTTTTTTTGCACGCTTCATTAGGTTGGATTTGTTCACTGAATTTCATGAATTGCACATTTACATTAAAAAAGTCTTCTTCAAATTTTTGAGCTGTAAGTTTTTGAAGCTCAGAACTAACATCTGAATAGTAATCTAATGTAACCTGAACCCGGCTGTGTCCTAGTCTATCTGCTACAACTTTTGGGTTTTCATCTAGTGCCGTTAATGTTGTTGCATGGAGATGGCGTAAATCATGAAAAGTGATTTTAGGTAAATTCGCTTGCTTAAATAATCTGAACAGTTTTTGTAGTAGGGAATACCTAATGGATGGAACTAAAAGAACAGATAATGGGATAATTGGGGCTAATCTTGGAGCAGGTTTAGGGACAATTAGGACATTATTTAATAATATTTCTCGCATGTTGAAGATTAGTGATAAATAATTGATTTTAAAAAAATTCAATCGTTTTAAGCGGGTTTATATAAACGATGTTGAATTGTCAACAACAGGATCTTTCTTATTCAATTAAATGGCCATTTAATGGAGCATTACATCTATGATATTTCGTCGCAGCTGCAAGTTTGATAATATATAAATATTTGTTGAAATTGAACCTATTATGATTTGATAATCGTCTAATAGCAGAATTTGAATTAGGTTGAAAGAGAGGATAGCAGATTGGACAGAGAAGAAAAAGATTTCATATTAGAAAAATTGATGATTGAATATGGTAATGAGTTGGTACGATTGGCATTTTCTTATGTGAAAGATACAGAGATTGCTAAGGATATGGTTCAAAATACGTTTATCAAATGCTACAAAAACCTTGATTCGTTTCGATTTGACGCACAAATAAAAACATGGCTCTATCGTATAACAATTAACGAATGTAAAGATTATTTAAAAAGTTGGAATTACAAAATGGTACAAGTAAGAAGTTTTATAAATGAAACGGCAAAGTCAATATTACCATCAACAGAAAAAACAGTCATTGATAAATATAATAACAAAGAAATGAAAGAGAATATCTCTTCTCTTCCGAAAATGTATCGGGAAGTGATTTATCTTTACTACTATGATTCATTAAAAAAAGAGGAAATTGCTAATGTTTTAGATATTTCAGTTAATACAGTGAAAACCCGATTAAGAAGAGCAAAACAAAGATTAGAGTCGATGATAAAGGAGGCAGAATTTAATGGAAGATAAACGAATAAAAAATCTATTTAATAATATGGATCAAGAATTGAGATTTACGAAAGAAGACCGTAATGAAGTGTTTCAACAAATTAATAAAATGGAGAATAATCATACACAAAAGAAATCTCTTATTTCAAAACAATTTTCCGTTTTAACAGCTTCTTTATTAGCCGTCGGCTTGTGTATATTGTTGTTTATTCCATCGATTTATCATGACAACTTTAATAACGAAAATAACGGAAATAATACAAGTGGAGTAGTATCTCAAGAAGACGATTATTTTACCACTCTATTTACGGTGAAAGATGAGAATAATAGAATACCCATTAACCTTTTACTTACTTATAATAAAGAGAAAAAGTTGATGAAAGTTCTATCACTCCCTCGAGATACTTATGCTCCGATAGTAGGTAATGATGGAACTACTTCATATGATAAATTGACACATGCATATGCCTACGGTTCAAAAGGAGCTGAAAGTGTAAGAACAACAGTTTCCAAGCTATTTGATATAACAATTGATTACTATGCTTTTATGGATTTAAAAACTTTTTCATTAATGATTGATTCAGTGAATGGGATAGAATACGACCTGAAAGAAGATATTCAAGTTAGAGCTATCTCTCAAGTGGCATTTGAATTCAAAAAGGGGCCGAATCGTTTGAATGGAGAAGAGGTTGTGGCATTAATGATGGATGCTGCAGTGGGGAGAAGCTTGGATGAAGAAGACCAAGTAAATCTCATTAGTGCTGTTATTAATAAAACAAAAAACGAAATCCCACAAACACAGTTAAAAGAATTTACTACTAAAATAGAAGCCAATATATCAGTTGATCATTTGTTAAAGAATGTGGAAATTAATTCTATAAAATCGTTATCTTTAAGTGATGGAATGATATCGGATAGTATAGATGGTAAATACTATATTATGTTTGAGAAAGATTTTTTAAATTCTGTTTCAGAAGAGTTAACCACATTTAACTAATAACTAAATATACTACTTTCGGAAATTTAATTGGTTTTATACTAATGAAAGGCAGAATAAATGAATGAAAAAACTAACAAAGATCCTTTTTATTAATATTACTTTATTTATGCTAGTGGGATGTGTTGGCAACACAAGCGAAGAATCAACTGCTGATTCTTCTGAAAACCGTTCTGTTTTAGATTTATCAGAGGGAAATAAAACCGAAACAGATGCAAATACTTCAACAAGTGAATTAGAGGAATCATACACTGATGATTCAAATGATATTTCTTCAGATGAATCGGTTAAAATCGATTTGGATAGTACCTCATCTGAAAATCGCGAATTAAATGTAGGCGATAAGGAAGACAAAGAATTACTATCCCAGTATTCTAGTAAACAAATTGAGTACGCTCGAATTTGGTTGCAGCTTGGACCAAATCAAGAGATAGATGAATTGAATATTCGACAATTTCCTGCTGGCGAACCAATCAATCCTAATGATGACACCAGCGCTAAATATTCAGAAGATGTTATCCAGTTAGCAGGTTCTCGTTTAGTAGATGGATCTGTAACTTATAGTGGTAATGGGGACGGTACGATTAATGTATATAACGTTCCATTACGTTGGGATGGTAAGTACCCTGCTGGAGAAAAATTCTACACAGATATTATTGAAAATACCAAGCTAGTGTATGTTAATCTAGGAAACGATGATAAAATAGTAGAATTAATCAAATTGCAAAAGTAATCTATGGGTGGCTCTCGACAAGAACTGAAGACGCTCTTTCACTAACAGAGCTTTAGTTAAACAACGATAATCAAGAATCGGGCGCTTTCCTGGTACAAAGGATAAGCGCTCATTTTCCATTTTAGGGCCATTTAATGTAGGAACGATATAAAATAGGTATTGCTATTTATGGTAATTTATAGTAGTATGTAAAATAATTTAATTTAATTGTTTGAAAAAAAGCACTGATAAGGAAATGAGTTACTTTTTACGGTTTACAGAGAGGGAAGGAAAGCTGAAATCTTCCTAACGCGGGAAAGTATCTTACCACCTTTGAGCTGTATTGGGGAACCTAAGTATCCAATACCGTCTATGCTACGTTACAGCACCAGAGCCATAAGTTATCTTTTTAGCTTATGGGAATTGGGTGGAACCACGAGTATTACGCACTCGTCCCTTGTTGAGGGATGAGTGCGTTTTTTTATTTCACAATCAACTATAAAATTATTGCGATGAAAAGGACATGAATTATTTTTACGGTTTACAGAGAGGGAAGAATAAGCTGCGATCTTCCTAGCTTAGGAAAATAATTTACCACCTTTGAGCTGTATTGGGGAACCTAAGTATCCAATACCGTTTATGCTACGTTACAGTACCAAAGCCGTAAGTTATCTTTTAGCTTATGGGAAATTGGGTGGAACCACGAGTAAAACGCACTCGTCCCTTGTTGAGGGATGAGTGCGTTTTTTATTTATTAATTTATTACTTTAAAGGAGTGTTATTGTTATGAGTGAAAAGTTAATTAAAATTCAATTTTTAGACGGAAAAATAAAGGAATTTCTGAAAGGAATTACAGTGGAAAGTGTAGCAGAATCTGTTAGCTCAAGCCTAAGAAAAAATGCAGTTGTAGGGAAAGTAGATGAACAATTGGTGGATTTAAACTACAAGATAGAACGGGATGCGGAGCTTTCTATTTTATCTTTAGATTCGCAAGAAGGATTGCATGTTTTAAGGCATTCTTCAGCGCATGTATTGGCACAAGCCGTTAAAAGACTCTATGGCAATGTGAAATTGGGAGTAGGACCAGTCATTGAAGATGGATTTTACTATGATTTGAAACTAGAACACAGTTTGACTTCCGATGACTTACTTGCAATTGAAAAAGAGATGGAAATCATCATACACGAGAATTTAGAAATCAAACGAATAGAAGTTTCTTATGAAGAAGCTGAAAAGTTATTTGAAGAAAAAGGCGAGCCATTTAAGTTAGAAATACTAAAGGACATTCCAAAAGATGAAAAAATAACTCTTTATCAGCAAGGAGAATTTATTGACCTTTGTCGTGGTCCTCACCTTCCGTCCACTGGTTTAATCAAAGCCTTTAAATTAACTCGTGTATCTGGTGCTTATTGGCGGGGTGACAGTCAAAATGAAGTTCTTCAACGAGTATATGGAGTAGCATTTAAAAAGAAAAAGAACTTAAATGAGTATCTAAATTTCTTAGATGAAGCAGCAAAACGCGATCACCGTAAAATAGGGAAACAATTGGAGTTATTTATGTTTTCTGAGGAAGCTCCAGGAATGCCATTTTACCTACCGAAAGGGCAAATTGTTAGAAATGAGTTAGAAAACTTTTCTCGTGAGCTTCAAAGTAATGCCTATTATGATGAAGTTCGCACTCCATTTATGATGAATCAACAATTATGGGAAAAATCGGGCCATTGGGATCACTATCACGAAAATATGTACTTCACTGAAGTCGAAGATAAAAAATTCGCGCTGAAACCAATGAATTGTCCGGGGCATATGCTGATTTTTAAAAACAACCTTTACTCTTATCGAGATTTACCGATTCGAATGGCGGAATTTGGTCAAGTTCACCGTCATGAATACAGTGGTGCTTTAAATGGAATGCTTCGGGTTCGTACATTTTGTCAGGATGATGCTCATATCTTTGTTCGAGAGGATCAAATTGAGAGTGAAATTAAGCAGGTGTTTCATCTAATTGATCAAGTGTATAGCACTTTTGGTTTCGATTACTCAGTAGAGCTTTCAACTCGTCCAGAAGATTCATTAGGGGATGATAATCTTTGGGAGCTTTCTGAAGGAGCATTAAAAAATGTACTTGAAGATTTAGGAATTGATTATCAATTAAATGAAGGTGATGGGGCATTTTATGGACCAAAAATTGATTTTCATATAAAGGATGCATTAAAACGGAGTCATCAATGTGCAACAATCCAACTTGATTTTCAGATGCCAGAAAAATTTGATTTGACTTATATCAATGAAAATAACGAAAAGGTTCGCCCAGTTGTTATTCATCGTGCTATTTTCGGCTCCATTGATCGTTTCTTTGGTATATTAATCGAACATTTTGCGGGCGCTTTTCCTGTTTGGCTTGCACCGACACAAGTACAAATCATCCCTGTCTCACAAGTTCACTTGGACTACTGTTTAAAGATTCAGTCGGAACTGAAACAATTAGGAGTAAAAGTGAAAATTGACAAAGGTAATGAAAAGCTAGGGTACAAAATAAGAGAAGCACAGATGCAAAAGATTCCCTATATGCTGGTGCTAGGGGACAATGAAGTTAAAAAAGAAGCAGTAAATGTTAGAAAATACGGGAACCAACAATCAGAAAGTATTCCATTTGAAGATTTTAAAAGGGAAATTCTACAACAAATAAAAGAACGAAGTATTTAAAATGAAAATATTTAAGTGAAATAACATGATATAACTAGATTTAATTATTTCGTTAAAGGGCCCAAGAATTGAACAATAATGGACTATTTCAGTAGTCCATCGTTGGGGGAATTAGCGAGTATTACCATTTTATAAGAATATGAAACATAATCTAATTAAATGAGGGACAGTTTTGATTAAAAAAATTGATATTACTAATCCAAATTTTGCTGAAGAAGTTTTAAACGTTCAAATCCCTTCTTATAAGGTAGAGGCAGAAATAATTGACTATTATGAAATACCACCATTAAAAGATACAGTTGAAACGTTGCAACAATGTGGAGAAACTTTCTATGGTTATTACTTAAGTGAAGTGTTATGCGGAGCTATTTCTATAAAAGTTGAAAAAGATGGAATGGACATACATCGGTTAATAGTGCACCCCAAATATTTTAGAAAAGGTATTGCCAAGATGTTATTGGATTTTATTGAAAGTAAATTAGAAGGTATTGAAACAATAATAGTGTCAACGGGTTCCAAAAATACACCAGCAGTAAATTTCTATGAAAAAAACGGATTCTCAAAAATAGGAGAAACTAGAGTAAATGAACGTTTATCTCTAACTTCCTTTAAAAAGAAAATTTAAACTAGAAGTTAGTATGGTCTTCAACCAACGGGAGCTTTAATTCAATAATATCAACCCTCTAATAAGCTGTTAATGCAAATATTAAATAAGTACTAACTGATATGTACAAACAGGCGACTGTTGAAGTTGGTATCCACTTGAATAAATTGGTTATGTAAATATATTGCAAAAAACTTATTGAAATGAATTTATTCTATTTTCTGCTTCTTTGGAGGAAAAAGCAAATGAGTATAGAATATGTATTGATGATATAACTCATAAAATTGAAGGCAATGATACCTAAGAAAGGTACAACCTAGGACTTAATTCCAGGTTGTACCTTTTTTTACTTTAGGGGGATGTTGATTAATGCATATATTTTAACGCGAAAATCGAAAGCTTAATAGGTAAATAAGAAATAGTTGTTAAAGTGAGAGAGGGGATGAGGTTAATGTTTAAAGATAACGCAATATTAAACGATATTGTAAAAGAGTTTTCACAATTACAGGAGGTAGAAGCCATACTACTTGCGGGTTCTTACGCAACCGACAATCAAGATGAAAACTCTGATTATGATTTATATATCTATTCAAACAAGGAAGTTCCCATTATAGAAAGAGAAAAAATCACAAAGAAATTTTGTGATTATATGGAGATTAATAATCAATTTTGGGAGACAGAAGACGATGGGATTATAAGAGACGGGAATATTCCAATCGAAATTATATACCGGGATTTGAATTGGATCGATGCGCAGCTTGAGAGAACATTATTTAAATATCAAGCAGATGTTGGATATACAACTTGTTTTTGGAGTAACTTCATAACATCCGTTATACTGTATGATCAACACGGCAAAGCTGGAGAGCTTCAACAAAAATACAATATAACATATCCTGAAGCATTAAAGTTAAATATTGTAAGAAAAAATTATCCGTTATTAAGAGAGCAGATGCCTGCTTATTATTTTCAAATTGAAAAAGCCATTAAGAGGAATGATTCGGTAAGTATTAACCATAGAATGGCAGCTCTATTGGGCAGCTATTTCGATATATTGTATGCTATAAATGAAATGCCGCATCCAGGAGAAAAGAAATTAGTGAAAATATTAAAGGAAAAGGCGACTAAACTGCCTTTCGATATGGAAAAAAATTTAAATGATTTATTGAGCAGCATTTCTAGTTTTGATGAAAGAATCTTAGCCGAAGTAAATAAGCTGGTGGATAACTTGGATAATCTTTTAATTGCAGAGGGGATTTTAACGTCAGAGTGCTAACAACAACGTCAAGAGAATCGAGAAATTCAAAGGTTTTAAAGCAGCAGAGTAAAAGATGCGATCGTATTAGCCCACTAGAAGTGAAAATTTGATTTCGATCACTTAAAAATATGGATGACAGGGGAGGGGTCAGGGGTTCGAGTACCTCTCAGATAATCAAAAAAAGGTCCGGATTCCGTTTGATGGAATCGGGCCTTTTTCTGCGTTTATTTTTCTCCTAAAAGTGGACGGTCCTGTAAATATAAAGCCATATTGGGGCTATCGCCTTCAAGGATCTCTGTTGCAATTATCTTGGCAAGAAGTTGGCTGTAAACCGTACCATTGTCCCCGAAGCCAAAAAGAAAATAGCTGTCAGGATACTCATCGTATATTCCTATGATTGGAAGGCCATCTTTTGTACCTCCATAAAATCCAGCTAAATAATACTCAGGTTTTACATCTAACTCAGGAAACATGTTTTTTAGTTCTTCGATCAGCTTGTCTTTTTTGTGCATCAGCATACTATCCCGGTCTTTAGCAGAGGTAGTATTTTCATCAAGGCCGCCGATGATGATCCGATTGTCGGCTGTTGTCCTCATGTATAGGTATGGACGGGCGGTCTCCCAAATAAGAGTCCTATTATACCAGGAGGAGAAATCATTCACTTTATTGGTGGTGACAGTATACGTACTTACAAAAGAAACTTTCTTTTCTTTTTTTAGCTCTGTTCCCTCGTACCCGGTTGCAAATATCACTTTGCCTGCTTTAATGGTATATCCGCTCTTAGTCGCGATAATCATGCACTTTTCCTGTTTATCATAATGATGACCATTCATTTCCGTGTTTTCAAATAACCGTACCTTTCTCTTTGCAGCATAATCAAATAATGCATGAGTAAATCTGAAAGGATTAAGCTCACCATCTCCATAGGAATATATTGCTGCCACCCTGCTGAACGGATACTTTTTCTCAATTTCCTTTTGGGTCAGTAATTCCAACTCAAACCCGTGATGTTTAAGCAATTCAAATTCTTTTTCCAGTCGTATTATATCTTCTTTGCAGCTTGCCAGATAGAGTGTATCTCTTCTAGTAAATTCGGTATCCATTTCGACTGTCTTGGAAGCCGCTTCTATGTCATCGATCGCCTCTCTCAACAATTGTAGATGCCTTGAAATATACTCCTCACCAAAGGTATGAATGAGATCGGTGAACATCTTTTCTCCGGAATATTGAATGAGTGCCGTGTTTGCACTTGTACTGCCTGAAGCGATTCTGCCTTTTTCTATGACCGCCACTTCCAAGCCCTTATCAGCCAGATAATAGGCGCATTGTGCAGCAGAACCTCCTCCTCCGATAATCAAGACATCACAGGCAATATCCTCCTCAAGTGATGGATAAAACGGAGCAACTGGCAAAGTGGTGGGCCAATGATACGATCCTGATTGTAGGTTCATGTTACGCCTCCTGCATGAAGAATTGGATATTGTTAATATTTCCTACTCAAGGACGAGCATGCAAGAGAAGTAAATATTATTTAAATTTAATTTAATTAGCATTAAAGAATTATTGCTGCCGACTGCATGAAATAACCATAATATTTAATAAAAGTTTGGACATTCGGATAATCACAATTGTCTATTTTTTTGCAGAAAATGAGAAATTACATATCGTCCACCAATAGTTGCAGAACGGGCACTGATCAGACACCTTTAACGGTTTACGGGCAATTATTATGTCCAATGCTGGTTTGGCGACAAATAAAGGTGTTCCAACCGTAGTGGAGGTTTCGCCAGGTACTTTGAATGCGGTCAGAACTGTTCTTACAAATTCTTTAAGCTGGAAGGCATATACAATTTGCGTGGAGGGGTAACTGGATAATCGCTTTATATTCATCTTTCTCTTTTTTCATTTTCTGATGAAACCGTACAAGCAATCTCTATCAAATTACATACAATTTAATAGAGAAGAAAGGAGGTGAAGATTGTGGGAGTAGTGTTTTTAGAGTGCTGTGAAAAAAAACATCATGATCATCATGAATGTTCTTGCAAAAGATCTGAACGTAGAGTGGTTTCACCGGATATGGCCAAACGTGCAAGAGAATGTATGGCGAACAGGGTTTCTCCTTTAAGATTTTGGTACTATTGCGACGGTCGCTGATAGTATCTGACACAAAATAGATGGAAAGAAAGTCAGGTGACTGAATAACTACCTGACTTTACTTTCCATGATCCTTAGACTCACATCGTATAGAGGAAAAGGCGAAATTCAATTGTAAGCATCACACATTCATACTAAGCTGACCTTTGCTGAAATCGGACATCTTTGTAACATCTGTCCACCATATGTTTTCGTATTTTTTATCACATGTTGATAATCCGGATATTGCAGCGTATATGGAACATTGTCAACATTTTTCCAAAGGACATGTCCACCGATACATAGAGATCTTTAGTAAAGAGAGTCTTCCTGTTCCGAGAGGAATGACTTCGGAGGACGTTGATGGAACAGCCGTCGACGAAAGTGGATGTGAAGAAAGAAAAAAGAGACCTTAATGGCCTCTTTTTGTTTAAAGTTATTTTTCAAAGTATAAATGATAGTGCAATTGGCAGCCAGGATTAAAAGCTGATTTGCACACAGGGCACTTGGAATGGCATTGCAAATAGTCCTGAATGCTTAGCTCGGTTTTGCAGGATCCGCATAAGATAGCTTTTTCCTGCTGAGCTTCTTTGGGCCAAACTTGACTGGGGTGGTCCGCTTTCTCCTCATGGCATTCGTAGCAGGGGAAATATGTTTGACAGCAGTAAAATTTTATCGCTATGATATCCTTGTCGGAATGATAATGAACACACCTGGTTTCTTCATCAATGGCGTGCCCCGAAACTTGGATGATTTTCGATTTCTGCATGTGATCCCTCACTTTTGCACAGTTTTTTTAATCTAACCATAAAAAAAGATAGATTTCTACTGTTTAATTATACGGCTGCCAAACAATTTCACCGGATTTGTATTCTTCATTAATTTTCACTTGGAACCGATGCTTTTCGTAGAAATGAACAAGACGTTCCACGTGATCCCAGTCTCGCTTTGCAATATTTCCTGTAATATATTGGATGTTTTGCTGTTTAGCGAACTCCTTGAGATAATTCATGCAAATGGACCCATAGCCTTTATTTTCCGGGCCCTTAATGTCACCGATAAAAATAGTCTCTTCGTTCTTGTATGTTGCCTGAATGGAAAAATCCCACATTCCGCGATAGGAGGATTCGCAGTCATTCAGCATGATCTTGAGGGAATTATTATCATGGTTAGTATATACAACCACCCATGTATCGTCCTTTGTTTGATCGATGCCGATAATTTGCCATTTTTTTGCGATTTTCCTCATGTTTTCTTTCATCCTGAACATCTGAAACTCCAAATCATCCAGGTCTTGCTGTAATTCATCTCTATCTTTGTTATCATATGTCTCTTCCTCGGCTAAAAAAAAGCTTGTAAAAGACATCCAACTCTCCCCTTTTTCCTTAAAGTACTTTATCAGCTAAAATATCTCGACGGTTTTTGACAATCAGCGTTAAATTATACACGTGATTTTGGAAATAATCAAATATAGATATGCATAAAAAATAAAAACGAGTCGTCCCAAGGATCGACCCGCCTTTATTTTTCGTAATGGGAGCGCAATAAGAAATGATGTTTTTGCGCTATTAGTAACTTGCTTCATCACAAGCATTATAATTGACATAAAAGTGTTTTAATTCGTTTGCCGCGGTTAAAATTCCATGGTAGCTTTTCTTACTTAAACAACGTAAGCCCTACCTCTCATACGTCCTTACGGCTCCTAGGCCGTGCCAGTACGATTAAGCTTTGCTTAAAAAACTATATGGAACGCCAGTGCATCCTTGTGATCTGTTTGTAAAACTAAAGAATGTCATAACGTCCTTCCTTTCAATATCAAGTTACTAACTTTTTTGGACCAGTGCCCAATCTCTTATTATACACCAATTGAACAATAAGTCAAATGAAGGACGATATAACTCGATTTTTGTAGGAGAAAAATTCACAACCGAAAAAAGCTTTTTGATATGATATTAAAAGATAGAGAATCTTGGTGAACTTTTTTAAAGGGAGAGCAGATATGGTCGTACAAAATTTCGAGGGTAATATAACGGTTAGCGCAGAAGAATTTTTACCTAACAATGAGTTGGCAACATACATCCAAGAAAATGTGTTCAGCAGAATCGTGAAAGAAAAGCAGGAAAATAAAGAGGTTGAAATAAGATTGTGGGTAGCCGGTTGTTCTACGGGCCAGGAAGTTTATTCGATTGCCATTCTGTTAAATGAATATCTTGAAGCACAACCCAACATGGAATATAAGATATATGCAACTGATTTAGATAAGGACTCCATTCGCATTGCGAGTGCAGGCATTTACCCTAAACATGCATTTGAGAATGTTTTACCTGACATACAAAAAAAGTATTTTGATAAAAAAGATGAGTTTTATGTTGTTAATAAAGAAATACGTAAAAGAATCATTTTTGCACCGCACAACATCGCGAAGGATCCAACCTTCCAAAAGCTTGATTTTATAAGTTGCAGAAATGTGATTAACTACTTCATGCCGCAACAACAGCAGAAAATAATTTTCAAGTTCCATGAGTCATTAAATGGCAATGGTTTTTTGTTTCTTGGAAAAAGTGAAACGGTTGGAGATTCCAAAAAATACTTCTCGGCTGTAAATAATAAGTGGAAAATCTACCGAAAGCTAAAAGTGGACTTGCACCCAGCAAATGACCACGTTACTGACTTGCATACATCTAGGGATGAGTTGCTGCAAATGAACGCTGATTCGTTGAAGGTACAATCTTTGCAGATGCAATTAAATCTAAAGGAATCAGAATTAATAAAAGTGAATGAGAAACTAAAAGAATTGAAGCGGATGAACTTTAAAAAAATGGAGAGCCTACGGGGTGACTTGGCGGAACCCACCATCTTTATTACAGGGCTTTTAGATCTTCTTCAAAAGGGAGAAATTCCATTTAAAAAAGAGTTGGCACAGGCATTGCATTTTGAAATGGGCAAGCTCAGTAAAGCCGTGGAAGTGTTTTATAATAATCAAAGGTAATAAAAAATAACCGGCAAGTAGCAGAAAGCTATTGGCCGGTCAAATTTTATTTGGAAAGAAACTCTTTGATGTCTGCCAGTTCAGAGCGGATCAATTCAGCGTACTCCTCTTTTCCGGCAGATTGAAGATCGTGTTGTATGATGTTGAGCAAATCATTAATTGTGGAGATTTTCCTGGAAGCCTTCTGCAGGTTTATATTGTTAGTAGTACCTTCCACTGCCGTCGGAATCACTTTTTCCCATGCCCCGCTTTGAATCTTTTCTTTGATCTGTTGGAATTCGTATTGAATGTGATGGTAGGAAGCTGATTCATTCAAACAGACAAGATGGATGATATCTTCTTTTGATTGATAATTATAATGGATAGTAAACAAGGTGGTGGGCGACTCTATTGTATTCAGATTTATCTCCATCTTCCCGGGTGAAGGAACATTAAGGAGTTGCTTTAGCTTATTTCTACTTTCTGAATCCACTAAATGGAGAAACGATGTAACAGGATAAAAGAGGTGGGTTACCTCTTTTGAAACATCCAGGATCGAAAAATCGCTTCTTAATTTAAAGTAGGGTACCGGTATACGATACATTATAGTAACACTCCTTTTTGGACGAAGGAAGCTTCACTCTTGTGATTATTCAACCACTCATACAGAAAGGCAGCATCTTTAGCAATGATTGTTTTTTCCGTACAGCAAGAGAGGAAAGCGGCTTCTTGATGTAGACGACTTCCTACAATAATGGTTGCTTGTGGATGAATGGCTGTCAGTCTCTCGATTGTATCTTTTAGTTTCGGCAACAGGTGTCTGATGGTAATGGAAATACAGATGATTTCAGGCTGCCACTTCTTCAGACTATGTTCAGCATAGTCCAAAGGGAGATTGGAACCAAGATCATACACATCCCATCCGAATTCCTCAAATAAGGAAGAAGCCATTTTAAGGCCCAAGTAATGCTCTTCTCCTTCCACACAGAAAAACATTGCCTTATTTGAAGGAGTTTGGAAAACTGGTTCCGTACCTGATAGGGTCATTTCCTTTTTTTCGAGATGATATTTAGATAGAAGAAGATCGCTTACACCGGTAGCGAGGTGCTCGTCAGCAACCGTGATTTCATTTTTCTCCCAAAGTTCGCCAATGTGGTACATGGCATCCCGAAATAGAAAATCATATATATATGGGCTATTGTAGCCCTGTTCGATTGTGTCTTTTATACTTGCCCATCCTTGAATAACATTCTTTTCAAGAAAGTGGGCAGACAGCTTTTTTGCAATTTCATGCACACTAATCCCCCTTATGGATGTCTAGTAGTTACTTACAGTATACTATATTTTAGGGAAATCGATAGACGTTTCTTATCAGTGGCACATTGCTAATTCCTAAAAAGTCTGATTATTTCCTTCAAATGATATATACAAGGCGCGAAATATATTTTATGCTAATACTATTATATGAATAGCAAAGGGAGTGCTCATTTGAACTATCAACCAAGTGTACAGGAAACCTTCACATTGATCAAAGAGCTTGTTTCCATTCCAAGTCCTTCAGGCAATACCGGCAAAGTAATCAGCTATGTGGAAAATTTCCTGCAGGAGTATGGGGTGGAAACAAGAAGGAATCGTAAAGGCGGGCTCCTCGCCACCATAAATGGTACGAACGATAAGGAGCATCGGATGTTAACAGCCCATGTTGACACATTAGGTGCGATGGTCAAGGAGATCAAATCAAATGGAAGATTAAAACTTACCATGATCGGGGGCTTCCGCTGGAATTCAGTAGAAGGGGAATACTGTGAGATCGAAACATCAGGAGGCAAGGTTTATTCAGGCACCATCCTCATGCATCAGACATCTGTTCATGTCTATAAAAATGCTGGGGAGGCAGCGAGAAACGATGAAAACATCGAAGTGCGGATTGATGAAAAAGTATCCACACGTGATCAAGTGAGGGAGCTCGGAATCGAAGTTGGGGACTTTGTCTCTTTTGACCCTCGTGTACAAATGACGGAAAGTGGATACATAAAATCAAGACATTTAGATGATAAAGCCAGTGTTGCCATCTTGCTTAATATGATCAAGCATATTCAAAACGAGAAAATAACTTTGCCATACACCACACATTTCCTTATTTCCAATAATGAAGAAATCGGTTATGGAGGGAATTCCAATATCACTCCTGAAACGGTCGAGTATCTCGCCGTGGATATGGGGGCATTGGGAGATGGCCAGTCCTCCGATGAATACACGGTGTCAATCTGTGTGAAAGATTCCAGTGGGCCGTATCATTACGGCTTGCGTAAACATTTGGTGGAGCTCGCACAAAAAAATGACATCGGGTATAAAGTTGATATCTATCCATTTTATGGGTCGGATGCATCTGCTGCGATCCGTTCCGGTCATGATATCATCCATGGATTGATCGGGCCTGGGATCGAATCGTCCCATGCGTTCGAGCGTACACACGAAAGCTCCATTCTCAATACCCAGAAGTTGATCTATCATTATCTATTGTCTGAGATGGTGAAATATTGATACATACAAAGAACAGCCAACTAGGCTGTTCTTTGTTGTTCCTAAGTAAAATACTCAATTCTGGCTTGTGGGAAATAAGAATGAATGTATTGGGATAAGGTTTCCTTGATTTCTGTAGCCTCATCCTTGGTGTAGACATATTTGCCAATTCCGTAACGTCCCCATTTGTATTGCCTTTTGGCTTCATCCAGTTCTAACTTGGTCATCGGATAATTCTGTTGGATTACGCGTTTGGCAGGCTTGGTGAACCGGTGCTGGATCAATTCAAAGGTTAAATCCTCTGTAGCCTGAGCCGGCAGCTTATCATATAGCTTTTGGAACAAGGTTCTATATCCGTCCTGCCAGCCTTCATGTAAATAGATGGGGGCAACGATGAAGCCAAGCGGATAATCGGCGCCAGCGACTTTTGCGGCGGCTTCGATTCTTAAATCAAGAGATGAAGTCCCCGGTTCAAAATTCTTGATTACATAGTCGGCGTTGACACTAAACCGAAATCTCGTTTTCCCTTGATGGTCTGCATCAAGCAGGTGGTCGACATGGTGGAATTTGGTAACAAAACGAAGTTGGCCATGCTCCGATCTTCCGAAATGTTCAATAGCCCTTTTTAACGAATGGGTAAGATGGTCAATTCCTACGATATCCGATGTACATGATGCTTCAAATCTTGTTATTTCGGGTGCGCGTTCCTTCATATAATTATCTGCAGCATCAAAGATTTCATCCAAATTTACATAGGTACGAATATATGGCTTGCTGCCCATAGTTGTTTGCAAATAGCAATAATGGCAATGGCCCATACAGCCTGTTGCAAAAGGGATGGCATATTCTGCAGATGGTTTCGAAGAATCAAACTTCAGGGTCTTTCTTACTCCTACAACGAGCGTGGATTTAGCTATCCGATACTTTTGAAAATCATTATCCCCCGGCAGGTTCCGTATCTGGTTATGGGAAGTGGTTTCCCTAATCTCAAGCCCCATTGCTTCAAATTTCTGCTTTAATTCCCTTCCAAGCTCATACTCCAATGCTTTAGGTTCAATATAGACCAGTTGAGGGACAAATGGTTTCAAAAAAACACCTCCTAATCATATGTAGGCCCAAAATAGTCATTATACATAGCTTCTGCATCATCCAAAGACTTGAAAAAGACGAACTCATCTGATAGCGGATAATAGGTATCATATAGAAATAAAGCTAATTGACCGGAATCGTGAGGATCAGGCATAACTTGCGCTTCCTGCACGGTTGCTACATTTTGGGTGTGTGGGTTGCGATAGAATAGATAAACTCTGTCACCAATCGTTACATCAGCAGAATTGGACGGTTGTGGTATATCCATGGTCTTCACCTTCTCTAATAAATTCTCAACTATTGTTTATTCTTTTATGAGAGCAGACAATTATTCTTGAGAAATAATGTCAAGGAAATACCTGTGAAAATATTAAAAATTTTCGAAACTTTTACAGGTTATAATCGTCTATTAGTTAAAAGGGATATTTTGGGGGTAGTATTATTGAATAACGTGGATTTAAGACCTAAGCCCAGGTCTGCACTCCGAATTTGGCTAGGAACGCAATTCTACATAGCAAAACGTTGGATGGAGTGGAAAACAGATTCAATCAGGTACGCGGATTATCAGACAGATGAAATGCTGCCATACCTCTCTTTTAAACATTCCACCCCTACCTTAAGAAAGTTAAAGGATGTGGATATGTGGTATCAACATAATAAAGTGATCAACCTTCGTATTGCCGCACAAGAATTAAATGGTGTGGTACTGAAGCCCGGAGAAACCTTTTCCTATTGGAAGCTTATCGGAAAGCCAACCAAAGAGAAAGGGTATGTGGATGGAATGGTGTTATTTTACGGGAAGTTCAAACCCGGGCTGGGTGGCGGATTGTGCCAACTTTCCAATTTGATATATTGGATGACGTTACATACTCCTTTAACAGTGACCGAACGCTACCGTCACAGTTTTGATGTGTTTCCCGACTCAAGACGAACACAGCCTTTCGGAAGTGGGGCAACCTGCTCCTACAATTACTTGGATCTGCAGATTCGAAATGATACCAATCAGCCTTTTCAACTTTGTGTCATGGTCAAAGGGGACCAATTGGTCGGTGAATGGAGGATGGCCAATCCACCTCTTGTCAGCTATAAGGTGTATGAAAAAGATCATCGTATAACTCCTGCATATTGGGGAGGTTACCTTCGCCATAACATCATTCATCGAAAAGTATCGAACTTACAGGGGATTGAGGTGGATGATCAGTATATAACGGAAAATCATGCTATCATGATGTATGAACCGTTGCTTGAAGCATCCGAAAACAGCGGTTAAATCTACTGCAAGGTGTGAATAAGTAAATGATTAAATTGCCAAAAGAAGCAAAAGACCAAATGATCGGCAGTATCCAGACGTATTTCGAATTGGAGCGGGATGAAACAATTGGCGAGCTCGGAGCGGAAATGCTTGTTGATTTTTTTGTGAAAGAGATTGGTCTCTTCTATTATAATCAAGGTGTGGATGATGCCAAGCTGATGGTCGAGCAAAGATGGTCAGCTGTGGAAGAGGACCTGGAAAGTTTGAAACGTTCAACGAGAACAAAAAGATAAAATGGTTAAATGCCCTTCACTGACAAAAGTGAAGGGCATAGTTTGTATGCAAAAGGGGTTCGGAGTGATCAAATTCCGAACCCTTTTATAAGATTTAGTGGGATTTTATCGTCGGATAGATTTCTTGGATGTTTTATTTAAGCTATCGAGTGGCGTCTCCATGTCAAGTTGGCCATCTTCTTTAGGTTTATATGCAGCGAAAGTAAGCATCGCCTGCATGCTCAATTTTTAATCCCGCTTAGGGTTATTAAGCGAATACCATGTTTTTCTTTGGCATCGGCGAATACAAGGTCGATTTATTTGACACCCACAATATTTTTAAAACAGGCATTAAAATACACGTGATTATCGTTAACAAAAAGTTTTAAAAAACTCAGTTGATTGGAGTGGGAGGCACGGAGACTCCTGCGGGAGGAAGGGACAAGGGAGACCCCGCAGACGCGTAAGCGTCGAGGAGGCTCCCGGACTGCCCGCGGAAAGCGCAGTGCCTGGAACGGAAATCAACGGGCTTTATTATACAGGTACATAAAAAACAGTAGGCAACCTCGAATTACCTTGAGTTTGTCTACTGTCTGTTCCCTTCACTGACAATAGTGGAGGGCTTTTTGAATGGGCTATGAATAATAAAGCTTTTCAGCAGAGAGTTCAAAAGTTTCACATCTGAACAAAAGTGGAAAGAAACCTATAGGTGGTGACGATTATGAAGACGAATGTATTGGTGATTGGAGGCGGAGTAGGAGGTTTAACGGTCGCTCTCAAGCTTGCAAGGTGCGGCATAGGAGTAACTTTGGTGGAGCAGATGAAGGGAAGCCCACACCTATATAAAGGAGAACTCGTCCAGCCAAAGACTTTGCAGATCTTTGACAGTATCGGCCTTTTACCACCTGTATTGGATGCCGGGCACATCATTAACAGAATAGATCTGGTCGAAAGAAAAAAACCTGTAGATATCAACTTGGAAGAATTGCCATTTCAGTCAATGAGTTATAACATTTTGCCAAAACCATACCATCATGCCCTTATGATTCCTCATGAAACATTAAAAACGATACTGCTCGAGGAAGCGGAGAAATATCCATCTTTCAAAAGTATTCAGCCGGGCAGGTTTATGGGCTTTGAAAATGGTCTTGCAAAAGTTAAGCTCGCCAAGGAAGAGGTTTTTATCGAAGCTGACTATTATGTGAGTGCCGAAGGAAGAAAGTCGAAGGTCCGAGATTTCATGCAGCTGCGGCGGAAAGAAAAGAAATATGATCATCATTTTTTGACTGTAACCTTTCCAAGGCCCAAATGCCTTACAGAAGGAAAAATAATCTCAACAGACCGGACTTTCCTGGGACTCTTTCCGCTTCCAGATAACATGGTGAGGTCTGTTTATCTGATTCCAAAGGGTTCCTATAAAACAATGATAGAGGAAGGTTTGGAATCTTTTTATGAAAAATACTTAGAACTGTGTCCATCATTGGATGGGTATGTACAAAGAATAGAATCCTGGAAACAGATACAACTGATGATACCTGTCCATTATCATGTTTCCAGCTATGTAAAAGATAATATCGTTCTATTGGGAGATGCAGCTCACAGTGTTCATCCCATGGCCGGTGAAGGGATGAACCTTGCTATCCAGGATGGGGATGTGATCGGGGAGCTTTTCTGTTGGATGTATGAACATAACCGACATTCAAGCGAACTTTTATCATTATACGAAAAAGTAAGAAGGCCACGTGTACATCATATTCTAAAACTGAGTCATTTATCTGCGCTTGCCTATTCCCGTCCTTTGCGCTCGTTTGTATCGTGGAGAAAGAAAGTGATGGACCAGTTGACCAATGACCCAGTGCTTCATATTAAGCATATGCTGAATATTTCCGGATTGGGTATTTGGAAGGAAACCATCATCGATAGGGCTATCCAGACGGGAGTGGCCCCAAAAAGAACAGAAGAGATGGATTTTCACTTGGATAAGCGTCATCTATTTACAAAAAGGGATGACTATCCTTGGAGGGACATGGAGGAGGAAGTCAAGGGATGATAAGTGAATATGTTCGACTATTCAAAGCAAGAGGATATATGAAAAGAAATCTGCCTTTTTTATATAGTTGGCATGCATATGTAGGCTATGAGCTGGACTTGTTCGAAGCCTTTAAAAAGCCAAAAACAATAACCGAAGTTGCCCAGGAATTCTCCCTGAAGGAGGATCTCCTTGTCAGATGGGTGGAAGTTGGTGGAGTAATAGGCTACCTGAAGCAGCGCTCCAAACAGAGATATCAGACGGTCAAGCGTTTCATGTTACCTTCGAGCAAGAATAACCCAAGATCGACCGGTGTACTCCTGAAGGAAATGATGGAGCTTCATATTCCAACCCTTATAAAGTACCCGAAAATGATGCAGGAGGATCAAAAAGAGAGTTTTAATCAGGATAAACATGGAATGGTGGTAGCACAAACCTCTTCCTTATTAGAACAGTTGGCTGTACCTAGAGTAATGAGGGTCATGAAGAAAGTAAACCCGAAGCGTGTAGTGGATGTGGGTTGTGGAAGCGGTGGATACCTGCTGAAGCTGTCGAAAAAATTCCCAAAGGCGGAGATGCTCGGAATAGAGTTGAACGAGGATGTTGCAGAAGAAGCCAAAAGAAATTGCAGGGAGCAGGAACAAATAGAGATACTTTGTAAAGATGTACAGGAATGGAGGCCAGAGTCGAAAGTTGATTTTGTCATGCTGAATAATATTCTCCATTATATCTCCCCAAAGAAAAGAATCACTCTATTTAAAAATATCAATGAATGGTTGAACCGCAAAGGAACTCTTTCCATCGTGACGCCGATTCATAACTCCAAGCATGGTGGACAGTTCTCAAGTGTATTTAACAGCTTCTTTACGGCGTTTGATAATCTCTATCCCCTTCCATCAGAGGGTGATTTGAAAGAGCTGGCTCGACAAGCGGGTCTAAAAGTGGAAAAAATGAAGCCTGTCATCAAGGAAGGTGGCTGGTATCAGATTACTCTCACTAAAACTAAATAGTTGTTTAATAGGTTCTGTGGAGAATGAAAAACTCTTCGCAGGCCATTTTTTTGGTTGGAAAACCCTATGATAGAAGAGTATTCCTTTATATTCTAATATAAGGAAACTTTGTAACAATCCCTTAATATACCCGTTACTCATGTAACGAAACTGTTATTCCACTGTTCTTTTAATCTAGCAATATCATGATATGATTGTAAACATTGAGTCAGAATACATAGGAGGTATTTCGTATGAAGAAAACCATGTTTTCATTGGTAACAGCAGCGGCCCTTGCAGGTACGTTCAGTCTAGGTTCAAATGCCTCTGCTGCAGAAGTAACGGTGAAAAAAGGTGATACCCTTTGGGACATCGCCAACGCAAATAACATAACAGTACAGGAATTAAAAGACTGGAACAATCTTTCCAGTGATCTGATTCATCCGGAACAAGGATTAAAAGTGGCTTTATCCGAACGCTACAAAATTGTAAAAGGTGATACTCTTTGGGGAATTTCCCAAAACTATGATGGAATTACCTACCAACAGCTAGCGCAATGGAACTCCATTGAAAATCCTGATTTAATCTATGCAGATGATGAAATAATTATCTATACAAAAGGAAATCCAAGTCCTGAACAAACGGAAGCGCCAGCTGAGGAGCCGGTAACAGAGGCGCCAGCAGAGGAAGTACCAGCCGAGGAGCCAGTAACAGAGGCACCAGCCGAGGAAGCGCCAGCCGAAGAGCCAGTAACAGAGGCACCAGCCGAGGAAGCACCAGCCGAGGAAGCACCAGCCGAGGAGCCAGTAACAGAGGCACCGGCAGAGGAAGCACCAGCTGAAGAGCCGGTAACAGAGACACCAGCCG
This sequence comes from Sutcliffiella sp. NPDC057660, assembly GCF_042800035.1. NCBI lineage: Bacteria > Bacillati > Bacillota > Bacilli > Caryophanales > Bacillaceae > Sutcliffiella > Sutcliffiella sp. NPDC057660. The sequence continues at coordinate 180,436 of NZ_JBHVHV010000012.1, forward strand.
AGGAGCCAGCAGAGGAAACACCTGCTGACGAGGAAGTTGTACAGGAACTAACAATGTCTGCAACTGCCTATACTGCTTCATGTGAAGGCTGTTCAGGGATTACTGCAACAGGTATCAACTTACTGGAAAACCCGGACATGAAGGTTATCTCCGTTGATCCAAATGTCATTCCTTTAGGTTCTAAAGTATGGGTTGAAGGCTATGGAGAAGCGATTGCAGGAGATACTGGTGGAGCAATCAAAGGCAACAAGATAGATATCTTCATTCCAGACAAGCAAGATGCTATCAACTATGGTGTTCAAGAAGTTCAAGTAAAAGTATATAAATAATAGATATTCAGAGGCTGCCCAGATCGGGTGGCCTTTTTGTGCTGAATGAAGGACCTTATTGTGTGGAGGGAAGCTCGAAAAGTCCATCATAAAGCAAATGAAGGACCTTTTCATGGTGTAGCGTGCTCAAAAAGTCCATCATGAAGCGAATGAAGGACCTTTCCATGGTGAAGCGTGCTCGAAAAGTCCATCATAAAGCAAATGAAGGACCTTTTCATGGTGAAGCGTGCTCAAAAAGTCCATCATGAAGCGAATGAAGGACCTTTTCATGGTGCAGGAAGCTCAAAAAGTCCATCATAAAGCAAATGAAGGACCTTT
>NZ_JBHVHV010000013.1:0-166267 GCF_042800035.1 Sutcliffiella sp. NPDC057660
TCCTGTTTGTGATGGAATCATGCGAAGAGCGAAGAATGTCCCAAGTGAATAAGCCTCACTTGGGACGTAAAAGAGTCGCGTTAGCGATTTTGTTCCTAAATCTCCAAGGTTGTTGCCCTTGAAATCGGTTTGTTTTTACGTTATGCACAAAAAAGGATGGTTTACGCGCAAAAATATAAATATATGCACAAAAAAATTAATTTTATGCACAAAAAATCAGATATACGTACAAAAATGGTTGTCTTTTGCACAAAACGCAATATTCGCCAAAGTTCTACATTGTTCCTAGCCGCCTGCATCATTCAAACTGTCCATAAGACTAAATTAACCAAACAACCAATAACATATCTCCTACGCTGCCCGCATAGCATATCACAAACATATTTAGCTATCCGAAAGACTTGTTTAATCCTGAGTTTCATGATAGGATTTATCTAAATTAATAGTTATTTTCTTATCCAGAGAGGTGGAGGGACTGGCCCAATGAAACCCGGCAACCGCACAGGTGTGTGCAGGTGCTAATTCCAGCAAGACAATTTGTTCTTGGCAGATAAGTAGATGGACGGGTTCCCATTCCAAACTTCTTCTTATCGAGGAAGTTTTTTTATTTGTCAAAACTAGAAAAGACGAGGGGAAGATGGGGGATGAAGTTTGGTTTTTGGTTACCGATATTTGGCGGTTGGTTGAGAAATGTAGAGGACGAGCAGATGCCGCCGACCTTTGATTATGCGAAAAAGGTCATTCAGCAGGCGGAAAAGCTTGGCTATGACACTACATTGATTGCAGAGCTATTTTTAAATGACATAAAGGGACCGGATGAGGATAGTCTGGAGGCATGGTCGACGACCGCGGCGCTTGCTGCTGTGACGGAGAAAATCGAGATCATGACTGCGATTCGTCCCGGCTTCCATAATCCTGCGATTGCGGCAAAAGCGATTGCAAATATTGATCATATCAGCAATGGCCGCCTTACCTTGAATGTCGTTTCTGCTTGGTGGGAAGAGGAGGCGCGGCAGTATGGCGGGATATTCACGGAGCATGATGAACGGTATGAACGGACGAAGGAGTTTATTGATGTGCTGAAAGGCCTGTGGACCGAGGATTCCTTCAGCTATGACGGAAAGTACTATCAGCTTAAGGAAACGAAGCTTTTTCCAAAGCCTGTGCAGCGTCCGAATCCGATTCTCTATGCAGGGGGCGAGAGTCCGAAGGGGAAAGAAGTCATTTCCTCCTATTGTGATGCGTATGTCATGCATGGTGGAACAGTGGAAGAGGTTGCCCGAAAAATAGAAGAAATGAAAGAGCGTCGAAGAAATGCGGACCATCCTCCTTTTCAGTCGTTCGGGATGGCGGCGTATGTCATCTGCCGGGATACAGATGAAGAGGCAGAGCAGGAGCTTGCTAGAATAACAGATGTGAAGGAGTCCGATGCCTATGCTGGCTTCAAGGATTTCACCAGTAAGTCACAGCTTGAGCAGCAGATCCAGCTGCAGGACTATTCGGTATCCAATAGAGGGCTGCGGCCAAACCTGATCGGTACACCGGAACAGATTGCTGCGAAAATAAGAGAGTATGAGGACGCTGGCGTGGATCTGCTCTTGCTGCAATTTTCCCCGCAGCTGGAGGAAATGGAGCGCTTTGCGAAGAAAGTGATGCCCTTGGTGCATGAATCAAGGCTTGCCCAAACAGAACAGTAAAAATGAGCATAAGCTGTACCAGGAGACTTGCATAAATTGGAGGAAGATACGATGAAAAAGATATATATCTTGCATGAAAACAAAGAATGGACCGACCATTTGACCAATAGATTAAAAGAATTGGACCTGCCATTTGAAGAGTGGCATCTGGACGAAGGGCTCGTGCCATTGGTGGAGGCGCCACCTGAAGGAGTATTTTATAACAGAATGAGTGCATCCTCCCACACAAGGGACCACCGCTATGCACCGGAATTGACGGGGGCAGTGCTGGCGTGGCTTGAGCATCATGGCCGAAAAGTGCTGAACGGCAGCCGTGCGCTTCAGCTTGAACTAAGCAAAGTGAATCAGTATACGGCACTTGAGAAGCAGGGAATACGCACGCCGAAAACGATAGCGGCAGTGGGAAAAACCAATATTATAGAGGCGGCAAAGAAAATAGGAGCTGAGGCGTTCATCACAAAGCACAACCGGGCCGGAAAAGGTCTTGGTGTGCAGCTTTTCCAATCCACAGCAAGCCTTGAAGAGTATTTGTATGGACCGACCTTCGAGGAACCAGTTGATGGGGTCACGCTGATCCAGGAGTATATCGAGTCACCGGAATCTTATATTACGAGATGCGAGTTTGTGGGTGGCAAGTTCCTCTATGCGGTGAGAGTGGATACGTCTGAAGGCTTTGAGCTTTGCCCGGCGGATGCCTGCCAGATTGGCGATTTGTTCTGTCCTGTCGGGGAAGAAGTGGAAGAGAAGCCGAAGTTCAGCATTGTCGAGGGCTTTGCCGATCCTATCATTGAAAAATACGAGGCATTCCTGAAGGAGAATAACATCCAGGTTGCCGGGATCGAATTTATCCGAAATGCAAATGGCGAAATTTACACCTATGATGTCAACACGAATACGAACTACAATGCCGATGCCGAAAAAGTGGCAGGGAAGTTCGGCATGCTGCAGTTGGCAAAACTGCTTGGTGAAGAGCTGGAACGAGCATAAGAAAAAGGTGCCAGACGGGGTCTGGCACCTTTCGCATTTTTTTAGAAAAAGATATGGCCCATGATTGCAATGACAGGCAGCGTAATCAATGTACGCAGGATGAAGATGATGAACAGGTCCTTGAATGATACTGGTACCTTGGATCCTAGCAATACGCCACCGACCTCGGAAAGGTAGATGAGCTGTGTCACGGATACGGTTGCGACCACGAAACGGGTCAGTTCGCTTTGGATATCCGCACCCAATACGGAAGGCAGGAACATATCTGCAAATCCGACCATCATGGTTTCCGATGCCGCTTTCGCTTCAGGAATCTGCAATAGCTCCAACAGCGGAATGAACGGAACTCCCAACCAAGTGAACAGCGGCGTATTCTCCGCTAAAATAAGGGCGATTGTACCGAACGCCATCACGATCGGCGCGACACCCATCCACATATCGAGGACATTTTTTCCGCCCTCGATGAAGAATTTGCTGACACTTCTATTTTTCGCAGCACGTTCCACAGCCTGGGAGTAACCCCATTTTAATGGGGAGTATCCCTCAGGAATCAATTCTTTCTCTTCTTTTTCCTCACCGTTGTAATACGTATCAGGCTTCCAGGAAAGTGGCGGAATACGTGGCATGATGATGGCAGCAACAAGTCCTGATAGTACAACAGTTGCGTAGAAAGGAACAAACATTTTCGCCAGGCCGACCTGGGAAATGACGATCAGACTGAATGTAATGGAAACAACGGAAAAGGTCGTCCCGATAACCGCCGCTTCACGTTTTGTGTAGTAGCCTTCTTCATATTGCTTACTGGTCAAAAGCACCCCGATGGTTCCATCACCAAGCCAGGAAGCCATAGTATCGATGGACGAACGCCCCGGTAGAGTAAAAATCGGTCGCATGACCTTCGTTAACAAAGCGCCAAAGAACTCCAACAGTCCATAATCCAAAAGCAAGGGTAAAAATAATCCGGCGAATAGGAAAACAGTTAATAGAATAGGTAGCAGTTCAAATAATAAAAGTCCTCCGGTCCCGTCACTCCAAACAGCCTCAGGTCCAAGCTTGAACAGGGTCATGATGGCAAAAACCATTCCGACAATGCGTGTCACTGTCCAGAACAAGGAAACATTCAAGAGCGAATTGAAGAAGCCGGGTTGTTTGGTATAAGAAGGCTTCGCGAGCTTCGTAATGACAGTTGCAATGGCAGTAATGGTAATGATGGCTGTCATGATATATGGTATGGTGCCTCCAAGCAGATCTTGCAGCTGCCCGGAAAGAATCGCTATAGGTATCGTGATTTCACCTTCATAGGAAATAGGGAACATAAATAAAAGTATCCCGATTAAAGACGGAATAAGAAATTTTAAGATATCAATAGTTCGATAAGATGGTGTAGTTTTCAATGTAGATTCTCCTTATGCGTAAATATGCAACGTTAGTTATTTTAATACAATTCTCCTATTTTTCAAAGGTAGTTATTGGCAGAAGCGAAAGTTTTCACTATTACTTTCCCTGAAAGTGATGAAAACAAACCAAAAAAAAGATACCGGACATGCCTTTAGTTGGCAAAATCCAGTATCTCCAGCTCTTTATGTTTTCTGAGATCGATAAAATGATCATCGATTTTAATGATTGGCAGATGGGGCTCATCCGTATGGATAAAAATGATTTCTCCAAGCTTACCGTTGTTCAATAGTACTTCATCACGGATATGGTTGGAGAAAATGTATCGGACGAAAGGATAAACGATAGCAGGATTGATGCGATTATAGCTTGCTTCCTGAATCAGTATCTTGCTGGTGACAAATAGATTCTGTTTTGGACGGTAGCTCCGTTCGGACGATAGGGCATCATACATGTCCGCCACGGAAAGGATCTGTACAAAATAAGGAATCCTTTCATGCTTTATCCCAGTTGGATAGCCGCTGCCATCTAGACGCTCGTGATGCAGCAATGCGCCCTGCAGGATATGGGGATCAATCGTTTTATTCTTCCGCAGAAGCTCGTAGCCGAGTGTCGTATGCCTTTGAATCTCGTTCCATTCACTTTCCGTCAGACGACCGGGCTTTTGCAGAATGGTTTTGTCTATCAATAGCTTTCCTACATCATGAAACAGGCCCATCTGACCAAGGAGTTTTATGTTTTCCTTGTCGAGGCCCATGATTTTACCTATCAGGGAAGCATATATGCCTACATTCAGGCTGTGCGAATATGTATAGTTATCATAGCTTTTTACTTGTTCAATATATCGAATGAATACAGGATCCTCGACCAGCTTGTCCACCAAAGGGGCAAGCATCTGATGAATCTCTTCCAATGGAGGCAGATTTTCCCGTTCCATTTTTGAGAAAATTGTCTGAAACGCGCTGACACTATTATGATATATATTTTTCACATGCTGGAAATAATCCTTGGAAAGGTGATGCGGCTGTTCCACCAACAGACGCTGGTCAAAATAGTAGTCATGGTTCTGCAGACTTTCTACATGCTTCTTAGTCAAGATAGTGCCTTTTTTCAACAAAAGATTTCCTGAGACAGAAAAGATGTCATCTATTAGGATTTTACCGATATGTTTTGAGGAAATTCTCATAGCATTCTACCTCGCCTAAACCTTTAATAATACTCTTATCAACATCGATTTTAACATTTAGGGCCAAAAAAATCTATATTTTTCAAAATAGTCAGCAAATTATTTTTTCGGTATAATATTTGAAATGCTTTAAAGAAATACTATAGGATAGGAGTCAGGACATAAATTATTGGAGAAGGTGAACGGATTGGTTAAATGTATTGCGATAGATATGGATGGAACATTGTTAAATAACAATCATGTAGTAAGCGAAGAAAATGCAAGGGCCGTAAAGGTTGCGCAAAGAAATGGTGTGGAGGTTGTCATTGCCACCGGCAGGTCCTATGCAGAAGCGAAGGATGTCTTGGTAGAAGCGGGTATACACTGTCCGATCATCTGTGTTAATGGAGCGGAAGTGCGTTCGATTGAAGGGGAAGTTGTAGCAATGAATCCCTTGATGAACGCTCAAGTCTTGGAACTGGCTGAGATTCTCGATAAACACCATGTGTATTTCGAGCTCTATACTCAAAACGGGACCTATTCCAAGGATTACGACAAGGCGGTTGCCACCCTTATGGACATTTTCATGTCGGTGAATGAGGAAAACGACTATGAGGAAGTGCTTAAGGCAGCAAAGGAAAGAATGGAAGACGGCAGAACGAAGCTGGTGGACAGCTTTGACCCGATTCTGAAGGACGAAACAACCATCATATTCAAGCTGCTGGCCTTCTCATTGGATAAGAAAAGGCTGGAGGCGGCACGAAGCGAGCTTATTGAAACAGGGCATGTCGCCATCAGCTCCTCCGGTAAGGACAACCTGGAGATCACAAGCATTGAAGCGCAAAAAGGGATAGCCCTATCGGTGTTCACCAGCGAGCGTGGCATTGCCATGGAGGACACAATGGCAATCGGCGACAACTACAATGATGTCTCCATGTTCGAAAGAGTCGGCCGTGCTGTAGCAATGGGCAACGCCCCGGAAGGCGTAAAAGCCACAGCCCATATGGAAACCGACACCAACATCAACAGCGGCGTCGCCAAAGCCGTGCTTGAGGTATTGGGATAGGATAGGGGAATTGGAGCTACTTGGAGCTACTTGGGAAATTATTTTTAGTGGGGGCGGTGCTGAGTAGTGCCAGGCCCCTCTTTTTTGTTTGGGAGATTGTTCTTTGGATGGGGTGATGTGGGGGCTGTGCTAAGTAGTGCCAGGCCCCTCTTTTTTGTTTGGAGGAGAAAGAGGTTGGGTGGTGGATGGAGGGGCCGGGCACTAGTTTTGGTGGGGGATTTTGTGGTTGGTTTTGTTGGTAGGATTAGTGTTGTGGGTCGCCCCTGTGGGTTGAAGTGCAAGGGGTGAGACTCCTGCGGGAGGCTCCCGGACCGCCCGCGGAAAGCGAACCCCTGGAACGGAAACCAACAGGGAGTTCAATGTAGGCGCAGGATTTTTAAGAGAATTCCAAATAACTAAATTAACCATTGTTCCGCACCCCCCACTTCATCTATAATAAACTAGTTGTAAAAGACCGGAAAAGGGGGCCTCCCGATGAAGTTTCGCGCTTCTGCTGTGCAATATCACTTGCATACCATCAATAGTTTTGAAGAATTTGCTAATCAAGTTATCCATTATGTAAAAACAGCCGCTGAATTTGATGCGGATTTCGTTTTGTTTCCTGAATTTTTGACTACCCAATTACTCTCGTTTCCAGTTGACGGAAGAGAGCAGACGATAAGAGATCTACCGTCCTATACGGATTTGTATTACCAGCTATTTAGCGGTATTGCCAAGCAGACGGGCATGCACATCATCGGTGGAACACATGTTATTGAAAAAGAGGGCAAGCTCTATAACGCTGCACACCTCTTCTATCCCGATGGAACGATTGCCATCCAGACAAAGCTTCATCTGACACCGACGGAGGTCCAGGAATGGGGCATTACACCTGGGGAAGGCTTGCAGGTGTTTGAAACCGAAAAAGGCACAATTGCGATGCTGACCTGCTATGACATCGAGTTTCCGGAGGTAGTGCGCCTCGTGAAAGCGATGGGGGCGGATGTGGTATTTTGTCCTTCCTGCACCGACGACCGTCACGGCTTCCACCGAGTACGCTATTCCTGTCATGCCCGCACTATCGAGAATCAGGTATATGTGGTGACAACCGGCACGATCGGTTCCTTGCCGACCGTCGACTTTATGCGCGGTAACTTCGGGCAGGCAGCGATCATTTCACCTAATGATGTTCCATTCCCGCCAAGAGGCATTGTGGTGGAAGGTGAATTGAACCAGGATATGATTGTGACGGGCGACCTGGATATCTCCCTATTGGAAAAAGTGAGACAGAGTGGATCTGTAACAACCTGGCGCGACCGCCGCTCTGACTTGTACCCTGATTGGGAACAGCTTGCAAAGGGATCTGTTAGTAATTAGAGTAAATTGTTTGACAAACAGGGTGTTGTCATTTATTTTATAAAAATAACAAGATGGATTGTGACTGGTAATGCAGGCAAGACCTAATACGAACCGGATAAACCCCGGGCGTGTTGGGTCTTTTTTATTTTCGTGACAATTCAGACCTTAAGGAGGAAAAAGATATGTCATTTTTAAAAAAGCTTTTCGGAAAAAACGAAGTGAAAACAGCAGAGGTGTTGGTTGCGCCGATTACAGGAAAGGTGATTCCACTTGAAGAGGTGCCAGATCCTGTGTTTGCCCAAAAAATGATGGGTGACGGGATCGCAATCGAACCTACGGAAGGAACAGTCGTTTCCCCGGTAAATGGTGAGATCGTACAATTCTTCCCGACCAAGCATGCAATCGGGATCAAATCGGAAACGGGCGTGGAGATCCTTATCCATGTAGGACTGGAAACGGTAGGCATGAAGGGTGAAGGCTTCGAAGCTTTGGTAAAAGTCGGCGATAAAGTAACAGTTGGTACCCCATTATTGACATTTGATATCGAACTGATCAAAGAAAAAGCGAAAAGCATCGTGACACCAATCATTCTGACTAACGGGGACATCCTTGAAAAGGTGCAGAAGCATGATGTGCAGGATGCATTCAAAGGTGCAACAGCGCTAATGGATTGGAAGGTTAAGGGTTGAGTTTATTGGTGAAGGGCCGTTACGGAATTTTAATAAAGTGATGCAACTTGTGCATACTAGCAAAAGAGAAGCGAGATAGCTTCTCTTTTTGATGGGCTTTTGGCGAAATTTGTCGAATATTTAATGACTGGAAAACAACCAGCAACCCCAAAAGGAGGGAAATCAAATGCAAGTTGTCTTCTATCTCATATTGACATGGATTTTTGCAGCATTCTTCCTATTTCAGAGAAAATCATTAACACTTGTAGAAAATTTGTTTTTATTTTTCTTCTTCCTTTTTATTAATAAAAACGTCATTACGATGCTCAGCTTGAATTTAAGCATGATCGAGTACTCTAAAGAGCCCCATCTGTTCATTTGCTTCTGGTTTCAACGAACACTCATTTATCCTCTTTTGTTACTGATTTTTGTCAATCGAGTGTTTGAGAAGTCAACTATGTATAAGTTTGGTGGTGTACTTTTATTTATCGGAATCGGGATATTGATAGAGTTGATAGCCATTAAATTGGAGGTAATTTCGTATACCAATTGGAACTTTGGATGGACATTTCTTATTTCCATCGTCTATTTGTGCACAACGCTTGGAATCGCGAAGGTGTTTCGATATTTCATACTTAGAGAAGGTGAATGGAAGGGATGAAAATGAAATGTTGGACCCTTGCCTCAAATGTTAACTATGATCATGCTTTTAATTCAAATGAGTGGTTCATACTTATAAGTATTGCTATTGGTTATTCGCTACTTTTCATACTTCCAAAGCGGTTCCCAACTACCTACACTGTCCTCTTCTTATTTATCGGCATGAACAGCGGAATGGTACTTGATCATACGATAAGCATTCCTCCGTTTGATTTTTACGATGTGAATGACAGTTCCAAATTTGAAATCTATGACTTTTTGTCTTACATCATGTATGGCCCTTACGGTTATTTTTTCTTTTACCTCTACGATTACTTGAAGCCCAGGCGTTATCGAACCATGCTATATATTATCAGTTGGTCGATTACAGCAATGGTTGTAGAATGGGTGGCTTACAATCTGGGAGTATTCCATTATAAGGCTGGCTATAAGTTTATCTACTCTTTTCCCTTTTACTTTTATGTTCAAAGTATCACGTTAGCTCTGTTCATTTTAATAATGAAAAAAGCTCCCCCTAACAAGTAGGAGAAGCTTGAATGTGTTCCTATAGCAGTAAAAATGCCAGGGAGATGATAACTCCGCTTATGAATAGGACAATGACACAGAACCCCATGATGTCCTTCGCCTTTAAGCCGGCGATTGCCAAGGCAGGCAATGCCCAGAAAGGCTGGATCATGTTCGTCCATGCATCCCCCCACGCCACTGCCATTGCCGTTTTTGCAACAGATACGTCAAGGGATTGGGCAGCTTTCAGCATGATGGGTGCCTGAACCGACCACTGCCCTCCACCAGATGGAACGAATACGTTCACGATACCTGCGCTTAAAAAGGTGAAGAAATGGAAGGTATGCTCATTGGAAATGGAGACGAAGGCTTCTGACATGACTCCTGCTAAACCTGAAGTTACCATCATCCCCATGATTCCCGCGTAGAACGGGAATTGAATAATGATTCCGCTTGCTCCTTTTACTGCGTTCATCACTGCTTCCAGGAAAAATTTAGGACGCCAATGGAATAGAATGCCAAGGAACAGGAACAGGAAGTTTACGATATCCAGGTTCAATTTGAAGCCATTATCTGCAAAATAAAGAAATAGGAAAAATAGTCCCATCACTGAAACAAGCAGGGAAAGAACCCAGCTGTTCTCCAAACGGTCTGCTGGAGTGAGCTCAACTTTTTCAACAGTTGCCGCTTGCAGACTTGAAGAGTCATCCAACACTGCAGGATTGACAGTGATGGTTTCGTCCTTGGAAGGCATCATCAAGCGGTTCAACAAAGGTAATGTAATGAATAGCGCTGCGATGATAGCAAGGTTGAATGGAGCAAAAATGGTTTGATCCGTGCTGATGACACCGATCAGGTCCTGTGAAAAGTGGCCCTCAGTCGCAATGGTAAGCGGGATGGATCCTGAAAATCCGCCATGCCAGACAATGAAACCGCTGTAAGCGCTTGCAATTAATAGCCTGTAGTCCACGTTTTCCACGCGCTTTGCCAGTTCCTTAGCAAACAATGCCCCGATAACCAGCCCGAAGCCCCAGTTGATCCAACTCGCCACGATGGAAACGATGGTTACGATAATGATGGCCGAGCCAGGCGACTTCGCAGTGGACGCAAGACCGCCAAGCATTCTTTTAAAAATAGGGCTGCTGGCCAGCACATGTCCGGTTACAAGAACAAGCACCATCTGCATCGAGAACGCGAGTAGAGCCCAGAAGCCGCCACCCCAATGCTTTGCCATATCTACAGGACCGCTGTCGGTGAAAAGAAGACCCAAACCGAATACTACAAAAGTTAAAATGATAACAAATAAAAATGGATCAGGTAGATAGCGCTGCATCAATCTGTTGAAAAACGAAATGACTCCTTTCAAACAAACTCCCCCTTTGGAAAATTGTATTATGTATCCCATCCCTCTTTTACAATTCTCTATTCGTAACAATTTTCCTCCTTTTTTAGGAAGTCAAAAAAGAAGCACCCTCCGATTTTTTGGAAGGTGCATTCTTTTATTTTTCCAATCTGTTCCTGCGTGCCATCCCCGGTTCCTTTCGCAATGCTTTAAATAGGGAGTAGCACATTGCGATCAGAATAACCGTAAATGGAAGCGCCGACACAAGAGAGGCGGTTTGCAGTCCCTCCAGTCCGCTTGCCAATAGGAGGACGGCCGCAATGGCTGCCATCAGGGTTCCCCAAATGACCCGCAATAATAACGGAGGATTCAGGCTGCCTCCTGAGGTCATCGTTCCTAGAATATAGGTTGCAGAATCCGCTGATGTAATTAGGAAAGTGAAAATCAGCAGGATGGATATGACAGATAGGAAAAACGTAAATGGCAGTTCTGCAAAGGTCGCAAACAATGCGCTGGTTACATCTTTATCCACGGCCTGCGCAATTTGGGTCCCTCCGAACAAATCGAAATGAAGGGCGGTTCCTCCAAATACAGCGATCCATAATAGGGCAATCACCGGTGGAATGACGAGGACACCAAAAACAAACTCCCGAATCGTTCTTCCTCGGGAAACTCGGGCAATGAAGGCGCCGACAAATGGTGACCACGCAATGGCCCAAGCCCAGTAGAAAATCGTCCAATCCCTGACCCAGGTACCGCCTTTATATGGCGTCAACCTGAGGCTCGTTGTAAAGAAAGTCGAGATATAGTCTCCGATCCCAAGTGTAAAGGTGTTAAGAATGAATACAGTAGGACCAGCAAAGAAGACAAAGACCATCAACAGCAATGCCAATGTAAGATTCAAGTTGCTCAAATACTTGATTCCCCGTTCGATCCCGGTTGTCGTGGAGGCCAAGTAAAGAATCAACAGTACAAAAATGATGATCAACTGAACGGTTGCATTATTGGGAATGCCGAACACGACATTTAATCCGCCGTTGATCTGCAGAATTCCAAGTCCAAGGGAAGTAGCAACCCCCATCACCGTCGCAATGACAGCCAGGATATCAATGGGCTTTCTTATGTAACTTCTATTTTTTGTACCAATAATCGGATTTAACGTAGTCGAAATGAGTCCATCTTCCTTTTTGCGGAATTGAAAATACCCGATCGCAAGGCCGACTATCGTGAATACGGACCACTGACTTAGCCCCCAGTGGAAAAAGGAATACTGCATCGCGGCCCGGGCAGCCTCTTCTCCTAAGGCGTCAATCGTCTCGCGTGGCGGCGTGAAAAAGTGGCTCATCGGTTCGGCGATCCCCCAGAACACCAGACCTATTCCAAATCCGGCGCTGAACAGCATGCCAATCCAGGTGAAAAAGGAAAACTCTGGACGATCCTCATCCTTACCAAGTCTAATCTTCCCGTATTTTGTCAGCGCAAGCACAATACAGAATAAAACAAAAAATAATACCGAAAGCAAATAGAACCAGCCGAATGCATAGGTGGTGAAGTTGAAAATCTCGCTTGCCACCGCTGCGAATGCCTTAGGCGCTACCGCACCAATCACTACCAGCAATGCTATTGCAATTGCTGAAAACCAAAAAACAACATCAAGCTTTTTAATAGAAATCTCCCCCAATATGTATGTTAAGAAAAATGCATCAGTCTACTATTCCCTAACTCCGAGTGTTTTACTCGTGATTCTCTAAAAAAAGAGCTTCCTCTGGAAATCCTCCTCTGGAACTGATTTAATGGAAAGTAAGATTGCCTACAAAAGGAGGAGCAGGGATGAACCCTACGATTGAAACCATATTACAGCATCGTTCGATTCGGAAATTTGAGGACAGGCCTTTATCAGAGGAACAGATAAGAACCATCGTGGAATGCGCACAGGCCGCTTCCACCTCCAGTTTTATTCAGGCCTACTCAATCATTGGGGTGAAGGATAAGGAGAAGAAAAAGAAGCTGGCTGAGCTTGCCGGGAATCAGTCCTATGTGGAGCATAGCGGACACTTTTTCGTCTTTTGTGCCGATTTGCACCGCCATGAACGGATAGGGGAAATGGAAGGAACGGATGTGTCCGGCTCTCTTGAAAGCATGGAGAAATTCATGGTAGCTGTCATCGATGCATCACTCGCTGCACAAAATGCCTCACTAGCAGCGGAATCCATTGGTCTTGGTATCTGCTATATCGGCGGTATCCGTAATAATATGGAACAGGTGACAGAGCTGCTTGGAATTCCGAGTCATGCTATGCCACTATTCGGCCTTGCAGTTGGCTACCCGGCTCAACAAACCGATACGAAACCGAGACTCCCTTTTGAACACGTCTATCACGAGGACACCTACAATACGAATGAGACAAGCTACAAGGAGCAGCTTGAAGACTACAATAAGACAACTTCCGCTTACTATCATGCCCGAACTGGCGGCAAGCGCGCAGACACCTGGTCGAGCCAGATGGCCAATATGCTGCGGGAACCAAAACGTACAGGAATGAAGGATTTTGTGGAAAAGCAAGGATTAGCCAAGAAGTAGTTAATAGGGGCCTGGCCCCTACAAATTTCGACAAAAAACGCACCGTACGGGGAAATCTGTACGGTGCGTTTTTGTTAGGGGTTGATTTTAATGATCCGCCTAAAGACGGGAGTGAGCAGGTAGCCGATGAAAAAACCCAGTGTGTTAAGCAGGAGATCATCGATGTCCAGGCTGCCACGGTTGGTCAGGTGCTGTGTGACTTCAATAAGGGAAATGGCGAAAACCGGAGCAATGATCAATGTTAACCAGTTCCTCTTTTTCCATTTCAGCGCAACCCCAAATGGCACGAAAAGTACAATATTGGCCGCCAAGTTATAGAAGGCGACAAGAGGATCGGCATCTCCTGAAAGAAAAAGGGAAATGGTCGAGAACGGGACAAGATTGACATTGTGGGCGGCGCCATAATCCTGCTCATTAGGACGAAAGAAAAGTAGAACTAAAAGTGATAGAGAGTAGATACCCAAAATGGTACTTATCGTCTTGCCGGAAATTGATACCGTTTCTTTCCTGAAAAAAAGAGTTATGGAAAAGACCACCACATACACACAGAAGAATACAACAGGTATGACCAATGAATGAAGGTAAGTGGCAAGAGGCTGATAGATTGGAATCATAAGTAAAAGAATAATGACTGAGCAGATAATAGGATTGGCGTGCTTTTTCATGGAGGTCTCCTTCGGATTAGGTTCGTTTGTTTCACCTGTACGGAGTCTTTACCGGCAACGTGATTTGTTAGAATGATTGTTGATTTTGTTAGAATTCGAAACGGATTTGTTAGAATGCTACGTAAATTTGTTAGAATGGCAGGGGAAAGTGTTAGAATGCTAATCAAATTTGTTAGAATCGTTAGCAGATCCAGCATATTTTTTATGCTTAATGAGTAAAAAGTATAGTTCCAATTCGAAAACTCCCCCAAGCTAGTGCAAAAAACTAAAAAAAGGTGATTTTCAACTGTGAAATAGCATTATTCGCAGTTATTGCATGCCTTACCAAAAGACCATACCCCCAAAAACAGGCAGCCAAGCTTCCAGCCCGGCTGCCACTACCTGTTATTAAACTCACTCACTCTCAAGCAGGCTTTTCAGCTTTTTCAAATGATCCCCGTCTTCCTTCTTCAGGATTTTGCGGATAATCGGCTTGGTAAGCTTCATCACAAGCCCTGAAGTATGGATGTCCCCTTTGAAATCCACCCTTGTCCCACCGCCATCAGCAGGTACGAAATCGTAGTAGTACACAACCTTCAACCCGTTGGCTTCGCTTTTAACAGTAAAGCTTCTGTTGGGAGTGTAATCCGTAAATTCAATAACCGCAGAAGCTTTGCGGCCTCTGATTTCACGGGTTTCCTTAAAGCGTGAACCGACCTGCAGGGGACCGTCCGTCAGCTTCTCAATCTCCACGACATTTTCCATGATCTTTGGGGAATTCTCCATATTGGAAGCATACGAAAAAACTTCCTCCACCGGCTTTTTGATCACGACGGAATCCTGAATATCTGCCATTTTACATCCTCCTTTAAAGTAGGTGTCTTCTAAAATAATCTATTTTTATGATGAGAATTTTTCAAACAATCCACCTCTAATATACCAGATATGTCCAGGCAGGGATAGAATCTGAAGGCTGGAAGTTTAAAAAGTTTTGCAAACGGAAATATACTCTGTAAGCAACAAACATCGAACAAACACAAGAGGAGGAATTGACATGTTAGGACTATTAATTACTATTATAATTGCAATCATTATTGGAATGATCGGGAGCGCAATCGCGCCAGGCGGTATGCCAGGAGGAATCCTGGGTGCCATGATCGCAGGGCTTGTCGGCGCATGGATCGGTCACGCACTATTAGGGAAATGGGGTCCAGTAATCGCAGATATGGCTATCGTACCTGCCATTATCGGAGCTGCAATCTTTGTATTCTTACTGAGCCTTATCTCAAGAGGTATGAGAAGCGCAACATAATGAATCAATATAAAAGGAGTTAGCCTCCCTCGGCTAACTCCTTTTTGTGTCTATTATTTCGCCTCTAAGCGGCGGATACGCTCATTTAAATCAGGGTGAGTGGAGAATAAAGAGCTCTTTCTTTTCCCGCTGATTTTGAAAGTTGCGATTGCAGAATCCTGCTCATCACGGATTCTGTGTGTGTAAGCTTGAAGGGAACGTAATGCGTGTACCATTTTGTCCTTACCAGCAAGGTCTGCACCGCCACGGTCCGCATGGTATTCACGGTAACGGGAGAATGCGAAGACAACTAAGCTTCCAAGAATGGAGAAGACGATCTGGAACACAATCACAGCGATAAAGTGTACGATTGGTGCCATTTCCTCTTTTACAAAACGGGAAGCGATGAACGCTGCAATACGTGCAAGGAAGATAACAAATGTATTCACAACACCTTGTAGAAGCGTCATCGTTACCATGTCGCCGTTCGCGATATGGGCAACCTCATGGGCAATGACACCTTCAATGGCAGCATCGTCCATTTCCTGCAATAGTCCGGAAGAAACAGCCACTAGGGAGCGGTTCTTGGAAGGACCAGTCGCAAAAGCATTCACCTCTGGAGAGTGGTAGATACCAACCTCAGGCATTTTTGTGATGCCAGCCGCACGTGACATGCGGTGAACCATTTCTACAATTTGACGCTCTTGTGTGCTCATCGGACCGTTCGGATCGATGACCTGGACGTTCATCATTTTCTTTGCCATCCAGCGGGACATCAATAGGGAAATGAAGGAACCACTGAAACCGATGATGGCACTGAAGATTAATAAGGCGCCAAAATCAATGCCATTTTCATCAATGTAATTGCCAGCCCCAGTTAAACTGAAGATAATTGTAATCGTAGTCAGAACTAGAATATTCGTTAAAAGAAAATAGAAAATACGCTTTGCCATGTTTCTCCTCCTGATTGTTTTTGAGTTCTTATGAACCTATATCTCTTGTTTTCAATTATAAAGATATGTGTCTGATTTATCAATAAAAATACCTTGACTATATTTGACGAAAAGACATTTGCATTTTACTATTAGAGCATAATTGGACGAGCGAAAAGGGGTAATCCTGATGGAAAATGGATGGACAAGATTAGAGCTGGCAGTGCTTTTGGAGAAATTCCAGACTAAAAAGGGCTTAGTCGAATACAGGAATTCCCTACCCGGAAATTTCCAGCAGCTGATAACCAAAAAAGGGGATGGAGAGATAGGGCTCACCATGTCAAATATCGTCTGGCTCGGCAACCAGCTCGAAACGGCAGTCTATTCGGAGCCTGCGCTGAAGAACTGGGTTAAACGGGAAATAAAGGAATACATCGGTGCACCACAAGTGGGACGTAAATATTCCGTTGAACAGGCAGCCCTCCTTTTTATTGTAAAAGATCTTAAAGTATTATTGGACTTTGAAGAGATTCGCAAGGTACTCGGATCCATTTTCAATAACCCGAAAGATCGCACCGATGACATTATCAGTCCGGTGGTATTTTATAAATCATATGCTTGTCTCTATGAAAACTTGATGGCACAGACGGAAATTTTATCGGAAGAGCATATAAAAGAGGAAATCGAGGCCTATCTGGCTAAGGAATCATTGTATACACTGGTGGAAAGAAGCAAAATATCGCGTTCCCTTTTGGTTGCCGTCCTTGCAGTACGAACAAGGTACTTAAAGTCGCTTGCCAAACAGTATGTGAATAGGCTGGATGACAAAGAATAAAGCTTTTGTCCGAAAAATAAGGCTTTTGGATTTTTTACATCATTTATAGCCATATTATTCAAAGAGAAAATAAACCTAATTCACGGGAAAAGAGCACGAAAGCAAGTAATATTACGAGTTTACGTTGAATACGTCAAAAGCAATAAAGTATACGAAAACGCAAAGAATAAAGAATATTCGGGTGTAAGCGTTCGCATCCTTGAAGATAGGTTATAATGGGTATAAAGCTTGATTCCATCAGGCTTTTTATGGTATTTTCAATTCGAACTAACGAGAAACAAATTACCTTGTAGAAGGGAAGTTTTTATAAAATGGCAAAGCAGCAAATTGGTGTAATCGGGCTTGCAGTTATGGGGAAAAACCTCGCTATGAACATTGAAAGCAGAGGCTATTCTGTATCTGTATTCAACCGCTCACCTGAAAAAACAGAAGAATTTATGCAAGAAACGGAAGGCAGAAATTTTAAAGGTACATATAGCATCGAAGAGTTTGTTCAGTCTCTTGAAACCCCTCGCAAAATTTTACTGATGGTAAAAGCGGGCGGACCGACAGACGCAACCATCGAATCCTTGAAGCCGCATCTGGATAAAGGCGACATCCTGATCGATGGCGGTAACACACTGTATACAGACACGATCCGTCGCAACAAGGAATTGGCGGAGCTTGGCCTGCATTTCATCGGGACAGGCGTTTCCGGCGGGGAAGAAGGAGCATTAAAAGGTCCTTCCATCATGCCTGGTGGCCAAAAAGAAGCGTATGACCTTGTAGAGGACATCCTGAAAAGCATCTCTGCAAAAGTTGAAGGCGATGCTTGCTGCACTTACATCGGTCCAGACGGCGCGGGCCACTATGTGAAAATGGTGCATAACGGCATTGAGTACGGCGACATGCAGCTGATCAGTGAGGCATATTTCCTTTTGAAAAATGTCCTTGGATTGTCCGCACAAGAGCTTCATGAAGTATTTGCCGAGTGGAATAAAGGCGAGCTTGACAGCTACCTGATCGAGATCACGGCAGACATTTTCACAAAAATGGACGACGAAACAGGCAAACCGCTTGTCGATGTCATCCTCGACACTGCCGGCCAAAAAGGTACCGGTAAATGGACGAGCAAAAGCGCATTGGACCTTGGCGTTCCACTTCCAATCATCACCGAATCCGTATTCGCACGCTTCATTTCTGCAATGAAGGAAGAGCGCGTGAAAGCGAGCGGCATGCTTCGTGGACCGGAAGGCGTTACGTTCAATGGCGACAAGGAAGCGTTCATCGAGTCCGTCCGCAAGGCATTGTACATGAGCAAAATCTGTTCCTACGCACAAGGATTCGCGCAATTGCGTGCAGCATCCGAAGAGTATGGCTGGGATCTGAAGTATGGCGAAATCGCGATGATCTTCCGTGGGGGTTGTATCATCCGTGCGCAATTCCTGCAAAAGATCAAGGAAGCATATGACCGTGAAGCAGGGCTTGCCAACCTATTGTTGGACCCATACTTCAAGGAGATCGTGGAAAGCTACCAAGGCGGCCTGCGTGAAATCCTTGGCGTAGCAATCCAGCACGGCGTACCTGTACCATCATTCTCAAGCGCATTGGCATACTACGACAGCTACCGCTCCGAGACGCTGCCTGCCAACCTGATCCAGGCACAGCGCGACTACTTCGGTGCACACACATACCAACGTACAGATAAAGAAGGCATATTCCATACGGAATGGATGTCAAAATAATATAATTTAAAAAAGCCAATCCCGGGGCAGCTTTATGCTACTTTGGGGTTGGCTTTTTTATTTTGATTTTTTTGCAAAAAATGGTGATTTGTGTGCTAGCTGGTGATTGGAGCAATAGGCGAAGACTCCTCGAAAATGCGAGTATTTTTTTCGTGCGATGTATCGCTGCCGCAGCCTTCCTTGTCCTGCAGGAGATAGAGGCCCACAGGGCGAAGCCCGAGGAGGCTCCAGCACCGCCCCTTGGGTCGCTGCGCCTAGTGCGGAAATCACCAGCGGTGTTCAATGAAACCAAAAAAGTGCCAAAGGTGGCTGGGGAGCCATCTTTGGCACTTGCTGTTTTTAGTTCATGTCCAACAAAACAATACGAGCAGGAGAAGCATCCACGCCGGAAAGCTTCAAAGGAGCCGCTACCATGATATAGCTGCCTTCTTCAATGTCTTTTAGACGAAGCCCTTCGATGATGATGACATTGTTGTTAAACAAAGTCTTGTGTGTCGGGTGACCTTCCTGGCTGCGCTCAATGCCAAGTGCGTCCACTGCCACACCGCTGATTCCGATTTCTGCCAAGTAATGTGCAGCATCCTCTGCCACAAATACAAAGTCGAAATTGAACTCTTCGTCGAACGAGTTTTTCGTTTTGAACAGGATGAAGTCGTCTTTTTGGATATCAAGGTGTGCGATGTCTTCCTTCTTAATGCGTTCTTCCACAGAAGTCAGGTCGAATACTTTACAAGGACCTACCAGTCTTTCTAGCGGCAAGGTCTCAATGGTTTCGCCGTCCACGATCATGTGAAGAGGTGCGTCCACATGTGTACCGGTGTGCACGTCAAGCTCCAGGCGGGTTTCCGTTACATAACCGTTCGTATTCGTTGTTAATGCCGGTTGCTTTTCAGGCTTGTTTTTATAAACAGGCATACCTGTGTAGATAGGTGATGAAATGTCATATACTTTCATTTGAAAAACTCCTCTCAAAATTGGCTTTCTGATTAGCTTTTAACCTTTAGACTTCCCACCAATGGAATCCATCCCTCTTCAGCAACTCGTCAGCCTTCTTTGGTCCCACAGAGCCTGCTTCGTAGTTCGGGAAGTCTTCTGCTGTAGTGGTTTCCCATGCTTTGGATACCTGATCGATGAAGCTCCAGGAAAGAGCCACCTCATCCCAGTGTGTGAAATTGGTCATATCTCCGCGCATGGCATCGAAAATCAGGCGCTCATACGCTTCCGGTGTGTTGATCCCATCAATGCAATTGTTGCTGTAGTCGAGCTTGATCGGGGTGGTTGTAATATCCTTACCCGATTTCTTCGCATTCAAATGCAGGGTGATGCCTTCATCCGGCTGAATGTTGATGACAAGCAGGTTCGGGTCGACTTTTTCCCCGCGATTGTAATAAAGGTTCATCGGGATGTCCTTGAACTGTACGACAACCTTGGTAGACTTGGAGGACATTCTTTTTCCCGTACGAATATAGATTGGGACGCCTGCCCAGCGGAAGTTGTCGATGACAAGCTTTCCTGCCACATATGTTTCTGTGTTGGATGCGGGATCCACGGAATTTTCCTCGCGGTAGCCAGGCACCATTTCATCATCCATCATTCCTGCGCTATATTGGCCGCGTACGAAATATTGATCCACTTCGGACTGATCGATCTGACGCAGGGCTCGAAGCACCTTGACCTTTTCGCTTCGGATCTCTTCAGGGTTCAGCTTGATCGGCGGCTCCATCGCAAGCAGAGCGACCATCTGCAACATATGGTTCTGGACCATGTCACGCAGGGCACCGGAATTTTCGTAGTAGCGTCCGCGATCCTCCACTCCAAGTACTTCACTTGATGTAATTTGGATATTGGAGATGTAGCGATTGTTCCAGAGCGGTTCGAAAAGAGCATTGGCAAAACGGATCACTTCAATATTTTGCACCATTTCTTTCCCTAGATAGTGATCGATACGGTAGATTTCGGACTCATGGAATGCTCCGCGGATTTCTTCATTCAATTCTTTGGCAGTTGGCAAGCTATGGCCAAACGGCTTTTCGATAACAAGGCGTTTCCAGCCTGCTGTATCGGTCAAGCCCTCCGCTTTCAGGTTGGTGGCGATGGTACCGAAGAATTCAGGCGCCATGGCCAGGTAGAACATTCTGTTTCCGTTTGTTTGATACTCCTGATCCAGTAAACCTGATAGATCTTTCAGCTGTTGATAAGAATCGCTGCTCGTCACATCAAACGGCTGATAGTAGAAGTGGGAGCTGAACTCCTCTACATCGGTATTCCCGTTTGCAGCACCATTCACCGACTTTGCCACATTTGCACGGAAATCCTCATTGGTAAGGGGGCGGCGGGCTACACCGACAACCGCAAAGTTCTTTGAGATGCTTCCATTTTTATAAAGGCGATAGAGGGACGGATAGAGCTTACGTTTTGCCAGATCCCCGGTTGCTCCGAAAATAACGATTAAGCTTGTTGGATTTTCTTTAGTCATCACAGTAAGAACCTCACTTTTAGTAGCTAGTCTAAACGGAATTGTGTTACAACAATTAACTCATTCAGGACAAACAAATATGTAAAAAAGTAGCATTTATTATAATAAGTATGGAACATTGAAAAAATAACCTACCCAAGTATTTTATTTTATATAAAAATACAAAGCAATTCAATGTTTTCCGATATCACTATACCACATCATGGACATATTCCCCGAATGATTGACTCAGGGGAAATGTTAAACAAATAGTCAGTGTCTATGGTAAAGTAGGGATTGGAACAGTAACAGACAGGAGTGGTGGGTACATGGGCATAAACTGTGAAAATTGGTCCGCTCTTTTCAAGGAAGAATCAAAAAAAGATTATTTTATTAAATTGAATCAATTTATAGATGGCGAATACGAGTCACAAATAGTATACCCGTCGAGGGAGAACTTATTTCGTGCATTCCAGGCGACAAAATATGAGGAAGTGAAGGTCGTCATTATCGGTCAGGATCCGTACCATGGAAAGGGACAGGCCCATGGAATGAGCTTTTCTGTCCAAAAAGGGGTGACCATTCCTCCGTCACTTCGCAATATGTATAAAGAGCTGCATGCAGACTTAGGAATTGCCACACCAAACCATGGCTATCTGATGGAGTGGGCGAATGAGGGTGTGCTGCTACTGAATACGGTACTGACGGTCAGGGAATCTGAACCGAATTCCCACAAAGGCAAGGGCTGGGAGCAGTTTACCGATGCAGTGATCAGGAAGTTGAATGATCGAAGCCGCCCGGTCATCTTTCTTTTATGGGGAAAGCATGCCGAGCAAAAGGAGACACTCATCACCAATAGCCGTCACACTGTGATAAAAAGTCCTCACCCAAGTCCTTTTTCCGCAAACAGGGGCTTTTTTGGCAGCAGGCCGTTTTCTAAAGTGAATGCGGTATTAAAGGAAATGGGCGAAAAAGAAATAGATTGGCAGCTAACGCCATAAAGGTTAGTTAAGATGAAGGGAAGAGTACATATGGAAAGTTGGAAATTGAAAACGGCAGCTGGTAAGCCACCGTTATTTTGTAAATGCAGTCATGCTTGTCATCCTGTTGAATGCCATTTTGATCGGAGTGGAGACGTATCCTCATTTCAGACAGGATTATCCAGGGGTCATTCAAGGGTTTGAAGTGTTCTTTTTATGGTTCTTTACGATAGAAATCATTTTGAGGGTGTTTGCGGAAAAGAAATTCTATCAATTCTTCTATAGTAAATGGAACATATTCGATTTCGTGGTCGTGGCCGGGGTGCTTTTATTCAGCGGAACGTACTTCATTTCCGCCCTGCGTATCCTAAGGGTGCTGCGTGTCCTCCGAGCAGTGACGGTCATTCCGTCCCTTCAAAGGCTCGTAACGGCATTTCTGAAAACCATCCCATCGCTTGGGACGATCATGATGCTCCTTGGACTGGTGTTTTATATCTATGCCGTACTAGGGGTGATGTTCTTTGGAGAAATCTCTCCTGAATACTTCGGATCCCTGCACCTGTCGCTCGTCACATTATTCCAGGTCATCACACTTGAGTCCTGGGCAAGCGGCGTCTTCCGACCAATCTTTGCCGAGAGTCCATACTCCTGGATCTACTTTGTCTCCTTTATCCTTGTAGGAACCTTCATCGTCCTCAACCTGATTGTCGGTGAAATCCTCAACAACATCCAAGAGGCGAAAGAGGAAGAACAAAAAGACGACAAGATCGAAGTAAGCAAACAGGAACTAGCGAAAATCACGGACGAAATCAGCGAACTAAAAAAGCTGCTTATGAAAAAAGAACAAAATTAAAAAGGGGCCTGACCCCTTTTTAATTTTTCTACAAAACATAAAAAATGTATTAAATATCTTCCAGATGTTGTCGAAATAAATAAGAAAGAGATACAAATTTTTTTGCGGGGTTGTGCAAGCGGTTTCACAATTTGTAGCACAATGCTGAACCAAGAGAGACTGGCTTTAAAGGATGGAAGGGGAAGGACAATGGGGAGTATGAGAAAAAGGCTATTGGTCTTGACGGTTTTATTGGCGGCAATCGGGGTGGCTGCTTCGATCGTCATATGGATGAGCAGCATGCAAGTGCAGAAAAGTGTTAATGAAATGGAGGAGCTGACAGAGTTGAATGAGCGCTACTTTGAGCTTGTTCAATCCTATCAATCGACGTTGACGGATATGTATTTTGTCGTATCGAGTGGCTATTCCAAAAAGCATGTGGAGGGAATCGAGAAGAATCTTCTTGGTACCGAAGAGAAGCTGGCAAATTTCGAGCCTTATTTCGAGAAATATGAAGAATTAGGACAGTTAAAGCAGTATTTTGTCGTTTCACATGAAACATTGTCTAAACAATATCTACTAATTAGTGACGTTTCCAATGCAACGAACATGGATCGTCTGCGAATCCAGACATCAGAGGAGCTGGCGAAAGCTCGTAATCAAGTGGAGCGGGCAAATGTCACAGGGATGGAGTTTCTCCAGAAGTTCAATGATGAAAATAGACAGGAAATACAGGCACAGGTCGGTTCGACAGAATTATGGACCCTGCTTTCTTTATTAGTGGTTGTGCTTGTTCCAATTTTCGCTTTGCTTACCTTCCGTACAGCCTTTAACAGAGGAGTGAATATGCTGCTCGAACGAGTGGGCGCATATCAGCAAGGTGATTTTACGTTCGCATCCAAGCGCTCTGCAAGAAAAGATGAATTCGGCCAGGTGGATCAAGCGCTGACGAAAATGGGTCAGAACATCGATCAGCTGATGAATGGAAGTCTCGATGCCAACCAGCGTCTTCAGGTTGTCATGCAGGAGCTGCTGATCGGGGCAGACCAGAATCTTGATAAATCCGCTTTGATTAAATTAAAGTCCGAACAGGTGACAGAAAAAGTGGCGTTGCAATACGAAGGGACAGCAGCCATTTCGGCGGTTACCGAGCAGGCTTCTGCCAGCACGCAGGAAATATACAGCATTGTGGATGTGATGATGCGAAACCTCGAAAACATGGAAATCCTATCGAAAAAGGGTGCCGCGTCTGTGAAGCAGATGTCTGAGACGATGCATCATTCCTCCAAGGAGACCGAGTCCATCGTCAGCCGTTTTTCTCAGATTAAGACAAGCATTGATGAAGCTCAAAGCTTTTTAAAAGGAATAAATGAAATCACGACGCAAACGAATCTGCTGGCATTAAATGCTTCCATCGAAGCGGCTAGGGCCGGGGAGGCAGGAAAAGGATTTGCGGTGGTAGCAGAAGAGATCCGCAAGCTCTCATCCCAGACAGATCTTTTTTCAAAAGAAATCAACAGCATCACCGGACGTATCCAGGAGGATGCCAACACTGTGCTGGTGGAGTTCGAAGCCTTCAAGGATACGATCGACCAGACCAATGAACAAAACACAGCTTCTGCAAAGCTATTTCAGGATATTGCCACCAATAGCGGCACCCTGTTGGAGCAGGGCACCCATATTACTGCAGCCATGGAGGAAATCAGCCTCGGAGTGAATGACATCGTAAACTCCGTCAATGACCTAGTTACCTCCTCGTCGGAATTGACACAGCAGATGGGGGAAGTCGTAAATGCTGCAGACCACCAAGTGGCCGTTTCCAACAGCATGAAAGGAACAGTGGATGTTGTTAAAGAAACAGCGGAAGACCTTGCTGCAACCATAGAGTCCATAAACAATCGCTGACCAAGAAACCTGTGATGATATTTGTCACAGGTTTTATTTTTGTTGTTAAATATTTGACAAAGACTAAACCAAAGATTAAGTGTCCTCATTAAACACCCTGTTGATCTCCGTTCCAGGCATTCGCTTTCCGCGGGGCGCTGCTTGAGCCTCCTCGGCTTGCCTGCGGGGTCTCAAGTCAACCGCTATCTCCCGCAGGAGTCTCATGCCTTGCACTCCAATCAACAGGGGAGACTGGAAATAATAATGATAAAGCTTAAAAGAAGAGATAGAACCATTTTTGCACTTTATATACACGGCAGAGATTTGCTTCATTTTGTCTCATCAAATGGTTTGCTTCTTTCAATAGAAAACGTAAAAACCGAGAGTTGATTGTAGTAGCGGAAGACTTTGAACACTGGATCCTCGTACGGCCAAATGCAGTTTTATGTGTATGCCAGCTGGTGATTGGAGCAATAGGCGGAGACTCCTGCGGGAGACAGCGGTAGGCTGGAGACCCCACAGGGCAAAAGCCCGAGGAGGCTCCAGCACCGCCCCGCGGAAAGCGCAGCCTAGTGCGGAAAGCACCAGCGGTTTTTTAACCAGAATTTTAATTGTTTTGCAAAACCGCTTTATAAACATAACAAAGTGCCTTATTCGTCACAGGTTATTCATAGGATGCACACGTATAAAATGGTAAAATGAAAGAGGATAATGGGGAAAAGGGTGTGAGGGAATGGAACCGAAGCGGATTGATTGCATGAAGTGCCGGCATTACTATGTAACATGGGATGCCAAGTTTCCAAAAGGCTGCCGTGCATTCGGGTTCAAAACCAATCAATTGCCTTCCCTGGCAGTTTTCCGTTCGTCCGGAAGCCCTTGTATGAAGTTTGAAAAAAAGGCTTCGGCAAAAGAGCCTTCCAGTAAAGGCTATTACATATAAAGGCTTATTCCAAGGAAGCCTGAAAAAGGAGACAAGCATGAAAAAAAGAAATTTCCTGCCGTGGATCATCGGCATATCCATCCTGATCAATGCACTTGTTGTGCTTATATTTTTCCTTCCGCAATACGAGGGGCTTGCACATGTGGATTTGACATTCCTGCCGATGATGAACGCGATATTCAACAGTTTTACCTTTGTATTCCTCGTGTGTGCGCTTGTGGCGATCTTAAAGAAGAATATTACCGTGCACCGACGTTTTATTTTGGCGGCATTTACGTCCACCACACTATTCTTGGTCACTTATGTGACTTATCATTCGCTCACGGAATCGACACCGTTTGGGGGAGAGGGCATCATCCGGTCCATCTACTTCTTTATTTTATTGACGCATATCGTGTTGGCGGTCGTCATTGTGCCGTTGGCGTTATATTCCTTGGTAACCGGTTGGAGTATGCAAAAGGAACGCCATCGTAAAATAGCACGCTGGACAATGCCGTTATGGCTTTATGTAAGCTTAACTGGTGTTATCGTTTATTTTATGATATCTCCATATTATTGAAGGAGGGGAAAACATGAGCATCACATTGGATAAAGTCTTGCAGCGCATGCAAGCGGAACTGAATCTGGCGCAGGGAACGGGAAGTCTTCAAAAGAAGCGCGAGCATCTTGCTGCGATGAAATCCCTTTGCGAACTGGCTTTGGAGGAGGACGTACAGCAGGTGACAAGACCTGCTGCACCAAGCATGCAGCCCGTAGCGCCGACACTAGCGGCAAGCAATTTTGCTCCAATAGCTCAGCAGAGCCCGCCGATGAGCAATTTTCCGTCCAAACCCATGAAAGAGGACGAGGCGAACGGAGACTCTATTTTTGACTTTTAACCTTCTTCCGAAAAGTTACCATACTAAACTGCATATGAAGTAGTCAAACTAAAAACACCCCAGCAAGTATGGAGGTGTTTTTTACACATGATGGGTAGTATGGACGGAACATTTTTAGGGTTAGCTTCCTATATGGATAGAAATATCGATTCATCCACGAAGCTTTCTCATGATCGCTATGAAGTTTACGTAAACGGTGACTTTGTTGGACAAAAAACGCTGCTTTCGACAAGGGAAGATGTCACAAGTGTCAATGAATTCCTGCACACACAGGGACACAATGACTTCCTTGCGAATCTGGACGGCGATCATTATCATATAAGTACAACCAAAAAAGAACGAGAGCTCAAACACGCATTACAGCTGTATTTGAACTCCCGTTGAGTAGGCGCCCCAAGACCGAATCAGGTGGGGCGTTTTATTTTTGGATGAAAATTTCTACATGCTTCAGGAAAAGCTGCTGCTCTTCCAGCGCTTTATACGCCTCATCGAGAGTCGCTTCCTTAAATTGAATCATTCCACCTGGAGGCACCTGCACCAGTTTAGGAAGATCAGCTGTGATGACCGTCCCGATCCGGCGATAGCCGCCAGTCGTCTGCCTGTCAGCCAAGAGAACGATAGGCTGGCCGTCTTCCGGCACCTGAATACCGCCAAGCGGAATCGCATCGGATGCGATTCCTTTATGGGTAGGGGAAGACAACGGGACCTTGCCCTGTAACCTGTAGCCCATGCGATCACCCTGACCCACCTGATAGGCCTGTGAGAAAAACTGCTCAAAATCCTCTGTTCCGAAATGCGTTTCGTGTGGTCCGCGAATGACGCGCACCTCCACCTCTTTCGGGTAGCTGAATTCGTGGCGCAGCCCTCTGGCAGGTAAGGGAGAAGGGAGGGACTCCGCAGAAAGCATGTCCCCTTTTTTTATCTCTAGACCAAGACTCGCCTTGGAATAAAAGGATTTGCTCCCCAAATGGATCGGAACCGAAAACCCGCCACTCACGGCAATATATGCATACACTCCACCTCTTGGAGCGCCGAACTGCAGCTTGTCGCCTTCATTTACCTGCAGGGTCTTCCACATATCCACTGGCGTTCCATTAATCATGGGGGAGAGGTCCGCCCCGCAAATAGCGATGGTTGCACTTTTGGCTGTCACTGTAAAAGAGGGCCCTTGAACGGCAATCTCGATGCATGCCTCTTCTTTTGGATTTCCGACAAGCAGATTGGCAATCTGACATGCCGTCGTGTCCATTGCTCCGGATGCCACCACACCTTTGGATTGGTGTTTTTTCCTTCCCATGTCTTGAAAAGAAGTGAGCAGACCTGGCTTGTCTACTTGGAAAATTGGACAGCTCATAGGCGCTGCACCTTCGCAATTTCAATCATATTTCCACTAAGAGTCTGATGGAGCTGCTGGGCAAAAAGAATCGCATGCTCATTGTCTCCATGAAGGCAGATGGTGTCGACATGGAGCTTCACCGTGTCCCCATTGACCGTTGTAACCGTACCTTGCCCGACCATCTGAATGACCTGCTGCACAGCCTTATCCACCTCATGGATGACCGCATTCGGTTGGTTCCGAGGAGTGAGGGTTCCATCTTGCTGGTAGGTTCTGTCCGCGAATCCTTCAGAAGCTGTACGAAGTCCTGCGTCCTCACCTGCACGAATGAGCTCACTGCCAGCCAGACCGTAAAGCAGAAGCGAAGAGTCGAAAGCTTTTACCGCCTTTGCGATTGCCTCTGCAAGCGTGTAGTCTTTTGCTGCCATATTATACAGTGCCCCATGAGGTTTTACATGATGAAGCGAAACGTCGTGTGCCCGGCAGAATGCTTCCATGGCACCGATCTGATAAAGAATGAGGTGATAGACTTCATCCGGGGTGAGCGGCATGCTGCGCCGGCCGAAGCCCTGGATATCCTGAAATCCTGGATGGGCCCCGATTGCAACATTGTTCTCTTTTGCAAGTGCTACAGTCCGGTCCATCACATGTGGATCGCCTGCATGAAAGCCGCAGGCAATATTGGCAGAGGTAACGTAAGGGAGAATCAATTCGTCATTGCCCATCACAAACGAACCGAAGCTCTCGCCTAAATCACAGTTCAAATCAATTGTCTTCATGGTTGAAAATCACTTCCTTTTTCCATGCACTTTGAGGAACTTTTTCCTGCCATAAGGCAAATTCCTTTTCGGAAATAGCTTGAAAACGCACTTTATCGCCAGCCTGCAGCAGGAAGGAATCCTCCACATCCGGTAAAAAAAGGGGTATCGGCGTACGGCCGATAAGATTCCACCCGCCAGGCGAATCCACGGGATATACGCCTGTTTGATTACCGCCAATCCCGACAGACCCTGCAGGAACCTTGCTTCTTGGGGTCGCGAGTCTTGGTGTTTCCAAGGAAGGCGGTAGCCCATTCAAATAAGGGAATCCCGGCAGGAATCCGAGCATTGCCACTTCATAGGCAGCGCTGCTATGCTTTTCAATGATTTCTTCCACTGCAGTCTGGTGCTTGTCAGCAAGCGAGGCTAAATCGGGCCCATCATATAAAGTTGGCAGTAGGACCGTCCTCTTGGAAACTTCACTTTCGCAGGCAGGCATAGTTTCCAAGATGCCCAAAACTTTTTCTTTTAAAATCATATAATCAGAAGTTGGATATTCATAAAAGATGGTTATACTGCTGATGCCAGGGACGATATCCACGACACCAGGCAGGGAGCCGGCAATAAGATGAGTACAAATGGTCCGAATGGCTGTATTCTTATCCAAAAGCTCAATTCGCAACGCCTGATCTCCAAGCGGTTGTAACAGATAGTTCAAAAAACATCACCCTTACATGAGGAGAATTGTGTTATACATAATATTAAGCTGTTTTTGTAACGCAAAAACAGCATTTATGCGAAAATACTTACTATATAGCTTAAACGAAAAGAACAAGTTAGGAAAGGTGGACCCACTCATGAATCTATTTATCATACTTGGTGCGATCAACGCATTTCTTGCCGTGGCACTTGGAGCCTTTGGGGCGCACGGACTGGAAGGGAAAGTAACAGAGCGGATGCTCGAGATCTGGAAAACAGGGGTAACCTACCAGATGTTCCATGCAGGAGGGCTTTTTGTCATCGCATTCCTGATTGACCGCTTTGGCAGCTCAGGACTTTTATCCACTGCCGGCTGGTCAATGACAATCGGGATCATCCTATTCTCAGGGAGCCTCTATGTACTGACATTGTCCGGGGTGAAAATCTTGGGCGCCATCACGCCGCTTGGCGGAGTGGCATTCCTGCTTGGATGGGTATTGGTGATTGTGGCGGCAATGAAGGCGTAAAAAAACACGCAAGCGCATGAAAATGCGGCTTGCGTGTTTTTTTGCTTATTATCGAGGCTGATATTGTGCCAGCTGGCCTTGGCTGTTGAACGGATATTCATAATCAAGCTCTTCATCGAATGTGATGTAATCAAGGTAAACCATCAAGAGCAGATAACGCTTTCCGGTTTGCGGGTCACTTAAGATAATGTGATCCCTTCCTGCCGCTTCAATGATCCCTTTAAAAATCTTAGCGTTCCATTCGCGGTTGTTCTCAAATGTCATATACACCGTTGCCAGCTTGCCGCGGTTCAACCGTAGAATATTTTCGATGTAAGATTGCTCAAGCGGCAGCATTCCCGGTACATCCGGCCCCTGTTGGGCAGTCTGCGTCGGAAAGGATGGTACCTGTAATCCAGTCTGCTGGGCACCGGCCACCTGCTGCATTTGTTGACCGTACATTCCGTATGGATAACCACCTTGCTGATTTCTTGTGTAGGCTGAGTAAGGATCTCCGTACCCTTGTGCATAAGGGTAACCTGCTGCCTGTGAAAATTGTTGACTCATGTGTCATTCCCTCCTCAAAAACGTGAAAGTAGTCTACTCTTTTTTAAAAAGTCTGGTAAACACTCGGACAGTTTGCTTCCAATGGAAAAAAGAAGCAGTGTGATTTGAACTGGCCGGCATTCGGCTGATTGTACCATTGAGACGGACATGGACCATCCGGACGGAAGAACCATAAGGAGTTTGTTGCCGGCCTGAAACGCTCTCCATTAATAGTACGGCGTGCCAGTCTGATTTCCTTATCCCGTGCCCGCTGGTAGAAATACCCTTTTTTAGTAGCTTCAAAGCCACCGGGACTTTGGAACACCATCTTATTGATCGTATTAATATTCTTGAAATCCAAGCAGTTTGCACGAACGCGATTGACACCGACATTACCAACTAACAGCATTCCTTGAACACCATCGCCTTCAGCCTCTGCGCGTATCAGCCGGGCCAAGGTTTTCACATCCGCTTCGTTGTGAGATATAACTGACATTTTCTCACCTCAATTTCCGATAAAGCATAGGTATCTCCCCTATTAACATATTGAGTGGTCAGAAAATGGTGCAACTTTTTTGTGAGAAATCATACTAGTAGATTGTATGTGGAAGGTGGAGGGAATATGACAAGGGGACGCCGGAAGAAAATCGTCCCGGACCTCCCCTCAGCCACAAAAAAGCGCCAACCCGAAAGTTGGCGCTCACAAATCTTTTTATACGTGCAAGAAAGAGTATACTTTGTCTTCTTCAAGCAGATTTCCTACATAAAACGCTCCGAATTCCCCGAAACGGGCACTTACTTCGTCAAAACGCATTTCGTAGACAAGCTTTTTGAACTGAAGCGCTTCGTCAGCGAATAAGGTCACGCCCCACTCGTAGTCATCAAATCCTACAGAACCGGTGATGACCTGCTTCACTTTTCCGGCATATTGGCGGCCGATCATGCCATGGCTGCGCATCATGCGGCGACGGTCTTCCATCGGCAGCATGTACCAGTTGTCTTCACCGTTGCGGCGCTTGTCCATCGGATAGAAGCAGACATGCTTCGCTTTCGGCAATTCCGGGTATAGTCTGGCAAGAATCTGCGGGTTCTGATATGGATCTTCACCCT
Source organism: Sutcliffiella sp. NPDC057660 (assembly GCF_042800035.1). Classification (NCBI taxonomy): domain Bacteria; kingdom Bacillati; phylum Bacillota; class Bacilli; order Caryophanales; family Bacillaceae; genus Sutcliffiella; species Sutcliffiella sp. NPDC057660. The sequence continues at coordinate 31,753 of NZ_JBHVHV010000013.1, forward strand.
CAGGAAGATAGTTGCTCAGCTCCACGATCGACACATAGGAATGTACCGGAATCGTATACTGTGCAAGCGTTGTTTTGTTGAACTCATTTTCGATGGCGTTCAATTCCTCCAAAGTCGGACGAAGAAGCATCATCATGAAGTCGGCTTTTTGACCGACGATTGTGTATAGTGCGTGGCTTCCGTTTTTATCCCGTTGAACATGGTTCCATTTTTCCACTAATCCCAAGAACTCATTGATGGCCGTTTGGCGCTCTTCACTTGAAAGTGTCTTCCAAAGTGCCCAATCCACCGTACGGAAATCATGCAGGCAATACCAGCCGTCTAATGTTTGTGCTGCTTCACTCATCATAATCACTCCTATATAGAAATTAGATAATAGATTTACTATGTATTCCTTCTTACTATAACACAGTTTATCCTTATCTTCTTATTAGTAAAACTGCAAAAATGTGACGGGTTGATGAATAGGATGGGACAGGCAGATAACAATAGAAGAGCGAAGACTATGGATTTTTGTTAGAAAATAAAGACTTTTTCCTGTAAGCGATAACAACAGTGGCTTATGGTTGCTTTTCAATTTTGTTGAAGTATCCTTATCAGTAGAAGCTAATCTAAGTGTAGTTCAAAAAGAGGATAAAAAGAGCAAAGAAGTTCGAGGAAGCGAAGTCTCGAGCACCGCAGCGTATGTTTAGGATACGTGAGGAGCTGTGATGCAAGCTGACGAAGAAGTTCGAAGCAATTTTTACCGGACTTTTTGAACATCATCTATAAAGCAAATTAAGGAGCGATTTGTGTGAGTGATTTATTTACTACCTTAAAAGAAAAAGTGGCAGGAAAAGATATCAGGATCGTATTCCCCGAGGGCAATGACGAGCGAGTTCTGACAGCAGTTGCCCGTTTGGCGGCAGAAAATATGGTGCAGCCGATCGTGGTTGGAGACCTCGATGAGATCAATGGACTTGCAGCAAGCCATAAATTGACATTGGATGGCGTGGAAATCTACGATCCAAAAACATACGAGCACATGGACGAGCTTGTGGCATCCTTCGTGGAACGCCGCAAAGGGAAAGCATCAGAAGAGGATGCGCGCAAGATTCTTCTTAACCCGAACTATTTCGGAACGATGCTTGTACACGTGAACCGTGCGCAAGGACTTGTAAGCGGAGCGGCTCATTCCACAGCTGACACTGTTCGCCCGGCGCTACAGATCATCAAAACAAAAGAAGGCGTCCGCAAAACATCCGGTGTGTTCATCATGGTACGCAATGACGAGAAGTATGTATTCGCGGATTGCGCCATCAACATTTCCCCTGACAGCAACGACCTGGCGGAAATTGCAGTGGAAAGTGCCGCAACAGCAAAAATGTTCAACATAGAGCCAAAGGTTGCGATGCTGAGCTTCTCGACAAAAGGATCGGCGAAATCCTCTGAAACGGAGCGCGTAGTAGAAGCGGCTCGCCTTGCAGCTGAACGCGACCCGAACCTTGTAGTGGACGGCGAATTCCAATTCGACGCAGCATTCGTTCCATCTGTTGCAGAAAAGAAAGCACCTGGATCCATCATTAAAGGGGACGCGAACGTATTCGTATTCCCGAGCCTGGAAGCAGGCAACATCGGCTACAAAATCGCACAACGCCTTGGTAACTTCGAAGCGGTAGGACCGATCCTGCAAGGCTTGAACAAACCGGTAAACGACCTATCCCGCGGCTGCAGCGTGGAAGACGTTTACAAGCTTGCGCTTATTACAGCAGGGCAGGCAATGAACTAAATGTGACGGCGGAAGAGGAAGTGAGTGCTTGGTGGCGCACCTTCCTCTTTTTTTTAATGGACGAAGTTTGAGGAATTTGAGGAATTTGTGAATCGCTAGAAGATTTTGTGGAATAGCTAGAAGTTTACAAAGAATCGCTAGAACCTTTCACACAATCGCTAGAAATTCACCGGAAATCGCTAGAACCACAACGCTTCATCAGCAATTTCTTCATTCAATCTGCTTGCAATTCCCTCCACGTTACATTTTTCCGCCTTTCCCTTCACCTAATTCTTGTATTATAATGCAAAGGAATAAATTTGAACGTTCAGAGGAGTTACCATTATCATGATAGAACCGACAAATGCGCTTGCCCAGGCGCTACTCATGCAGCCTAGCTGGCGAATCATCGATCAATCTTCATTAGGTGCAAATTTCCATGCTCTTCAGTCGTTTGCCATGGATGACACGTTATGTACCTCTGTAGGAAAGGGAGAAAGCGGAGCGGTCTGCCGGACATGGGTCCATCAGAGAACGATTGTACTCGGCATTCAAGATACGAGACTGCCCTATCTTAAAGAAGGTATCGACTATTTGAACAGCCAGGGGTATGAGGTGATCGTGCGAAACTCAGGCGGATTGGCAGTCGTACTGGACGATGGCGTCCTAAACATTTCGCTTGTGTTCCCTGAAGGTGAAAAGGCGATTGATATCAATAGAGGCTATGATGCGATGTTTGAACTCACAAAGGATATGTTCAAGGATCTGACCTCTGAAATAGAAGCAAAGGAGATAATCGGGTCGTACTGTCCGGGTAGCTATGACCTGAGTATCGGCGGTAGGAAATTTGCAGGTATTTCGCAAAGGCGCATCCGGGGCGGGGTGGCTGTCCAAATCTACCTTTGCATCGACGGCAGCGGTTCGGAGCGTGCTGCCATAATCGGAGAGTTCTACAAGCGGGCGCTGCAAGGCGAGCAGACAAAATTCGCCTTCCCATCAATCAACCCAAGTGTGATGGCTTCCTTGACCGAGCTGACAGGGCAGACGTTGACCGTACAGGACGTGATGCTCAGACTGCTCACTTCGCTGAAGGAAATGAGCGGCAAAATTTTCGCCGGTACGCTACAAGGGGCCGAAACGGAGCTCTATCAGCACTATTATCAACGGATAGTGGAGCGAAATGAGAAGGTGCTGGGGGATTAATCTAAAGGGGCCAGACCCCCTCAGTGCTTTAAAGCGCTGAGGGGGTCTGGCCCCTTATCTTTTTATCTACTCCGCCAGTTTCTCCAAGTTCCCATTGCGGTCCATCATGAATTTTGATGGTACGCGCTCTTCTTCATCAAACAGAACGAGCTTGCGTGCTCTGTTCATGATTTTCATCAATGTTTCGTAATCCTCCTGGACGGTCAGCTGCTCATCCTGAAGCATTTTGACGCGCTGCTCGAGCTCCTGCGCTTTACGGCCAAGTTCGGCATTTTCTTTTGCTAGTCTCTCGTTTTCTAGTTTTAGAGCGCTAGTATGAACGTTTGAATGTTTCATGGTTTGTAAGAAACCGATAACCTGATCGATGGATAGCGTACCGTTAAATCCGGAATAGCCAGGCTGCTTTTGCTGCACCGGCACCTGCTCGGCGGCAGCTTCCACGTTGGTTTGTGATTGCGCATGAATCACAGGCTGGGACAAGACTTCGCTCTGCTCGAGCACATACGGGATGTCCTCATCCACAATGGACTCCGGTGGGTTGTAAAGCAGCTTTTTCGTAGGCTGTCCCAATGCACGCTGCCTTTGCTTGCGCTGTTTCTTCGCTAATTGAAGCGCCTTTTCATAATCATGTCTTACAACTGCGTTCCAGCGGAATCCGCAGGCTGCAGAGGTGCGATTCAGCTTGTCGCCGACCTCCTCGAATGCGTTAAGCTGTGTGCTGCCTTCCCTGACATGTCGTAAAACCGTTTCGGCTAGTAATAAATCATTCTCTTCAGACCAAGCATCTTGACGATCTTTCATGGTAATCCAACTCCCTTTTAAGCTTTAGTTCTGTTATTATTTTTGACCAGAAAAAAATATTTATACATATTCATAGAAAAAATTACTAGATTGTTATCTGCCGCGTTTTAAGGCGGAAGCTACGGAAACCGTGCTTGCAAAGGACTGGCTTTACATGTAAAATATCATTTGCAAAGTGAAAGAAGAAAGGGTTGTACCAGACAATGGCGAATGAATTTCGAATATGTGATGATTGCCAAGCAACCAACATCAAGACATTGATTCCGAAGCTGAAGCAGGTGGATGAGGATGCGCAGCTTGATGTGGGCTGCCAATCATATTGCGGGCCAGGGAGAAAGAAGTCGTTTGCATTTGTGAACAACCGTCCTGTATCTGCACCAACTGAAGATGAACTGATCGAAAAAATAGTGAAAAAGCTCAAGAAATAGAAATCGCCTTCGTATTCGTACAAAGGTGATTTTTTATTCGCCTTGAAGTTTCAGATAATCAGTAGAATGACGAAAAGAAGAGTAGGCGGGATTCTGATTGGGTAAAAGCAGGATAGACCCTCCATTTTGCCTTTTGGCCATCCTTTCTTTGTAAAAAAAATACTATATAATAGAGTCAGGTTTTAAAAATATCACACGTAAACGAGGTCAAGAGAATGAGTTATGCAACGGAAAAGCTTAATGAAGAAAAAGTATTCAAAGATCCGGTCCATCGTTATGTGCATGTTCGTGACCGTGTGATATGGGATTTGATCGGGACAAGGGAGTTCCAGCGCCTGCGCCGGATCCGCCAGCTCGGAACGACATATTTGACGTTTCATGGGGCGGAGCACAGCCGTCTGAACCATTCCCTTGGCGTTTACGAAATCGTACGCAGGATCATTGACGATGGCTTTGATGGAAGGCCGGACTGGTATCCTGAAAACCGCTTATTGTGCCTGTGTGCAGCATTGCTTCACGATCTGGGGCATGGGCCGTTTTCCCATTCCTTTGAAAAAGTATTCCACCTTGACCATGAGGATTTTACACAAGCGATCATATTGGGCGAGACGGAGGTAAATGCAGTATTGCGGAACGTCCATAAGGATTTTCCGAAGCATGTGGCCGAGGTCATTGCCAAAACATATAAAAATAAACTAGTAGTAAGCTTGATTTCCAGTCAGATTGATGCCGATCGAATGGATTATCTGCTTCGCGACGCCTATTTTACAGGGGTGAGCTACGGAAACTTCGATATGGAGCGCATCATGCGCGTGATGAGGCCGAGAGAGGATCAGGTTGTCATCAAATCGAGCGGCATGCACGCGGTCGAGGATTATATCATGAGCCGCTACCAGATGTACTGGCAGGTCTATTTTCATCCGGTAACACGCAGTGCCGAGGTTATTTTAACGAAAATTCTACACCGTGCGAAACAGCTGTATGAGGAGAACTACACCTTCAAGCATGATCCGATCCATTTTTATTCCCTTTTTGAGGACAAGCTTGCACTTGAAGATTATATAAAATTGGATGAAGCAGTCATCATGTTCTACTTCCAGGCATGGGAGGAAGAAGAAGATTCGATATTAAGTGACTTATGTCGACGATTTATGAACAGGAATTTGTTTAAGTATGTCGAATTTAATCCTAATAAGCAGATGATGGATTTAATGGAGCTGATGGGGCTCTTCAAAAAAGCTGGACTCGATCCGGAATACTATCTGGTGGTCGATTCATCCTCCGATCTCCCATACGACTTTTACCGTCCAGGTGAAGAGGAAGAGCGACTCCCGATACACCTATTGATGCCAAACGGGGACATCCGGGAGCTTTCAAGGGAATCCGAGATTGTAGAAGCGATTTCCGGAAAAAGAAGAACCGACCATAAGCTTTATTTTCCACAGGACATATTGGAAGACCAGACGACGAAACGCACGATAAAGAAAAAAATCAGAGAGATATTAGGAATATAGGCTACGGATACACGTTAGGAGATGAAGGGTTTGTTGATCGATCACGCAAAATTAATGAAGGTCTTTGCTACGGCCGGGGAACTCATCGGGAGAAAAAAGCTGCAAAAGATGGTGTACATAGCGAAAAAGCTGAACTACCCATTCTATGAAAAATACAATTTCCATTTTTACGGACCATACTCCGAAGAGGTGAACTTAAGAGTGGAGGAGCTCTGCAACCTGGGCTTTTTGCACGAACTGAAGGAAAACAAAGGCGGCTACTCGCAGTACCGCTACTCCCTCACGGAAACGGGAGCGGAATTCCTAAAGCATTACGACCTCGAAATGCCGCATCTTGGCGAATGCATGACCGCCATGAACGAGCAGAGCTCACGCTTCCTCGAGCTTGTTTCAACGGTGCTGTACTTCGAGAATCTGCCAAAAGAAGAAGTCCAGGAAAAGGTGTTTACGTTAAAAAGCAAGCAGCGCTACACCGAGCAGGAAGTGGACGAAGCATACGAATATATCGAAAAGCTGCGCGCGCAGTTGGTGAGCTAGGCCCGGGGATTTGGGTCTGGCTTTTTTATTTGCCAAAGATTTATTGCGCGGTTTTTGTCACTTACTGTCGAGCGGACAGATAGTGCTGCTTATTGGACCGATTATTGGGGAGAACGGACAGATACAGGACCAGAGCGGACCGATTACGCATAGAAACGGACCGATAAATGCGATTTTCCGACCGATTAACTGTCCTAGCTCAAAAAATCACACTCCATTCTCTATCAATGTGGATTAATTTTCCTGAATCCGCTTAATCCCCGGCGCGTTAGGGAATGGTAAAAGAAAAAAGCACGAATAAAAGGGGATACTTTTGCGATGGATAAGTGGACGTTAAAGGCGAGGGAGAGCATTTGGTTTGTTCCGAGTTTATATAGTGTAGCAAGCATCATTTTAACCATTATGGTGATTTTAATAGATACGGTTTTTGCGGATTCGGTACAAAATGTCCTGCCAAAGGTTTTGTTTACGAGTGTAGATCTTGGAACGACGATACTAAGCGCCATATCGACTGCCATCCTGACGATGACGACGATTTCGTTTTCGACGATCATGGTTGTCCTGACGACGTATTCCTCGCAGTTCTCTCCCCGTACACTGCAGGATTTTATGACGGAGAGCAGTACTGTAAGGGTGCTTGGGGTGTTCGTGGGAGCGTTCATCTATTCGGTGCTTTCGCTTCTTTTTATGAAGGACTGGCTCGATGACCAGCGTGTATTGGCAGCAGGAGTCGGCATTATCCTGGCCATCATCTGTGTCGGCTATTTTGTGTTCTTTATCCATCACGTTGCCAGATCGATCAGGGTAAGTATGCTGATCGAACGGCTGATGAAGGAAGGGATGGAGACTGCGGAAAAAAAGAAAATGCTGATCGAATCCGGGAAACTTGTTCTTTCTGAAAAACAAAACTTCGATTACACCGAGAAATTGGAATGGATGGCAGAAAATACAGGCTACATCCAATTGCTCGACACAGTGGGGCTAGCTGAAAAAGCGAAGGAGCACGATCTGTTCATTCATTATCACAAGCGAATCGGTGATTTTGTAACAGACAAAAGTGTCATAGGAGAGGTCTATTTTTTAAAAGAAAAAAAGGAAACCATCAATATCAATCCATATATGGAAATCGGGCCGGAGAGGACGCCGCTCCAGGACGGGGAGTTTGCTTTGCAGAAGCTAACGGAAGTAGCATTGCGGGCCATTTCGCCTGGCATCAACGATCCGAACACCGCGAACAACTGTATCCGTTATATGAGCCGCCTCCTGATCGAGTTTGGCGAAATCGATTCCGATACGCTGCTTTTCTTGGATGAGGATCGCATGCAGCGTATCTTCCTGCCGCAGCGGACCTTTGAAGAAATCCTCTATACGGCATTCTATCAGCTCAGAATCTACGGTCAGGCGGATATCTCTGTGATTCTGACCATTCTGGAATGCCTGATTCTAACCGCAGAAGGGAGCAGCAAACAGATAAGAAGGAAAATCAACAGTATGTACTCGTTTTTAGTCAATAGCATCAAAGAAGAGCAGTTCGAACCGTTGGACATCGTGAAAATCGAGGAGAAGAAAGCGTGCTTGAACGAATTGCTTCGATAAAAAGGGAATATTGTTGCCCAACGAACCGTGATTTTTCCGCTTTCGCCCGGAAAATAGGATTTGCGCCCGATATTAAGTGTTTTTCGCCCGCAAAACAAAATTTGCGCCCGGTAGTGCATGTTTTACGCCCGATTCGCATTTCCGACCCATTCCATCTACAAAAAGGTGTCCCGAAGACCAGCCCACGGGACACCTTTAAACTATGAATTATTGATCGCTCAAACGCTTGCCGCCAACCGCGTAATGTCCCTTGGTCATCTCTTCAATGAACACAACGATTTTATCTTCCGGTGCGCCGGTTGTCTCGCTGACAGCAGTTGTCACCTTTTCCACCAATGCCTTCTTCTGTTCCTCTGTACGGCCCTCTAGCATTTTCACTGTTACGTATGGCATATGAAAGACACTCCTTTAATCTCGACTAATATTTTCTATCCTTACATAAATTATTGTATACTAATTAGAAAAGCGCAAGCTAAGAAAATGATCGCTTAGAAAAGGGGAGAAGGTTTGGACAGTTTTTTTGGACTTAATCTGGAGTTGATTCCATATTTGGCGATAACGTTGATTATTGCGTTTACGCTGCATGAATATGCCCATGCCTTTGTGGCCTATAAATTTGGGGACCCGACAGCGAAAAATCAGGGAAGACTGACCTTGGCACCACATGTACACCTGGATCCGATCGGTACGATCCTGATCTTTATCGCAGGCTTCGGATGGGCAAAGCCGGTTCCGGTAAACCGCTTTTATTTTAAAAATCCACGATTGGCAGGTATCCTGGTTTCGCTCGCGGGTCCGCTCAGCAATCTGCTGCTTGCCTGCATCGGTGGTTTCCTGTACTTTCTTTTACTATCTTTCGGATTGTTCGACGGACTATCCGTGAGCATGCAGGATAAGGTGGAACTGTTCGTTCATGTATTCACAAGGCTGAACGTGCTCTTATTCATCTTCAACCTTCTGCCGTTTCCGCCGTTGGATGGCTATCGGATATTGGAAGACCTGGCTCCGGCCAATTTGAGGGTGAAAATGACCCGTCTCGAGCCTTTTGGCATCATCATATTTTTAGTCTTGATTTTCACCGACCTTGGTGACTATACCATCAATCCGCTGCTTTATGACGTTGTCCCGAGTGTGCAAGGGACAATTATGCAGTGGTTTGCAAGCTTATTCTTACGTTAAGGGGGAACCATCATGGACCAGGAAAAGAAAAAGAAACCGATTGGCTTTAATATTATAAAAAATGACCCGACAGACGGTCATGGAGGCTATGGCGTCGGTGCATTGAGCCTTGATAATGTCTCACCGGTTTTTGTTGACGTGGAGGGCGGGGATGCGTTTGTCGATATCGGCGCCATGCACGCACGGAGCACGGTGGAACGCGGCATCAAGTTTTTACCGAACAAGGACGATGTACCGAACGGCAAACCGTACTGGCTTGTATGGGTGACGATCGACCGCAAGCAGGAGGGTCCATATTATGCAGGTGTGACCGCTTGCGAAATGACCGTGGACCGTGAAATCAGAAGAGGGTACAAATCCTTGCCGGAGCATGTGAACAGAATGGACAAATCGATGAAAAGACATATCATCGTCGAACACATGGACGACAGGTCTAAAACTATTTTGCAAAACTATCTTATTGGGCATGACAGCGGAATGTGGGAGCGCGCTTCTGACGATCTGAAAAACCAATTAGCTGTAGAATGAGTGTTCAAAAAGGAGGATAAAAAGAGCAAAGAAGTTCGAGGAAGCGAAGTCTCGTGCACCGCAGCGTATGATTTCTAATGTTGCGGAGCGGAGAGGCAAGCTGACGAAGAAATTCTATAGCTTTTTTACCGGACTTTTTGAACATCCTCTAAAATGAAATGTCAACACCATATGAAAAATAAAGTTGTGACATTTTTTTGAACGTTCGGCTATACCCACTTGAGTTATTACTGTAAAAAAAGTAAACTAAGTCTACATGTGTATAGAGCACATGGAAAGCTAGGACACCTAAAACCCCCGAGAGGCATCTCGGGGGTTTTATCTTTTTAGACATCTACATCCATGGCACAAGCTTCTTCCACCATTTCTCCTTTTTCTCAGGAGCCGTCGTGTCAGGCGGTGCCTGTTCCTGCTCGGTGCCTTCTGCTTGCTTTGTGCAATACTCCGTCGGTTCGGATCCTTTTACATAATACGTCATCCGCGACACCGGACAGTCCTCGGATGCCAACAGTCCACTCTGCGGATTGACCTTCACGCCTACGACATTATCGGTCGGCTGGAATGCCACGACGGATTTGTTTTTCAGTGCATTTTCCATAAATCCTGCCCAGATTTCCTTGGCATAACGCTTTTCCGTCCAAAGCGTAATGTTCTGGTCTTTGTCATAGCCCGTCCAGACGGCACTCACGAGCTGAGGCGTATAGCCGATCATCCAGCTGTCCGTTTCGGTTGAGCCGGATTTTCCTGCGTAAGGGCGAGTCAGCTTATCCTTGATTGCGTTCCCCGTCACTGCCATATAGCCGTTCAAGGCCGTATCGAACATGCCTGTCATCAGATGGTTCAGCACGAACGTTACATCCTTATCCAAAACCTGCTTTGCCTTCGTATCGCGTTCATAAAGAACCTCACCCTTGTAGTTGACCACTTTTTCAATAAAGACAGGCTCAACCTCTTTCCCGCCATTCGCAAACGTGCTGTAGGCATTCGCCATATCAAGCACCCGGACAGGTGATGTACCTAGTGCAAGCGAGGGGACTGCCTTCACGTCAGATTCAATGCCCATCTTTTTCGCCTGCTTGACGAGCTCGGTTTTACCCAGGAGCAGATGGGTCTTCACCGCATACACATTATCCGACAGCGGCAGGGCCTGCATCATCGTTAGCGTGTCGTTGGCATAATAATGGTTGAAATTATGCGGCGTATACGTTGAGCGTCCCTCATCAACCTGGAACGTCGTCTGCTCGCTGCGGAACCCGGTCGATGGGGTAAAGCCTTTTTCCAGTGCACGATAATAGAGAAGCGGCTTAAACGTAGAACCTGGCTGCCTTTCCGCCTGGGTCACCCGGTTATATGGGCTCTCCTCATAATTGCGTCCGCCGACAAGTGCCAGCACCTTTCCTGACTTCGGATCCATCGCCACAAAGCCAACCTGCATCGTGGAGCTCGGCTCGAATGTGGCGGCAATCTGCTCCTCCGCAATTTCCTGCATCTTTGGATCAAGCGTCGTATAAATATGAAGCCCGCCGTTTTCCAGTTCCTTTTCCAGCTTCAAATCATGACGGATCACCGACCGGACCGCATCCTGAAAATAGGGAGCCATAAATTCCTTCGGCAAATGCTCGCGTTCTCCATAGACAAGCGGCTCCGTGAGCACTGCCTCGGCCTCGGCGCGTGTAATGTCCCCATTTTCCACCATCGAATCTACCACCCTCTTCTGTCTAGCCAAAGCTCGTTCACTATCGGTAAAAGGGGAATACACCCCCGGACCCTTCGGAATCCCTGCAAGCATGCTGGCTTCCGCCAAGTTCAGACTTGCTGCCGGCTTGCCAAAATAATAATAGGAAGCGGACTCGACACCGTACGCACCATGACCGTAATAGATCGTATTCAAATAGCCCTCGAGTATCTCTTCCTTTGAATAATTGGCCTCAATCCGAATCGTATAGAGGGCCTCATTCAATTTGCGTTTCCATGTCTTCTCATGCTCGAGAAAAAGATTTCGGGCGTACTGCTGGGAGATCGTACTCGCACCCTGGACCTTTGCCATAGCCTTGATGTCGGCAAGTAGCGCACCGGCAATCCGCTTCGGATCAAAGCCGTGATGGCTGAAAAAACGGCGATCCTCCACCGCAACCGTGGCGTCAATCAGATGAGGGGAAATATCTTCAAGCGCCACCCAATAACGCTTCTCTCCGCTATGGGCCTCCCCAATAATCGAGCCGTCCTTGCTATAGAAAATCGAAGACTGTGTCACCGAAAGCGGCGGCGCACCCTTGGACTTCGCATAAATGAAGACTCCGCCTATTAAAATCATCAACGAGATTGCTAGGATAGAAAAAATAAAAATAAAAGCACGAACATACTTCAAGACCCGCTGCAAACGGTCATCTGTCATCAATTCCATTTCAGAAAATCCCCCTTTCTGTGAGTCGCCTAGTCCTGCATCATTACTACTCAGTATGAAAACCTTTCCCCCGTTTTAAACATTTTCAAAAAAAAATAAATTTTAACTTGAATTTTTGCTAGATTCATCTATACTTTTTTCTTGTTGTATTAATTTAATTTAAGCTCTTTTCATAACCAATCTTGATGAGGCAAATCAGTAAAAAATCGGCTTTAGGATTTTTTACAGCTTATCCGCATTCAAAATTGATAGGAAAGACTTGATCTACAGGAAAAGAGCACGATGATGCGCTTGGTTCGAGGGCTTCCTAATATACGTAAAAGCAGCGAATTGTACGAAATCAGCTATAAATGATGTTTGCTTTTTTTTGGTTAGGGAACGATATAAGCGAGTTTATTTGATATAGCACGAGGATTTTGGACAGATTAAAAAACGGAAGGGAATGTTGTACAAATGGAATTATGGTACACAGAATATCAAACAAAAAACTTCGGAATCACAGCGAAGATCAAACGCACTTTACATACAGAGCAAACGGAGTTCCAAAAGCTAGATATGGTAGAAACTGAGGAATTCGGAAACATGCTTATCCTTGATGGCATGGTTATGACTACGCAAAAGGACGAGTTCGTCTACCACGAAATGGTGGCACACGTACCTCTTTTCACACATCCAAACCCTGAGAACGTATTAGTAGTAGGCGGCGGAGACGGTGGGGTAATCCGCGAAGTGCTGAAGCACCCAAGCGTGAAAAAAGCTACTTTAGTGGAAATCGACGGAAAAGTAATCGAGTACTCCAAGCAGTACCTGCCTGAAATCGCTGGCATGCTTGACGATGCACGTGTAGAAGTGAAAGTCGGCGACGGCTTCATGCACATCGCCGAAAGCGAAAACGAATATGACGTAATCATGGTAGACTCCACAGAGCCAGTTGGACCTGCAGTCAACCTATTCACAAAAGGCTTCTACGCTGGGATCTCCAAAGCATTAAAAGAAGACGGTGTATTCGTGGCACAAACGGACAACCCATGGTTCACGCCTGAACTGATCACAAACGTACAACGCGACGTAAGCGAGATCTTCCCGATCACCCGCCTCTACATCGCCAACATCCCTACATACCCAAGCGGAATGTGGACATTCACAATCGGATCCAAAAAGCACGACCCACTGGAAGTAAAAGAAGAACGCTTCCACGACATGGAAACAAAATACTACACAAAAGCACTTCACAAAGCAGCATTCGCCCTGCCGAAGTTCGTTGGTGATTTAATTAAGTAACGCAGTGAAGAGGGGCCTGACCCGCTCCGCGGTGATGCGTCGATGTTATAGAGAATTAAAGAGGGACCTGACCCTTAAGCAGCTTAAAACGCTAAGGGTCAGGCCCCTTCTTCAAAGGAGGAAATGTATGATGCGTTTTGATGAAGCTTATTCAGGTAATGTGTTTATTAAGAGTCACCCAACTTTTGAAGATAGCCAGGCTGTGATCTATGGTATGCCGATGGACTGGACGGTAAGCTACCGCCCGGGATCCCGTTTTGGCCCATCCCGCATCCGCGAGGTGTCCATCGGGCTTGAGGAGTATAGCCCATACCTGGATCGTGAACTGGAAGAAGTGAAATACTTTGATGCAGGCGATATCCCATTGCCATTCGGTAACCCGCAAAAAAGCATCGAAATGATCGAGGAGTATATCGACTCCCTTTTAGCGAGTGACAAGTTTCCGCTTGGAATGGGTGGGGAGCACCTTGTTTCCTGGCCTGTCATCAAAGCGATGTACAAGAAATATCCGGATCTTGCCATCATCCACATGGATGCGCACACGGACCTTCGTGACGACTACGAAGGGGAGCCGCTTTCACACTCGACGCCGATCAAGAAGGCAGCAAACCTGATCGGACCTAAGAATGTCTACTCATTCGGTATCCGCTCTGGTATGAAAGAGGAATTCAAATGGGCGAAAGAAGTGGGCATGCACATCTCGAAATTTGAAGTGCTTGAGCCTCTGAAAGAAATCCTTCCAACATTGGCTGGACGTCCGGTATATGTAACAATCGACATCGATGTTCTCGACCCGGCGCACGCACCCGGGACTGGAACAGTCGATTGCGGAGGCATCACATCCCGTGAACTATTGGCTTCCATCCACGAAATCGCACGCTCGAAAGTGAACGTGGTCGGTGCAGACCTGGTGGAAGTGGCACCAATCTATGATCCATCCGAACAAACTGCAAACACAGCAAGCAAGCTCATTCGTGAAATGATCCTTGGCTGGGTGAAATAATTTTTGTTGCCCTGTCCGCTGACCGGTTGGTTGGTGGGTGGGGCTTTTGTAGTTTTTGAATTAGAGAAGGCTTCAGGTCCCAGAACCTCATATTCTCCCCAAACCGGACACCCCGCTATTGAACTTGCTCTACAACTTGTTTTATACTATGAAGGTTATAGAAAAGTAAAAAGCGCCGCGAGAAGCGTTAATCATAAAGGATGTGTCTGGATTGCTGGACAATCAAAACAGTGCTAAAATGCCGATCCGGGTGAAGTTCAAGTCGGAAATTCTTCAAGATGAAGAACGGCAGGTTATGGCGTATGAGACAAATGGTCAATACTACCTTAAAGGTGAAACTGAATACATCGTTTTTTCCGAGGATCAAGGGAACGGGAAAAAGCTGGATGTGATTTATAAATTATCAGATCAAGAGGTCTGGGTGAGCCGTTCAGGCAACGGTGTGAAAATGAAGCAGACCTTTCGTGCAGGTGAACTGACAGCCGGACTGTACGACAGTGAATTTGGTATGTTCCATTTGGAGACAGATACAGAGAAGGTTGTAAGGATGCAGGATCCAGTGAGAAATCGGGGGTCCATACAACTGCAGTATCAGCTGAAGGTGCAAGGGCAGGAGACAGGTCAATATTTCATCACCATTCATTACGAGGAGGAACAATTAGCATGAATATAGTAGAACAGGTCCAGGAACGTTTAAAAAATGAGATAAAAGATGCCGTGGTCAAGGCAGGCTTGGCGACAGAGGAGCAGATCCCGGATGTAGTGCTCGAGACGCCGAAGGATAAAGCGAATGGCGACTATTCCACAAACATGGCGATGCAGCTTGCGCGCGTGGCGAAAAAGGCACCCCGTATGATCGCGGAAGAGCTTGTGAAAAATTTTGATCAATCCAAAGCTTCCATCGAAAAAATCGATATAGCAGGACCTGGATTCATCAACTTTTACATGAACAATTCCTATTTGACGGATCTGATTCCAACGATTCTGGAGCAAGATTCCGATTACGGGAAATCGACAGTCGGCAATGGCGAAAAAATCAATGTGGAGTTCGTATCGGCGAATCCGACTGGGGACCTGCACTTGGGTCACGCCCGTGGAGCGGCAGTAGGGGATTCCCTGTGCAACGTCCTGGACAAGGCTGGCTATGAAGTAACAAGAGAATATTACATCAACGACGCTGGAAACCAGATCAACAATCTTGCGTTGTCCGTAGAGGCACGTTACTTCCAGGCACTGGGACAAGATGTGGCAATGCCGGAGGACGGCTACCACGGTAAAGATATCATAGGCATCGGACAGGCGATTGCGGATGAGTTTGGTGACCGCTTTGCTCATGAATCGGAAGAGGATCGCCGCAGCTTTTTCCGAGAATACGGCTTGAAATATGAAATGAAAAAATTACAGCAGGATCTCGAGGAGTTCCGTGTACGCTTCGATGTCTGGTACTCAGAGACTTCCCTTTACAATAACGGCAAAATCGATGAAGCATTGACGATCCTGCGTGAAAAAGGCCATATCTATGAAGAGGACGGCGCGACCTGGTTCAAATCCATGGAATTTGGCGATGACAAGAACCGTGTTTTAATTAAAAACGACGGATCTTACACATACCTGACACCGGATATCGCATATCACCAGGACAAGCTGAAGCGCGGCCATGATAAGCTGATTAACATCTGGGGTGCCGACCACCATGGCTATATCCCTCGTATGAAAGCGGCAATTGAAGCGCTTGGCTATGGGAAGGACGCCTTGGAAGTGGAAATCATCCAGCTGGTTCACCTTTTCCAAAACGGGGAAAAAATGAAGATGAGCAAGCGTACAGGAAAAGCGGTAACGATGCGTGATCTGATGGAGGAAGTGGGCCTTGATGCGGTTCGTTATTTCTTCGCTATGCGCAGCGGGGACACGCATCTTGATTTCGATATGGACCTGGCAGTTTCCCAGTCCAATGAAAACCCGGTATTCTACGCCCAGTACGCACATGCTCGCATCTGCAGCATGCTTCGCCAAGGGGAAGAGCTTGGATTGGACCTGAACGGTACTTTCGCGCTGGAGCATATCAATTCCGAAAAAGAAATCGACCTCTTGAAAAAGCTGGGTGACTACCCGCAAGCTGTGGCAGAGGCGGCACAAAAACGCATTCCGCACCGTATCACCAACTATATTTTCGAGCTTTCCTCCGCCCTGCACAGCTTCTACAACGCAGAAAAGGTATTGGATCCGGAAAATATGGGAAAATCCAAAGCGCGTCTCGGCCTGATGAAAGCTGTTCAAATTACGCTGAAAGACGCACTCAACCTGATCGGAGTATCCGCTCCAGAAAAAATGTAATTCTTATTCTAGATATTACAAGGAGAAGGCTCACTACCAATATGAGTAGTGAACCTTTTTTTGGTGAAAAATAGAGAAATAAATAACTGAACACAAAAGGAGTTTTTCAACTATGAAAGAAAGCATCTTAGCACTCATCACCGGCATGGTCGTCGGATTCGTATTCGCCCTATTCCGCCTGCCCATCCCTGCACCACCAGTATTCTCCGGCATCATCGGAATCGTCGGCATCTACCTTGGCTACAAACTGTTCTCCTGGATCGCACCAATGTTCCAGAGCACAGGCAGTTGACATAACAACAGGGGTCTGGCCCCATTTGGGTAAACCATCCAAATGGGGCCAGACCCTTTTGCTATTAGAAGTAGGTTAATTCCTTTCGCGTTATCAACTTAGCGAAAGGGGGGAGGTCGTTTTTGTAATAAAATGTAAAGTGGATAGAAAATGATAGTAAGTGGATAGATAATTGGTGAATCCGGATAGAAAAAGGAGTGTTTTGGATAGAATGGTCCCAATTCTGGATAGAATAGTGCACAAAGTGGATAGAATACGGTTTCTAGCAAAGGGAATTAGAGTTGATTTTTTCTACAGAGTTAAATTTTCATAGAAAATCACCCTGAAAAACAAAAAAACATCTCCCAATCCAGAAGTTTACTTCCAAAAAGGGAGATGTCTATTCAAAATCCTTGCGATCTACCACTCCACCGTCGCCCCGCCAATCCGCTTCACCCCACGAATCGCCGCCACAACCTCAACGAGCTGCAGGGCCGCTTCGTCCTTGCGCTTGGCCTCGATCATGAAGTCGACATCCTGACCAAGTCCGACAACCACTTTCAGAAACTCCGCTAAGAACTGCAGATCCACATAGTCAGCATGATGGCGCAGCTTCTTTTCCGAAATGGGGGAGGAGATATGGATTTTCGGGATAATGCCAATCCCGCGCCATGTTTCATACACCCTTGGCAGAAGCTCCTCCCAGGATACAGCGCTCGGGTTCGCATATTCATGGTGATAGTCGAAAGCAAGCGGTATGCCGAGCTTCTCGCACAGCAAGAGTGTTTCCTCCGTTGTATAGGTCTTATCGTCATTTTCCAGCGTCATCCGCTTGAAAACCTCAGGAGGGAGCTGCTTGATATTCTCATAAAAGCGCTCCAAGGCAGCCTCCTTATTCCCGTAAGCCCCTCCGACATGAATATTGATCGTTCCACTGTCCGCAAGCCCCATTGCCTCAAGCATTTCATAATGGTACACCATATCCACTACTGCATTCTCGGTAATATGGGCCTTATCGCTTGTGAAAAGCGTGAACTGGTTCGGATGGAAGCTTGTGCGCATCCCATACCGCTTCACCAGATCGCCGATTTCCTTGAACTCGGCTCCGAACTCCGAAACGAAATCCCATTTAACCTCAGGATGCGTCGCAAGTGGCACGATGGAGGAGGAGAAGCGGAACACCTTGATCTCGTTCGCGATGCAGAGATGAATGGTGCGAAGTGTACTCGCCAGGTTTTGGCGAGTCACCTCCAGCAGCTTGGCACGGCCGTCCTCAGGCGACATCTGCTTGTATCTTGTATAGGTCAAAGTCTTGCCAGGTGAGGCGTCCCAAAGGTTCCATGATTGTGAAACAAAGCCAAAACGTATTCGCAATGGGAATACCTCCTTTCTTTTTTAGCTCTTTTCACTAAAGTTTATTGCTTAAGTCCGTAAAAAATCGGCATTTGGATTTTTTACAGCATTTATCCCTGAAATATTCAAAAGGGAATAAATCAATTACACGGGAAAAGAGCACGAATGCAAGTAATTTCAAGTGTTTACGTTGATTACGTCATAAGTAACAATGTATGCGAAAACAGCATCTTTTTACAGCAATGGTGAGACTAGCTTTGCTAGCTGTTCACGCCCTTTATCCAGGAAGGACCGCTCCCGGATGTATTCAAGCGTCAGCTTCTCGGAATTATGAATGTCCTTCTGAATCTCGTGGATCGTCGCTTTTACAAACTCCGGATCGTAAATCAGGCAGTTGATTTCATTATTTAAAAAGAGACTGCGTTTGTCAAAATTGGCTGTGCCGATATCGCACATTTCCTCGTCGATGACCATCACCTTAGCATGATAAAAGCCTATATAGAAGCGGTAAACCTCTGCACCAGCCTCCAAAAGGGATGGGAAGTAAAGGAAAGCAGCATCTCGGACAAGCGCGTGGTCCGCTTTGTCGGGCAGAAGGATCGTTACCTTTACACCGCGCCCGAGCGCCTTCATCAGCTCGTCAAAAAGCTGCTCATCCGGGATGAAATAAGGCGTGCAGATGATCACGGACCGCTGTGCCTTCTGCAGCAGTCCGATGAATGTTTCCTTCAGATAGCCGCCGTTTGTCGGAACGAATTGATGCAAGCTTTTTCCCGTTTCCAAGGGAGGATAGTAGGCAGCTGTTTCTGATCGGGGCTTTGACGTGCAATCCTCCCAGTTCTCGAAAAACTGCGATTGCAGATCCTGCACCCCTTCGCCTTTAAGCTTCAGGTGGTAATCGCGCCAGACCCCGAACTCCGGATCCTGTCCAAGATACTCCTTGCCGATGTTAAAACCGCCGACATAGCCGATATTCCCGTCAACAACCGTGATTTTCCGGTGATTGCGCTGATTGATGCTGAAGAAAATGAAAGGAAAGGACGGCTTGCGGCAGAACTCAACCTCGATGCCATACGAGCGGAGCTCCTCGACCTGTTTCTTTTTTACCTTATGGGAACCGAGGTAATCGAGAAGAAGGCGTACCTCGACTCCTTCCTGGGCCTTTTGTTTCAGTATTGTGAAAAACTCCTCACTGACATGGTCCCCATTAACGAGGTAAAAGAGGGAATGGATGTGATGGGTGGCATCCTTCATTTCCGCAAAAAGGTCCTCATACAGCTTGTTGCCGTCGGAATAGAGGTGGAAGTCGCTCCTTCTTTTCGGGAACTCGAGCTTTGTTACTTTCTTTAGATGCATCTTGCGTCCCAGCTGAAAATCAATGACAATCCAAACAAGGATAAGAATAATTGCTAAACCGATATATAATGCGATAGTCATGTTTACCCCTCCGTCATCCGACTGTTTCTAGTTTCTACCGAACGGCCCTGACTTATCCTTTTTACAGGTCCTTATGCTCAGGTTAGGCCCAAGTTCCTAAAGCCGTCTTCAATCCATACCCACCGCAGGATAAGTGTAAGCAAAATTTTCATCAAATGTGTTGACTGAATGCTCATTCACAAATAGAATAGAGATAAAATAAAGTTCTGAAAATTAGATTCTTTCCAAACATTGAGGCTCTTCGCATAAAACAAACAATAATTTTCGCGAATGCAGCCGACATCAAAAAGGGACATACGAAAGGAGTGGAGAGATGTGGGGAACGGTTTGTTAATAGCCAATTGGATTTTAACGATAATTGTAACCGCTTACGCAGTATCGCTATTTGTTTATTTGATCAGAACAAGAATACAATTCATCAAACTTGGCAAGAAGGTCGAGTTTGATAACAAGGTAAAAGAAAGATTGGATAAGGTCTGGGTCAATGTTTTTGGCCAGAAGAAGCTTTTGAAGGATAAGAAGAGTGGAATCATCCACGTCATGTTCTTCTACGGGTTCCTGATGGTTCAGCTTGGCGCGATCGACCTGATCATCAAAGGACTGTTCCCAGGATCGCACCTGCCGCTGGGACCGCTTTATCCGGCGTTTACGTTTTTCCAGGAGCTTGTAACCTTGATGATCCTGGTTGCAGTCGTATGGGCGTTCCATCGCCGTTATGTGGAAAAGCTTGTCCGCTTGAAGCGCGGCTTTAAATCTGGTCTTGTCCTTATCTTTATCGGGGGATTGATGGTTTCCGTACTTTTCTCCAACGGAATGGGACTTATCTGGCATGATCACGGCCTGACCTGGAGTGAGCCTGTTGCATCCGGTGTGGCATTCCTGTTCGGCTGGATCAATACGACAGCTTCCATCGCCCTGTTCTATGTCGGCTGGTGGATTCACTTATTATTCCTGCTTGCATTCCTTGTTTATGTACCGCAGTCCAAGCATGCACATTTGATTGCAGGGCCTGCGAACGTGTTTTTCCACCGCACCACGAACCCAGGAAAGCTTGAGAAAATCGATTTTGAAGATGAAACACAGGAATCCTTCGGGGTCGGGAAGGTAGAGGACTTCACCCAATACCAGTTGATCGATATGTATGCCTGTGTGGAATGTGGACGCTGTACGAATATGTGTCCGGCAACCGGAACGGGGAAAATGCTTTCTCCGATGGATCTTATTTTAAAAATCCGTGATCACCTGACAGACAAAGGAGCGGCGATTACGTCCAAATCCCCTTGGGTTCCGACGTTCGCGTTCAACAATACGCAAGGCAATCAGCTGGCTTTGGCTTCTGCCGGAAAAGGTGCTGAGGAAAGTGCGGCAACGATCGAGTACAGCCCTTCCTTGATTGGCGATGTCATCACAGAAGAGGAAATCTGGGCATGTACGACCTGTCGTAACTGTGAGGACCAATGTCCGGTTATGAATGAGCATGTCGATAAAATCATCGACCTTCGCCGTTACCTGGTTCTTACAGAAGGTAAAATGGATGCCGATGCACAGCGTGCGATGACGAACATCGAGCGCCAGGGAAATCCATGGGGCTTGAACCGCAAAGAACGTGAAAACTGGCGTGAAGCGGCACCGGAAGTGAATATTCCTACAGTAAAAGAAGTGAAAAAAGCGGGCGAAGAGTTCGAATTCCTATTCTGGGTCGGCTCCATGGGGTCCTTCGACAACCGTTCCCAGAAAATCGCAATTTCGTTTGCAAAGTTGCTTAACGAGGCAGGCGTGAAATTCGCGATTCTCGGAAATAAAGAGAAAAACTCCGGAGATACGCCGCGCCGCCTTGGTAACGAATTCCTGTTCCAGGAGCTTGCGACAGGCAATATCGCCGAGTTCGAGAAAAATGAAGTGAAGAAAATTGTTACGATCGACCCTCATGCCTACAACATTTTCAAAAACGAGTATCCGGATTTCGGACTTGAGGCAGAGGTTTATCATCATACAGAGCTATTGGCTCAGCTTGTAAAAGAAGGGCGTTTGAAGCCGCAGCACGCGGTAAACGAAACCATCACCTTCCACGATTCCTGTTACCTGGGAAGATACAACGAAGTCTACGAGCCGCCTCGTGAAATCCTGAAGAGCATCCCTGGTGTGACGCTTGTCGAGATGAAGCGCAACCGCGAAACGGGCATGTGCTGTGGAGCAGGTGGAGGACTCATGTGGATGGAAGAGGACACAGGAACGCGCGTCAACGTCGCCCGTACCGAACAGGCACTCGAAGTGGCACCAAGCGTCATCAGCTCCGGCTGTCCGTACTGCCTGACGATGCTATCCGACGGCACGAAAGCGAAGGAAGTCGAAGAAAAGGTAAGCACCTATGACGTTGCCGAGCTGCTGGAAAAATCCATTTTCGGCGATATAAAAGAACCTGTGGCATAACCAGATTACTAGCTTCATAGAAAATAATTGGGTGTACGCGATATTTCAATTGCGTACACCATACCCTTTTAACGGAACTGAGCGAGCGTTCAGTCGCTATTTTGAAAGCGTTGTCAAAATTTCTAGCTATAAAAGAAAAAGTGGATGTCAAATCTCAGCGGTCGCCCCTGTTGATTGAAGTGCAAGGGGTGAGACTCCTGCGGGAGCAGCGTGTCAAGGGAGACCCCACAGGCGCACAGCGCCGAGGAGGCTCCCGAGGCCGCCCTGGATAAGCGAACCCCTGGAACGGAAATCAACAGGGTATTTAACGGAGTCACCTAATATTCAGGTTCGATTTACAAAAATAGAGGAGGAACAAAAATGGGAAAAACAGTGATCGTCAGTGGAGTACGTACGCCAATCGGAAAGTTTGCCGGGGGATTAAGCTCCTTGACTGCAGTGGACTTGGGAGCTGTCGCAATTAAAGAAGCACTAAAAAGAGCCAATGTCGATGGCACGTCAGTCGGTGAAGTGATTTTCGGAACCGTCCTTCAAGGCGGACAGGGTCAGCTTCCGTCCCGTCAAGCAGCCCAAAAAGCGGGGCTTCCTTGGGAAGTCAAAACAGAGACCATCAACAAAGTATGTGCATCAGGGATGAGAAGCGTAGCGCTTGGCGATATACTGATCCGTTCGGGTGAGGAAGAGGTCATCGTCGCAGGCGGAATGGAGTCCATGAGCAATGCGCCATACATCCTGCCAAAAGCAAGATGGGGGCTTCGCATGGGAGACAGCAGCGTGAAGGATCTGATGGTGCATGACGGACTGACCTGCACCTTTACTGGCGTGCACATGGGAACATACGGAAACAGTGTCGCAAAAGAAATGGAAATCTCCCGCTCGGATCAGGATGCATGGGCATACAGAAGTCATCAGCGTGCAATTGAAGCGATGGAAAAGGGCATTTTTGCAGAGGAAATCGTGCCTGTTGAAGTTCCTCAGCGCAAAGGGGCGCCGGTTGTCGTGAGCAAGGACGAATCGCCGCGTAAGGACACGTCCATTGAAAAGCTGGCAAGCCTTAGACCGGCATTCGACCATGACGGAAGCATCACAGCCGGGAACGCACCAGGAGTGAATGATGGCGCAAGCGCACTTGTCCTGATGAGTGAGAACCGTGCTAACAGGGAAGGCAAGCAGCCGATTGCAACGATCCTCGGTACTGCATCCATCGCAGTGGAAGCGAAGGATTTCCCCAAAACGCCTGGACTGGTAATCAACGAGCTTCTCAAGAAAACAGGTATAACACTGGAAGAGATCGATCTTTTTGAAATAAATGAAGCTTTTGCAGCAGTGGCATTGGCATCTGCCAATCTTGCCGGACTGGATCTGGAAAAGGTGAATGTAAACGGTGGGGCGGTGGCACTTGGCCACCCGATCGGAGCAAGTGGGGCACGCATCATCGTATCCCTGATCCATGAGCTGAAGCGCCGTGGCGGCGGGCTTGGTATCGCGTCAATCTGCTCAGGCGGCGGCCAGGGCGATGCAATCTTGATTCAAGTTTAAAACTGAAGGGGGACTACAAACATGACAATTCAAAAGGTAATGGTAATCGGGGCAGGGCAAATGGGATCTGGCATTGCGCAGGTTTGTGCGATGGCTGGCTTCCATGTATATATGAACGATTTGAAGCAGGAATTCCTGGATCGCGGGCTTGCATCCATCACGAAAAACCTGACAAGAGCGGTGGACAAAGGACGCATGACGGCGGATGAGAAGGAGCAGGTGCTTGGAAGATTGACCCAGACAACCACTCTTGAAGACGCAAAGCATGTCGATATCGTCATCGAAGCGGCAGTGGAGAACATGGACATCAAGAAAAAGATTTTCGCACAATTGGACACTTTTGCTCCAGCGCATGCGATTTTAGCAACCAACACATCCTCCTTGCCAATCACGGAAATCGCCGCGGCGACAAACAGACCGGAAAAAGTGATAGGGATGCATTTTATGAACCCGGTACCGGTGATGAAGCTGGTAGAAATCATTCGCGGACTGCAAACAGCGGATGAGGTATATGGCGCGATCGAGGATATGACGATAAAGCTTTCCAAGGTGCCGGTTGAGGTCAATGACTTCCCTGGATTCGTGTCCAACCGTGTCCTCATGCCGATGATCAATGAAGCAATCTTCACGGTATATGAAGGGGTGGCAACACCGGAAGCGATCGATGAAGTGATGAAGCTTGGGATGAACCATCCGATGGGGCCGTTGACATTGGCTGATTTTATCGGACTCGATACTTGCCTATACATTATGGAAACCTTACACGAAGGCTTCGGCGATGACAAATATCGCCCATGCCCATTGCTTCGAAAATATGTAAAAGCAGGCTGGCTCGGACGTAAGACAGGACGCGGATTCTACACATACGAGACTTAAAGGACAGCATGAAAGGGGTCGAGCAGAATGAACTTGAGATTCACGGAAGAGCAGGAAATGGTACGGAAAATGGTGCGCGATTTTGCAGAAACGGAAATCGCCCCGTTTGTGGAAAAAATGGAGGACGGCGAGTTCCCGAGGGAGATTCTGAAAAAGATGGCCCACCTTGGCTTGATGGGCATGACAATCCCTGAGGAGTACGGCGGAGCGGGCATGGACTTTCCGTCCTACATCATTGCGATCAATGAGTTGTCCCGCGTCAGTGCGACGGTCGGCGTCATTTTATCCGTCCATACGAGTGTCGGAACAAACCCGATCCTTTATTTTGGAACAAAAGAACAGAAGCAGAAATACGTCACGAAGCTTGCTTCGGGAGAGTACCTTGGCGCTTTCGCCCTGACTGAGCCAAGTGCGGGATCGGATGCGGGAAGCTTGAAGACGCGCGCGATCAAAAAGGATGGCCATTATGTGCTGAACGGAGCGAAGGTGTTCATCACAAATGGCGGCGAAGCGGATACGTATATTGTGTTTGCCTCGACCAATCCGGAGCTTGGAACGAAGGGCATCAGTGCATTCATCGTGGAAAAGGACACTCCAGGCTTCATCATCGGAAAAGACGAGCACAAAATGGGCTTGTATGGCTCCAAAACGGTGCAGCTGACATTTGAAGATGCGAAGGTGCCGGCAGAAAACCTGCTTGGTCAGGAAGGCGAAGGGTTCAAAATTGCGATGGCCAATCTTGATGTCGGCCGGATCGGGATTGCGGCGCAGTCACTCGGAATCGCAGAAGCGGCCCTGCAGCATGCAACAGCCTATGCAAAAGAGCGTGAGCAGTTCGGCAAGCCGATCGCACTTCAGCAGGGAGTCGGCTTCAAGCTGGCTGATATGGCAACTGCGGTAGAGGGAGCAAAGCTGTTGACCTATCGTGCGGCGAACCTGCGTGCACTTGGCAAGCCTTGCGGCAAGGAAGCATCGATGGCAAAGCTTTTCGCTTCCCAGACGGCAATGAACGTCGCAATCGAAGCAGTCCAGGTATATGGCGGCTACGGCTACACGAAGGATTATCCGGTCGAGCGCTTCTTCCGCGATGCGAAGGTATGTGAAATCTACGAGGGTACAAGTGAGATACAGCGATTGGTTATCGGAAAACACCTACTAAATTAACATACAAGGGGATGGAACAGATGAATTTTTTACTTAGCGAAGAACATGAAATGATTCGTAAAATGGTGCGCGATTTTGCCAAGAATGAAGTGGAGCCTACAGCAGCCGAGCGCGACGAGGAAGAGCGCTTTGACATGGAGATTTTCCGCAAGATGGCGGACCTCGGACTGACAGGTATTCCTTTTCCGGAAGAGTACGGCGGAATCGGCAGTGACTATCTGGCGTATTGCATCGCGGTAGAAGAGCTTTCCCGCGTATGTGCATCAACCGGCGTTACACTATCAGCTCACACGTCACTTGCGAGCTGGCCGATCTATAAATACGGAACAGAAGAGCAAAAGCAGAAATACTTGGTGCCACTTGCGCAGGGAACAAGCATCGGCGGCTACGGCCTGACTGAGCCGGGATCTGGATCTGATGCGGGCGGAATGAGAACGACTGCGAAGCTTGATGGCGATCATTATGTGCTGAACGGTTCGAAAATTTTCATCACAAATGGCGGCATTGCCGATATCTATGTGGTGTTCGCGGTAACAGACCCATCGAGCAAGCATAAGGGTACAAGTGCATTCATCATTGAAAGCGGCTTTGAAGGCTTCAGCGTCGGGAAAAAGGAAAAGAAACTCGGTATCCGCTCTTCACCGACAACAGAAATCATTTTTGAAGACTGCCGTGTGCCGGTAGAGAACATGCTCGGTGCAGAAGGGGAAGGCTTCAAGATCGCAATGATGACGCTTGACGGCGGACGTAACGGAATTGCCGCGCAAGCAGTCGGGATTGCACAAGGTGCCTTGGATGCAGCGGTTGGCTATGCAAAAGAGCGCGTGCAGTTCGGCAAGCCGATTGCCGCTCAACAGGGCGTAAGCTTCAAGCTGGCAGACATGGCGACATCGGTTGAAGCTTCCAGACTATTGACCTATCAGGCTGCATGGCGCGAGTCAGAAGGATTGAGCTACGGAAAAGAGTCCGCCATGTCGAAGCTTTTTGCAGGAGACACGGCAATGAAGGTGACAACCGAGGCGGTCCAGGTATTCGGCGGCTATGGCTACACGAAGGACTATCCGGTCGAGCGCTATATGAGGGATGCAAAAATCACGCAAATCTATGAAGGAACACAAGAAATTCAACGTCTCGTCATCTCCAGAATGCTTACCAAGTAAGTAGGTGGAATAATAGATGAAAAAACGTCAAGTACATGCATCCGTCAAAGATGAAAAGCTGATTGAAAAACGGCGCGACCAGATGATCAAGGGTGCGGTGAGCCTATTTAAGGAAAAAGGCTTCCACCGCACAACCACCCGTGAAATTGCCAAGGAAGCGGGCTTTAGCATCGGTACGCTTTACGAATATATCCGCACGAAGGAGGATGTGCTCTACCTTGTATGCGACCGCATCTATGACCAGGTGGGGGAGCGGCTTCAGGAGGAGCTTGATATGAAGCGTGGCAATCTTGAAAGCTTGAAGGCTGCCATCTCCTTCTATTTTCGTGTAATGGATGACATGCAGGATGAAGTATTGGTGATGTATCAGGAGGCAAAATCGCTATCCAAGGATGCCTTGCCATATGTTTTGAATAAAGAGCTTGAAATGGTCGCGATGTTCGAGCAGGTGATCCGCAACTGCATGGAGGCGGAGGGGATGAAGCTTCCGGAACAGGAAATCCAGCTCATGGCCCACAACATCTTTGTCCAGGGACAGATGTGGGGCTTCAGGCGCTGGGTGCTGCATAAGCATTTCAAGCTCGAGGATTATATCTCAGGCCAGATTGAACTGTTATTAAACGGACTTACAAAGGGGGAGAACGTGAAGCATGGAAGTATATCGTCCAACTAACCATATCCGATTTGTCACGGCTTCAAGTCTATTCGATGGGCACGATGCATCGATCAACATCATGAGACGCATTCTGCAGGCGAGCGGGGCAGAGGTGATCCACCTCGGCCATAACCGTTCGGTGGAGGAGATCGTCAACGCCGCAATCCAGGAGGATGTCCAAGGAATTGCGATTTCATCCTACCAGGGCGGGCATGTCGAGTATTTCAAGTACATGTTTGATCTGCTGAAAGAAAAAGGTGCTTCCCATATAAAAATCTACGGCGGTGGCGGTGGCGTTATCATCCCGAGTGAAATCAAGGAACTGCATGAGTACGGAATCGCCCGAATCTTCTCACCTGAGGACGGCCGCGAGCACGGTCTTCAAGGCATGATCAATTCGATGCTGAAGGATTGCGATTTTGTGACAGCCAAGAGTTTGGGCGATGAAGTCGAGCGCCTGACAGCAGATGACCACCAGACAATTGCGAAGCTTATCACGCTTGCCGAGCTTCAGGTAACAACGAACGAAGAAGTGGCAGCAACCGCACAGGCTGCTTTAAGCAAGGTAAAAGAAATGCAGAAAACGGTACCGGTCCTGGGGATCACCGGAACCGGGGGAGCAGGGAAAAGCTCGTTGACCGATGAACTGATCCGCCGCTTCATCAACGAAGTACCGGACAACAAGGTCGCGATTCTTTCCATCGACCCGACAAAACAGAAAACCGGCGGCGCACTGCTTGGGGACCGTATTCGCATGAACGCGATATTCAACCCACGCGTTTATATGCGTTCCCTTGCAACCCGCGGATCACGCTCTGAATTGTCCTTGGCAATCAAGGATGCGATCTCCGTTACGAAGGCGGCTGGCTTTGACCTGATTATCGTCGAAACAAGCGGTATCGGGCAAGGGGATGCAGGAATCACGGAAATCTGTGACATCTCGATGTACGTCATGACAAGCGAGTTCGGTGCTCCGTCCCAGCTTGAGAAAATCGACATGATCGACTATGCCGACCTGATTGTCATCAACAAATACGAGCGCAAGGGATCCGAGGACGCAAAACGCCAGGTGCAGAAGCAGTATCAGCGCAGCCGTCTTTTATGGGATAAAGAGCTCGATGAAATGCCGGTATTCGGCACCATCGCGAGCCAGTTCAACGATTTGGGCACCAACACGCTTTTCGCGGCGCTGCTTAACCTGATCAATGAAAAAACAGGCTCCAGCCATACAACGAATCTGCCTACATCCAAGGACGTGGAAAAGCAGAACATCATCATCCCGAACGACCGCCGCTACTATCTGCGCGAAATCAGCGACACGGTCCGCAACTACCATAAAGAAGCACAAGAGCAGGTGGAACTGGCGCGCAAGCTGTTCCAACTAGACGGTGCGATGGAGGCAGCAACAGATAAAGCGGAACTGGTCGAGGCGCTTCAGGCGATCCGCAACGAATACGAAGAAAAGCTGACCGCCGACTCCCGCAAGATTTTAGCAGGCTGGGCTGAAAAGAAAGAAAAGTACAGCGGCGACCAGTTTGTCACGGTGATCCGCGACAAGGAAATCATCACGAAATTGACGACCAAGAGCTTATCGGGCCTTGCGATTCCAAAAGTGGTTCTTCCGAAATATATGGACTACGGGGAGATTCTAAAGTGGGTCTACCGCGAGAACGTACCAGGAGAATTCCCTTACACGGCCGGCGTATTCCCGTTCAAGCGTGAAGGCGAGGATCCAAAGCGCCAGTTCGCAGGAGAGGGCACACCTGAGCGTACCAACCGCCGTTTCCATTATTTAAGTAAAGATGACGACGCAAAACGCTTAAGTACCGCATTCGATTCGGTTACCCTTTATGGAGAAGACCCTGCACCACGTCCGGACATCTACGGAAAAGTAGGGAACAGCGGAGTAAGCATTTGTACACTTGATGATATGAAAAAGCTTTATGCAGGCTTTGACCTGTGTGCACCAAGCACATCGGTATCTATGACAATCAACGGACCGGCACCGGTCATCCTGGCAATGTTCATGAACACGGCCATCGACCAGCAGGTTCAGAAGCGCGAGGAAGAGCTTGGCCGCGTCTTGACAGTGGAGGAGTTTGCCGAGGTTCGTGCGGTGACGTTGCAAACGGTGCGCGGAACCGTACAGGCAGACATTTTAAAAGAGGACCAGGGCCAGAACACCTGCATCTTCTCAACCGAATTTGCGCTTCGCGTGATGGGCGACATCCAGCAGTACTTTATCGATAAAAAGGTGCGAAACTATTATTCCGTATCGATCTCCGGCTATCATATTGCCGAAGCCGGTGCGAATCCGATCACGCAATTGGCGTTCACTCTGGCAAACGGCTTCACCTATGTCGAGTACTATTTGAGCCGCGGTATGAACATCAATGACTTTGCACCGAACCTGTCGTTCTTCTTCAGCAACGGGCTGGATGCAGAGTACACCGTGATTGGCCGTGTCGCTCGCCGTATCTGGGCAACCGTCATGAAAAATAAATACAAGGCCAATGAGCGCAGCCAAAAACTGAAGTATCATATCCAGACATCCGGCCGATCCCTGCACGCACAGGAAATCGACTTCAATGATATCCGTACGACACTTCAGGCTTTGATGGCATTGCAGGACAACTGCAACTCGCTTCACACGAATGCCTACGATGAAGCAATCACGACACCGACAGAGGAATCCGTCCGCCGCGCGATGGCCATCCAGATGATCATCACAAAAGAGCATGGCCTCGCGAAAAACGAAAATCCGCTGCAAGGATCGTTCATTGTGGAAGAGCTGACAGATCTAGTAGAGGAAGCGGTGCTCCAGGAATTCGAACGCCTGAACGACCGCGGCGGCGTCCTCGGCGCGATGGAAACACAATACCAACGCGGCAAGATCCAGGACGAATCCATGTACTACGAAATGAAAAAGCACACCGGCGAATTGCCAATCATCGGCGTGAACACATACCAGAATCCAAACCCTCCATCCGAAGACGAGCTCAACGACATCGAACTGGCCCGTTCCACGGAAGAGGAAAAAGAAACACAAATCAAAAACCTGCGCGCCTTCCAGGACCGCAACTCAGACAAAGTAGAAGAAGCCCTGAACCGCCTCAAACAAGTAGCCATCAACGGAGAAAACATCTTCGAAGAACTGATGGAGACAGTAAAAGTGGCGAGCCTAGGCCAGATTACAACCGCGCTTTACGAAGTGGGCGGGCAGTTTAGAAGGAATATGTAGTAGGTATTAAAGAAGGGCAGGAATAAAAGTTTCCTGTCCTTTTATGTAGGTTTTTGTTAGTAAGCATCAGCAATATTATTACACTCTCCCCTGTTGGTTTCAGCGCAAGGGGTGAGACTCCTGCGGGAGAAGCGTGTCAATGGGAGACCCCACAGGCGAAGCCGAGGAGGCTCCCGGACCGCCCGCGGAAAGCGAACCCCTGGAGCGGAAACCCACAGGGTGTTCAATGTGGACACCTTATTTTCCAGGTTGCCTAACAACACAACATCAAAAATTTCCCCAAAGAATTAATTTATACTGGATTAAACATAAAGGATTTGTTTATAATGAATGGTATGGATTTTTCTAGAAATCTTTAATATTATAGACCTTTTACATATACAGAAAGGATGTGCAGACATTGGCATTAAACCACTTAACGGCAGAAGAAGTAAAAGAAATGTCGCTTATCGAAATCACGTACGCATTATTCCAAGACCAGAAGCAATCTGTGACATTTGGAGAACTACTTACGGAGATTAAGAAGCTTACAGGCTTTACAGATGAAGATCTTCGCAGCAAACTATCACAATTCTACACAGACTTAAACGTGGACGGCCGTTTTATTTGTATTGGAGAAAACCAATGGGGACTTCGTGCATGGTATCCTTATGATCAAATAGAAGAGGAAACTACTCCTCAGGTTAAAACGAAGAAGAAGAAGGCGAAGAAAGCATCCGACGATGACGATCTTGATGCGGACGAGTTCGAGGAGCTGGATGAAGAAGAGCTCGAGTTCGACGACCTTGACGACTACGAAGAGGATGAAGCCGAAGAGGAAGACTTTGACGACGTCGATGAAGATGATGCGGACGACGATGACGACGAAGAATTCGAAGAGGACCTTATCGAAGACGAGGAATACGACCTTGAAGAAGATGAGGAAGAAGACGAAGAAGAATTTGATGAAGATGAAGAGGAAAAGCTGTAACAACCTCAATATAAAAAGACCTTAAAATGAAAACAGGCAGGAACGCACCGTTTCCCTGCCTGTTTATTATTTTGCCTGGACGAAAAGGAGGGGGGGTTGCTTTTTCGCACGGAAATTCACTTTTATGCACCACAATTGATGATTTGCGCACGGAAATGGAATTTTATGATTCACTTTAAGATATTTGCGCACGGAAATGAAGATTTATGCACCAACGTCATGTTTCGTCAAAATTCGCCAATCACAAAATGGCCACCCCCATCAAAAAATCCTCCTTGACTTTTCCCCTCAAACTAAGTAGAATCTTTTTTGGGCTCCTTTTAAAAGGACATGAATGATTCGGGTATATCAGATACACGCTCCCTTTGCCAGAAACACTGGCAGGAGGAGCGTTTTTTTATTTTATTGGTCAAAAACTGAAGACGGAAATTCCATGCTGTACCTAAACCCTTTTAGGAACAGCTTCATTTTTTAGTAAATGATTTTCGTGCTTTTGACTAATGATAAAAACATTAAATGCCTCTCAAGAATCAAAGTAGTTATGTAAATATCAGTAAAATACATTTAATCGAGGGGGAGACAGCATGACAAAGTATATTTTTGTAACAGGTGGGGTTGTGTCATCTCTAGGTAAAGGGATCACAGCAGCATCTTTAGGAAGATTATTGAAAAACAGAGGATTGAGTGTGACGATCCAGAAATTCGATCCATACATTAACGTGGACCCGGGTACAATGAGCCCGTATCAGCATGGGGAAGTATTCGTTACGGATGATGGCGCAGAAACGGATTTGGACCTAGGTCACTATGAGCGTTTCATCGACATCAACCTGAACAAATTCAGCAACGTGACTACTGGGAAAATCTATTCCACGGTCTTGAAAAAAGAGCGTCGTGGAGATTACTTGGGTGGAACAGTACAGGTTATTCCACATATCACGAATGAAATCAAAGAGCGTGTGTTCCGTGCCGGCAAAGAAACGAATGCCGATGTTGTCATCACGGAAATCGGTGGAACAGTAGGGGACATCGAGTCCTTGCCATACTTGGAAGCAATCCGTCAGATCAAGAGTGATATCGGTCGCGATAATGTCATGTACATCCACTGTACGCTTGTTCCTTACATCCGTGTTGCAGGTGAGCTGAAAACAAAGCCGACTCAGCACAGTGTAAAAGAACTTCGCGGTTTGGGAATTCAGCCGAACATCATCGTATTGCGTTCCGAAATGCCGATCTCCCAAGACATGAAGGACAAGATTGCATTATTCTGTGATATCGATGAGAAAGCAGTGATCGAGTCCATCGATGCGGAAACGCTATATGAGGTTCCATTGGCGTATCAGGCGCAAAACATGGACAACATCGTTTGCGAACATTTGAAGCTTGATGCAGCAGCTCCTCAAGCGGACATGACGGAGTGGACAAAGCTTGTAGACAAGGTGAAAAATCTTTCAAATAAAACAACCATCGCGTTGGTCGGTAAATATGTCGAGCTTCAGGATGCGTACCTTTCTGTGGCAGAAGCGCTTCGCCATGCAGGCTACCAGTTTGATACAGATGTAAAAATCAACTGGATCAATGCTGAGAACGTGACAGCTGAAAATGTGGACGAGCTTCTTCAAAACGCAGACGGTATCCTGGTTCCTGGTGGATTCGGAGACCGTGGTGTGGAAGGTAAAATCGAAGCGATCCGCTATGCTCGTGTCAACAAAGTGCCATTCTTCGGTATTTGCCTGGGCATGCAGCTTGCTTCTGTAGAATTTGCACGTAATGTTCTAGGAATGGAAGGGGCGCACTCTGCTGAGTTGAACCCGGAAACTCCATTCCCGATCATTGACCTATTGCCGGAGCAGAAGGATATTGAGGATCTAGGCGGTACACTTCGTCTTGGCCTGTATCCATGTAAATTGAACGACGGCTCCCTAGCACAAGCGGCATATAACGAGGGCGTAGTATACGAGCGTCACCGTCACCGCTATGAGTTCAACAATCAGTACCGCCAGCAGATGGAAGAAGCAGGATTCACCTTCTCCGGTACTAGCCCGGACGGCCGTCTGGTTGAAGTGATTGAGATCAAAGACCACCCTTGGTTCCTTGCATCCCAATTCCATCCGGAGTTTACGTCTCGACCTAACCGTCCGCAGCCGTTATTCCGTGACTTTGTGGAAGCGGCAATCAAGAACACTACAGTGTTAGCTTAATCTTTTTGATAGAAAAAAGGAGAAGCCGTCTCAATTGGGAACGGCTTCTCCTTCTTTTTGTTGTACATGCCATTCAAACAGATAATGGTCATGAACTTCTTTTTTCAGTATGAATCCATGCTTTTCGTAAAAGGGACGAAGGTAAGAGCTGTAGGCGACACAGTCCAGACGGATCGTGTCCACCTGCAGGGACTTGGCCTGATCCTTGATCCAGTGCATCACAAAATCCCCGAGATTCGCCCCTATCCTATCAACAGACACGGCAAGCTTATGCAAATAGACGATGGTCCCACCATTGCCATCATCCTTGCCCCACAGGTTCACATCCCACTCATCCTGATCACGTGAAAGAAGGAACGTGGCAACTATATGGCTGTCAGCTAAATCGACCACCTTGTAAAATAACCCGGCCTCCACATTACGGACGATCTCTTCATCCTCAAGCCCTGTCAAAAGAAAGTTCCACTGCGTTGAACCTTGTTCCTTCAGTAAGGACGCGCGATCTTTCAAAATTTTTATGATTGCGGCACTATCCGCGGTGGTTGCTTTTTTAACCTCATAGGGTATCGTCTTATTCAAAGAATCCCAACCTCCCAAAATGTTGTACGAAAAATGTTTCGATACTCGGGGAAGCTTTTCCTCTAAAGCTCGTCCTGTTCATCCAGAATTTCTTTGATGGTAAAAGCTAGACCAAAATAGACATATAGAGCCGTCATGCTGCTCGGGAATCCGAAACGTTCTCCATCATCGCCGGGAATAAGCGGCTTTTTCAGCTTCATGTCGATATGGACATCCGCAATGGAATCCAGCGTTTCGGTATCGGACCCATTTCCCTCCGTTCCGCCTGCCATCAAAGTGGAAATGCCGACAATCTCGATCCCAAGCTCCTTTAAAGCCTTCGCAGTCTCGATTGCCTCCTCATCCGTAGAAAAGCGTGACACAATCAACGCACGGTCTGTATCGGTAAGATCATGATAGCTGTCCAGGTCCGAAAGACGTGTTGCCTTTGGCAGCGGCTCCGCTCCCTCGGTCGCTTCGAACTCCACCGCCTTCATTTCCTTCACCCCATGTATGTATATACGTCCATCACCGACCGCAGCCTGTGCAAGCAACCGCGCACCATCCTCAAACGAAAAATCCTCATTACCCGCAATCCTGCCGAACACACCCTGAAGCTGCGTCGTAAAAATCTTCAACATAAAAACAACCTCCTATACTTACTACCTGCAGTATGACACAAGTGGGGAAATTCCTGTCGGGGTCTGGCCCCCAAAAGTGAAAAAAGTGAAAAAAGTAAAAAAAGTGGCCCCATAAAAATATTTTTTTATTATTCCCCATGATGGAAGTTATTAAAATCCCACATTAATAGTTAAAATACAATCCGATATAAGTTAATATGTAGTCGAGATTAAAAATTATTGTTGGGGAAAAGCAGGAAATAAGTCTATTATAGTAGAAATAGGTTGATGGGTGGAAACGGATTTACTATTTTCTAGGAATGAGGTGGAATGATGGGTCAAAAATTGCTGATTGTGGATGACCAGTATGGGATACGCATTTTGTTAAATGAAGTATTTCAGAAGGAAGGGTACCAGACGTTCCAGGCTGCAAATGGTTATCAAGCGTTAGATATCGTAGAAAAGCATTCACCTGACTTGGTCTTGCTGGACATGAAAATTCCTGGAATGGATGGAATTGAAATCTTGAAGAGGCTGAAGGCTATCAATGCAGATATACAAGTGATCATTATGACAGCGTATGGAGAACTGGACATGATCCAGGAGTCCAAGGATCTGGGTGCCATCACGCACTTTGCGAAGCCTTTTGATATTGATGAAATACGGGATGCCGTTAGAAAAAATATGCCGCAATCTACCGAAAAATAATCGGGTTTGTGACTGAAAATTAAAACATTGAGAGTGTTACCGCTTACAACGAAAAAGGGGAATGTTCGGTAGTTGTAGTTTTCTTTCAGAGTTGGTATGCTAGGTACTGGATAATATCTTCCGACAAGTTTTACAGTTTGTTTCACTCTCATACATAACTAGTTTTTCATTTGGTCAAGCTAGATTTGATATTGGTGAAACTGTTACATATAAGAAGGGGTATCCAAGAATTCGAGCGGAATTCCATGTGTTTCCTGCCTCGGAGTATGGGTTTGCCATCTTGTAAGAACGGGAAAAACTTTTCGGAGTGAGTATAATACGAAGGAGGATTTTACCATGCCTTTAGTTTCCATGACAGAAATGCTGAAAAAAGCAAATGCAGAAGGCTATGCAGTAGGTCAGTTCAACTTGAACAACCTCGAATTCACACAGGCAATTCTACAGGCGGCACAGGAAGAAAAATCACCAGTGATTCTTGGTGTTTCTGAAGGGGCAGCTCGTTATATGGGTGGCTTCAAAACAGTAGTAGCAATGGTTAAAGCGCTAATGGAAGAGTATAAAGTGACAGTTCCTGTTGCGATTCACTTAGACCACGGTTCAAGCTTTGAATCTTGTGCAAAAGCGATCCACGCTGGATTTACATCTGTTATGATCGATGCTTCCCATCATCCATTTGAGGAAAACATCGAAACAACTTCTAAAGTAGTAGAATTGGCACACTTCCACGGAGTATCTGTTGAAGCAGAGCTTGGTGTAGTCGGTGGACAAGAAGACGACGTTATCGCTGATGGCGTCATCTATGCAGACCCTGCTGAGTGTGAAGAGCTTGTAAAACGCACTGGCATTGATTGCTTGGCTCCAGCATTAGGTTCCGTACACGGCCCTTACAAAGGCGAACCGAACCTAGGCTTCAAAGAGATGGAAGACATCAACAACCGTGCAGGTGTTCCTCTAGTATTACATGGTGGTACTGGAATCCCTACGCATGACATTAAGAAAGCAATTTCTTTTGGAACTGCGAAAATCAATGTAAACACGGAAAACCAAATTGCGTCTGCGAAAGCAGTGCGAGAGACTTTAGCGGTGAAAACGGAAGAGTATGATCCACGTAAATATCTTGGACCAGCTCGTGATGCAATCAAGGCTACAGTTCAAGGCAAAATGCGCGAATTCGGCTCTTCCAACAAAGCTTAAGACAACAGAACACATTTCAACAACAACCATTCAACCAACAACAAGGCAACCATAGTGCAAAACCGCCCCTCAGGCGGTTTTGTTCATTTTTTATATGAAAGCGTGCACACTATATAAAAGGCAATGCTAAAACAGATTAAAAGGAGAGAATAACATGAAATTTTTCATCGATACAGCTAACCTGGAAGAAATTAAAGAGGCACATGCACTTGGAATCCTTTCTGGGGTTACAACCAACCCAAGTCTAGTTGCAAAAGAGAACATCACTTTCGAAGACCGCCTTCGCGAAATCACTTCTTTTGTAACAGGATCAGTTTCTGCAGAGGTTATCGCGCTTGATGCGGAAGGAATGATTGAAGAAGGCAAGGCGCTTGCTGCGATTGCTCCGAATATCACGGTGAAAGTTCCAATGACTCCGGACGGCTTGAAGGCAGTAAAAGTGTTTTCTGAGCTGAACATCAAAACAAACGTAACGCTGATTTTCAATGCAAACCAAGCACTCATGGCAGCTAGAGCGGGAGCGACTTATGTATCCCCGTTCCTTGGCAGACTTGATGATATCGGACAGAATGGTATGGACCTGGTTTCCACCATCGCTGACATTTTCGCGATCCATGACATCCCGACAGAAATCATCGCAGCATCAATCCGCCATCCGATGCATATCACGGATGCAGCATTAAAAGGTGCGCACATTGCAACAGTTCCTTACAAGGTCATCATGCAACTGTTCGGACACCCGCTGACAGACCAAGGAATCGAGAAGTTCCTGGCAGATTGGAACAACCGCCAACAATAATCCTTGTGTAAAATTTAGGAATAAAGTAGGAAATATTACGTTTCGATAAAGAATTAAGCTTTTCCATATAAGTATTCAAAAATATCGTGTAAACTAATAGATAATGAAAATTTTAAGATTGGTAATAATTGTGTATAATGAAAATAACACTTTTGGAAACCAACCTCGCCTTGAAGGGAGACCTATATGGAAAAGTTAAAAATTCTTGGTGGCAATAAATTAAATGGAACAGTACGTGTAAGTGGTGCGAAAAACAGCGCAGTTGCACTTATTCCTGCAACTATCCTGGCAGATTCACCCGTAACAATTGAGGGTTTACCGAAAATATCAGACGTAGAAATTCTAAGCAGCCTGCTTGAAGAGATTGGTGGTACAGCAACGATGGATGGAGAGGACTTAACAGTCGATCCATCCAAAATGATCGCCATGCCTTTGCCCAGCGGAAAAGTGAAAAAGCTCCGCGCTTCCTATTACTTGATGGGAGCGATGCTCGGCAGATTCAAAAAAGCGGTGGTAGGTTTACCAGGTGGATGCCATCTAGGCCCAAGACCAATTGATCAGCATATCAAAGGTTTTGAAGCATTAGGGGCAGAAGTAACGAATGAACATGGTGCAATCTATTTGCGTGCCGACGAGCTTCGCGGCGCACGCATCTATCTCGATGTCGTCAGTGTTGGTGCAACCATCAACATCATGCTTGCTGCAGTAAAAGCAAAAGGCAGAACGCTCATCGAAAATGCTGCAAAAGAGCCTGAAATCATTGATGTCGCAACCCTGCTGAGCAGCATGGGCGCGAAAATCAAGGGAGCAGGAACGGATGTGATCCGTATCGATGGAGTCGAAAGCCTTCATGGATGCAAGCACACCATCATCCCGGACCGTATCGAAGCAGGTACATATATGATTATGGCTGCTGCAACCGGTGGAGAAATGATTATCGACAACGTTATTCCAACTCACTTGGAGCCATTGATTGCCAAGCTTCGTGAAATGGGCGTACGCATTGACGTAAATGACAACCAGGATCAGCTGCTTGTCGTTCCAGGAGAAAAACTGAAGTCGGTCGACGTGAAAACGCTCGTCCACCCTGGATTCCCGACAGACCTGCAACAGCCTATGACGACCCTTTTGACAAAAGCGGAAGGGACAAGCATCGTTACCGACACGATCTATTCTGCGCGATTCAAGCACGTGGATGAACTTCGACGCATGAATGCCCAGATCAAAGTCGAAGGTCGCTCAGCCATCATCAACGGCCCTGTGCAGCTGCAAGGGGCAAAGGTAAAAGCAAGTGACCTGCGTGCAGGTGCTGCGCTTGTCATAGCCGGCCTACTGGCAGACGGCTTGACCGAAGTGACAGGCCTAGAGCATATCGACCGTGGCTACAGCCATCTCGAAGAAAAGCTCGAGGGACTTGGAGCAACAATCTGGCGTGAATCCATGACCGAAGAAGAAATAGAGCAGATGCAGAATTCTTAATATATTGTTTGCCACAATTTAATGAAAACAGTAGTGATTTTAGAATAACTAGCTGGTGATTGGAGCAATAGGCGAAGACTCCTGCGGGAGACAGCGGTAGGCTGGAGACCCCACAGGGCAAAGCCCGAGGAGGCTCCAGCACCGCCCCGCGGAAAGCGCAGCCTAATGCGGAAATCACCAGCGGGCTTAGAACCGTCTATAAAAGCAGAACCCCCACTAAACCCGGGAGTTCTGCTTTTTTCATGAAACCACTTTCTCTTTTCGTCAAATGTGATATACTATTAACGAAAAGTATATCACAATGCCATCATTTGCACATGCGAACGAGGCTTGACAATAAATTACTTGATTCATAGTGAACAGAAGGAGTGGGAAAAATGGAAAGAAGTTTATCCATGGAGTTAATTCGAGTAACAGAAGCAGCAGCTCTATCATCAGCACGTTGGATGGGTAGAGGCGATAAGGACAGTGCTGATGGAGCGGCAACCTCTGCGATGCGCGATGTATTTGACACCATTCCGATGAAAGGTACGGTTGTGATTGGTGAAGGTGAAATGGATGAAGCACCTATGCTATATATCGGCGAGAAGCTAGGAACAGGATACGGCCCGCGAGTGGACGTTGCGGTTGACCCGTTAGAGGGAACGAGTATCGTGGCATCCGGAGGCTGGAACGCGCTGGCTGTCTTAGCGGTGGCGGATCATGGCAATCTACTGCACGCACCGGATATGTACATGGACAAAATCGCAGTAGGTCCTGCGGCGGTCGGTAAAATTGACATCAATGCTTCTGTGCTGGACAATCTTAAAGCGGTAGCGGAAGCGAAAAATAAAGAGATTGAAGACGTAGTCGCAGTTATTTTAAACAGGCCTCGTCACGAAAAAATCATCTCCGAGCTGAGAGAAGCAGGAGCACGTATCAAGCTGATCGATGATGGTGATGTTGCAGCGGCGATCAACACGGCATTTGACCACACGGGTGTAGACATACTATTCGGTTCAGGCGGAGCACCGGAAGGCGTAATCGCTGCAGTTGCATTAAAATGCCTTGGCGGAGAAATCCAAGGGAAGCTATTGCCACAAAACGAAGAAGAAATGCTTCGTTGCAAGAAAATGGGTATCGAAAACATTGATGCGGTACTAAGAATGGAAGACCTTGTACGCGGGGATGACGCCATTTTTGCAGCAACTGGAGTGACAGATGGTGAGCTTCTGCGAGGTGTCCAGTTCAAAGGCACCAACGCAACGACTCATTCCGTGGTTATGAGAGCTAAGTCCGGAACGGTGCGCTTCATCGATGGGCAGCATAATATCAAGAAAAAACCGAACCTTGTATTCAAGCCATAAACATCTTAGACCGTAAACGAGTTTGCCGTTTACGGTTTTCCTCTATTTGATAGGTCAAAAAAATCCACCTCGTTACGAATTCTATAGGGCGTAGAGCTTTTATTCGACACGAATCGAGGGGATTATGGAATATTCCCCAGAAAATAATAGAATAGCACTAAGCCTGTCTATAGAAAGTTGTTGCTTAAAAGTATGAAATGTGGGTAAAATATTATATGCTACGCGTTTTATGTTAAAATCTATCCTTTTCTTCCTAGCGATTCTTCTACAATTTCTTCAAAAGGAGAGTTTATCCCACATGTAAAACGGGAGTAAGTCCTCACCCTTTATCCAATTCATCCGATTTATCTTGGTGCAGGAACTTACATTAGATCCGACTGCCGGATTTCCCATCCTTCGAACTTATTTCAGCTTGAATCTGTTCTGGAAGACAAATGAACAAACTTTTTCCCATTGATACTAAATAAAAGAATAGAGTGGTGTTTTCTTTTTATGGATTTGACTATTTCTCATTTAGAAAATTTAAAGCTAAAAGAATTATATGAATTTGCCCGTCAGCATAAAGTATCCTACTACAGCAAACTGACGAAAAAAGAACTTATTTTTGCCATTTTAAAAGCACAGGCAGAAAAAGACGGCCTTCTGTTCATGGAAGGGGTACTCGAAGTAATCCAATCGGAGGGCTTCGGATTCCTGCGCCCGATCAACTACTCCCCAAGCTCGGAGGATATTTACATTTCTGCTTCCCAGATTCGTCGTTTTGACTTGAGAAACGGGGACAAGGTATCCGGTAAGGTACGTCCTCCAAAGGAAAACGAGCGTTATTATGGACTTTTACATGTAGAAGCGGTGAATGGCGATGATCCGGAATCGGCAAAAGAGCGCGTCCATTTCCCTGCATTGACTCCTTTATATCCGGACAGACAAATTGTCCTGGAAACAAAGCCTAAAGGTCTTTCTACACGCATCATGGATCTGATCGCACCGGTCGGATTCGGTCAGCGTGGATTGATTGTTGCCCCTCCAAAAGCGGGTAAAACAATGCTGATCAAAGAGATTGCCAATAGCATTACAACCAACCATCCTGAAGCGGAACTGATTGTCCTGCTTATCGACGAGCGTCCTGAGGAAGTGACGGACATCGAACGCTCTGTAGCAGGAGATGTAGTAAGCTCCACGTTTGATGAGGTTCCGGAAAATCACATCAAGGTGGCAGAGCTAGTACTTGAACGCGCATTGCGTCTTGTTGAGCATAAACGCGATGTCATCATCCTGATGGACAGCATCACGCGTCTTGCACGTGCATACAACCTGGTCATTCCACCAAGCGGTCGTACACTTTCCGGTGGTATTGATCCGGCAGCATTCCACCGTCCGAAGCGTTTCTTCGGTGCAGCGCGTAATATAGAAGAGGGCGGCAGTTTGACCATCCTTGCGACAGCGCTTGTTGAAACAGGATCCCGTATGGATGACGTTATCTATGAAGAGTTCAAAGGGACGGGAAACATGGAATTGCATCTTGATCGCAACCTGGCAGAGCGCCGCATCTTCCCTGCAATTGATATCCGTCGCTCCGGTACCCGAAAAGAAGAACTTCTTATCCCGAAAGACCATCTGGACAAGCTATGGGCCATCCGCAAAACGATGTCCGACACACCGGACTTTGCCGAAAAGCTCCTAAGACGCCTGCGCCAATCCAAGTCCAACCAGGAATTCTTCGACATGCTCGAAGAAGACCAAAAGGCAGGAACAGCGAAGCGATAGGTATGTCACTTTGAAATATGTTCTTTTTGATTACAAAGTGTAGAATAATCTACTTTTACTTTGCCCCCTGTTGGTTGGAGCGAAGGGGGTGAGACTCCTGCGGGAGAAGCGAGTCAAAGGGAGACCCCACAGGCGCATGCGCCGAGGAGGCTCCCGGACCGCCATGGATAAGCGAACCCCTGGAGCGGAAACCAACAGGGGTGTTTAATGTTAACACCTCATTTTCAAAAGCTTAACTTTTTCATGGAAAATATTGCGTGCCGATTTGGTAAATATAAGTCCAAAAGTAAGGTTGCAAAACCAAACATTACTTGATATAATTTCATCAGTGTGTTTTTAAGATAAATGATGTCGAACTTTGTTTGGTATCATTTCATAGCTAACTCTGTTTCGAAAGACTCAGGGCAAAAAGGAGA
Source organism: Sutcliffiella sp. NPDC057660 (assembly GCF_042800035.1). NCBI lineage: Bacteria > Bacillati > Bacillota > Bacilli > Caryophanales > Bacillaceae > Sutcliffiella > Sutcliffiella sp. NPDC057660. The sequence goes on from NZ_JBHVHV010000013.1 coordinate 74,489, forward strand.
TGACAAGAATGAAAGCTGGAATTCATCCTAATTACCGTAAAGTTGTATTCATGGACATCAACACTAGTTTCAAATTCATCACTGGTTCTACGATGAAAACAAACGAAACTATCGAATGGGAAGACGGTACTACTTACCCTCTAATCAAAGTTGAGATCTCTTCTGATTCTCACCCATTCTACACTGGACGTCAGAAGCATGCTGCTGCTGATGGACGTGTTGAGCGTTTCAACAAAAAATACGGCCTTAAGTAATAAAGTAAAACAGGCAGGTTATCCTATATCTTGCCTGTTTTTTTACTTTACCTTACATAACAAAGTGCTTATGTCACTCGTGACTGAGCACTTTTTATACGCCATAAGATAAGCTCTTTTCGTAAATTTGCTTCGATCTGAGTCTTGAAAAAATCGGCATTTGGATTTTTTCCTACCATAACGTGAATATTGCTATACATGTTTGCTTCATCCTTAAGGAAAAGAGCATGATGAAACGTTAGTTACGTGAGAGCAATATTTACGAAAAGCACCGTTCAGTTCGAAAGCAGTCAATAGATAAGAAGGGGGAGGCCGTGCATGTACGTAATGAAGCATTCGGGTTGGGTAGAAGTGATTTGTGGCAGCATGTTTTCTGGAAAATCAGAAGAACTGATTCGCCGCATGCGACGCTCCCAATTTGCCAAACAGAACATTCAAGTATTCAAACCAGCAATTGACAACCGTTATGCCGATGAGGCAGTTGTTTCACATAATGGGACAAGCATCATTGCGATGCCAGTACCATCTTCAAAAGCCATCCTCGATCAGGTGGAGGAGCAGACGGAAGTGGTGGGCATTGACGAAGTGCAGTTTTTTGATGAGCATATTGTGGAAGTGATTCAGGAATTAGCAAACAGAGGCTACTGTGTAATCGCTGCTGGACTTGACCAGGACTTCCGTGGAGAGCCATTCGGTAAGATGCCGGAGCTTTTGGCGATCGCTGAAACTGTGACAAAGCTGCAAGCGGTATGTGCCGTATGCGGATCACCTGCAAGCCGTACACAACGTCTGATCAATGGAAAGCCAGCATGCTACGATGACCCAATTATTTTAGTCGGCGCTTCTGAATCTTACGAACCTCGCTGTCGTCATCATCATGAAGTTCCTCTGAATGTGTCCGTTTTGCAAGAAGTGGAAAAATAAAGCTTTTGCGAAAACTAGCTAAAAATAACAATCTTTCCTATAATTTGTCCGAAGATATTTTGAAGAAGAGGATACGCTAAAGGCAGGAGGTGTTTGCATGAAACATGCAATCCTGGCAATAGTCGTATGCTCTTTTTTTATAGCTGGATGCGGGGCGGATAAAGACCTCACCGGCCAGCGTGAAGTGGAAAATGGTACAAGGCTGATCGGCGTTACCGACGATGATGGTGCGTATGAAGAGCATCAGGATTCCAACGACTTCAATACTAACCAAAACCCTAATTTCCTTGATTTAACCGAAGACCGGCCAGATTACGGGGATGATCAGGAAAAATTCGCCGAGGTCATCACGCTGAACAGCAACCTCGAGCCTGGCCCCGTCTACATTACAGGCGACAACGCCAGGGTGACCGCCTACTCGAACGGCTCCCTTTCCAAAGAGGAAAAAGATAAGGTCGAGCGCACGCTGAAGCGCAAGTTTATCGATGTGATTCCGCGGTACCGAGTGCATTTGACGATCAAGGAGCGTTAAGGGGCCAGACCCTTGCAAGTGATCCGTCCGGATTTTTGGGCGGTTTTTTTTGTGTTGCTGTTGAAGCAGCCTAGTATGTTGAAATATGAGGGATTTTGTCGAATGGTCGATATGTGATCGGTTTTCGTGGATATAATTTTATTTTCATCGATAAATGAAAAATCTCGTTGATATGTGCCACGGTTTTGTTGATAACTTTATTTTTCGTGGATACATCCAGCATTTACCCGTACCGGTAGGGGTATACATAAGGCCGTTTGCGTCCCAGTCGCGTCCAAAACCCGCGGCCTTGGTGAAAAGCAGAAACACGCTCCATCGCGCTAAAACTCCAGCAAATTATCTTTGATTTTTCCCCACCCGATACCCAACTTCCACTTATTTGATTTTGACGCACCACCTAACCTATACTATAATTAGAATGTTATAGGTAGGGACAAAAATACAGATGCGGACCTGTTCTGGTTTGCACACATTACATAGAGGTGAATGCACGTGTTTGATCGTTTGCAGGCAGTGGAAATGCGTTACGATAAATTAACGGAGCTATTGAGTGACCCGGAAGTTATCAGTGATACGAAAAAGCTTCGCGAGTATTCGAAGGAACAGTCCGATATCCAGGAGACCGTGGAAGCGTACCGTGAATATAAGGATGTCAAAGAGCAGCTTGAAGGAGCGAAAGCGATGCTCGAGGACAAGATGGATGCGGACATGCGCGAGATGGTGAAAGAGGAGATCTCGGAGCTTGAGGAGCAGCAGGAAGCATTGGCCGAACGTCTGCATATCCTTCTTTTGCCGAAGGACCCGAACGACGACAAGAACGTTATCATGGAAATCCGCGGTGCAGCAGGTGGAGACGAGGCGGCATTGTTTGCAGGCGACCTTTACCGCATGTACAGCCGTTATGCGGAAGCGCATGGCTGGAAGACGGAAGTGATGGAGGCAGCATCAACAGGTGTTGGCGGTTATAAGGAGATCATCTTTATGATCACCGGAAAGGGCGCTTATTCCAAGCTGAAGTTCGAGAACGGCGCACACCGTGTACAGCGTGTACCGGAGACGGAATCCGGCGGGCGTATCCATACTTCCACAGCGACGGTTGCGGTATTGCCTGAAGCGGAAGAAGTGGAAATTGAGATTCATGACAAGGATATCCGTGTAGATACGTTTGCTTCCAGCGGACCAGGAGGACAGTCTGTTAATACGACGATGTCAGCGGTCCGTTTGACTCACATTCCGACAAACACAGTGGTTTCCTGTCAGGACGAAAAGTCACAGATCAAGAATAAGGAAAAAGCGATGAAGGTTCTTCGTGCACGTGTGTATGATAAGTTTCAACGTGAAATCCAGGCTGAATATGATGCCAACCGTAAGCAGGCTGTTGGTACCGGTGACCGTTCCGAGCGTATTCGTACGTACAATTTCCCGCAGAACCGTGTAACAGATCACCGCATCGGCTTGACGATCCAGAAGCTCGACCAGATCCTGCAAGGTAAGCTTCAGGAAATCGTGGATGCTTTGATCATGGAAGACCAAGCGCTGCGAATGGAACAGATGGAGAAATGATGAAGGCCATGAAGGTTTACGAAGCCCTGAACTGGGCTTCTTATTTTTTAAAAAAGAATCAGCGCGATGAGAATGCGGGAGAACTATTGTTGCGCCATCATATGAAGCTGGACCGTGCCCAGCTTTTCAGCCGGATGCAGGAAATGATGCCGATGGACACCCAAAGTTCCTTCGTTTTCAATGTCCATAAGCATGCAGCGGGAATACCGGTACAGTATCTGATGGGAAAAGAAGAGTTTTACGGCCGAAGCTTTTTTGTAAGCGAAGAGGTGCTGATTCCAAGACCGGAGACGGAAGAATTGGTGGTCGGCCTGTTGGATCGAGTGAAGAGGCATTTTCCTGACACTACGGAAAAATTGAGTGTCGTCGATGTTGGGACAGGCAGTGGCGCGATTGCTGTGACACTAGCGCTTGAAAATAGCAACCTGAACGTGATGGCCACCGATATTGCAGGAGAATCCCTGGAGGTTGCAAAAGATAATGCAGAAGCACTTGGGGCGGATGTGGAATTTTTGGAAGGGGATCTGCTCTTGCCGTTCATTGAGCAGGGCATCAAGGTGGATATCGTGGTGTCCAACCCTCCATACATTCCGGAAAAGGAATACGAAGGCCTGTCAATAGTAGTGAAGGACTTTGAGCCGTACCGTGCGTTGGTCGGCGGTGTTTCCGGATTGGAATTCTACGAGCGTTTCATGGAGGAATTGCCACAGGTGTTGAAGGAACGTGCCATTGTTGCGTTTGAAGTGGGAATGGGACAAGGGGAAGCGGTGAAAGACTTGCTGCTTGGGACTTTCCCTGAAGCGCGTGCGGAAGTGGTACTGGACATCAACGGAAAAGATCGAATGGTATTTGCGGAAATAGGATGATGCGAGTCGCCATCATTATATAAAAGGGAATAAGGAGCGGCACCTTGCAGCTTGGTGGGGCAAGGGTGTTGATAAAAGAGTTTATATGATTGCTCCTTCTTCCGTATGGGGTCTGGCGAGGGTCAGGCCCCTATTTGTCTTTTCTTCCACATAGGTGACGATGGATTGGCGGATTTCTTCCTTCTGCTCCGCTTTTGCAAAATTTATCAATTGAGATAGGTTGGAATCGTAAGAGATGCTGCGGTGATAATGATGGTAAAATGCCTTGCCATTCATCCACCGGCCGCCTACTAAGATTTCGAAATCAATAGGAATGCTGATATGGTTAAAAGCACTCTTCATTTCCCCAATGCGAAAAGATTCAATGTTGCACGTAAACGATCTCATAGTCTGTCTTCCTTTCCTTCGAGTTGTATTACTTTCGTGCTCCGGAATACGGGGTGCACGTCCTATTTCTATACCCCCTCATACATGGTACAAAACCTCCAAACCTCCAAACTAGCAAACTATCAAAAAAAAAATCTTACTCAAGAAAATAAATTTGCTAGTTTAGGATTTTCAACTTTTGACCAGACTGTTTCCTAGAGGGGAGAGGAATTGAGATGAGAACATTAAAAAAGAATGTAATCTTTTTATATATAGTATTGCTGTTTATGGGAGCGTATGTGACGGTGGCCGGTGAGCAGGCTGCAGCCGGTGCGGAAGTGAAGAACGGGGCAATGGTCATTCCGGATGAGGCGATCAGGCTTCGCATCCTGGCCAACAGTGACAGCGCAGAGGATCAGGAGTTGAAAAGAAAGATCCGCGACCGTGTGAACGAGGAGATCACGGTTTGGGTGGAAGGACTCACTTCGATGGAGAACGCCCGTGAAGTCATCCAGGGGAACATCCCCGAGATCGAGAAGATTGTAGAGGAAGTCATGGTGGAAGAAGGAATGGTTCAGGAGTATAATGTAGACTTCGGCAGAGTGGATTTCCCGACAAAAATGTACGGCAAGTTCATCTATCCTGCCGGTGACTATGAAGCGATCCTGATCACACTCGGTAAAGGGACGGGAGCCAACTGGTGGTGCGTGCTTTTCCCGCCATTATGCTTCCTTGACTTCTCCAATGGGGAAGCGACTGCGACACCTTTTGAAGAGGAAGAAACAGGAGCTGCTCCAAAAGAAAGCAAGTCCAAAAAATCAGCAAGCATCCTTGAAAATGAAACAGAAATGAGCGTAACTGCCGCATCAGCGGAACCAAAGGAATTTGTCGTCGATGAAGAGCCGGAGGAAGTGGAAGTGAAATTCTTCGTATTCGAGGCTCTATCATCTCTATGGGAAAAAATCACGGCATGATCGTTCTACTTTTTCATCCACCTCAATAGAGTAGTAGTAGAAAAAATACTAGAAGAGGTGGATGAGATGAAAAAATTGCGCACTGCAACAAAAGATGATCAATGGGCCATGCAGGTCTTTTTGAGACAAGCAAATATTAGTACAATAGGGTTGGAAGAGAAAATTGAGGATTTTATCATCTTGGAGGAAGAGGAAACAGGCATCTGCGGGACCATAGGAATTGAAAAGATAGATGGTGACGGCCTGCTGCGCTCCCTTGTCATCGGTCCTTCTGTCAAACAGATGCAACTGCTGCAGATGTTCGAGCACACCCAGCAGCATGCCCGCCGAAAAGAACTAGACCGCTTATTCCTGGTGACCAACAAGAAGGACTACATACAATTCTTCGAGCTCCTTGGCTTCTTTCCACAAGAAATCCACAACGTCCCGAAGAAAATCACCCAATCGGCCCACCTAAAAGAAACCCTAGAACAACAAACCTGTACATTTATGATGTGTAAACTTTAAAAATGAGGGGGGGCCAGACCCCATTTGCTTTAGTACGCTAATGCGGAGCGGGTCAGGCCCCTATGATATTCACAAAGTTATCCACCGAACACACATGCCTTATCCACAATTTGTGGATAAATATTGTGTTATGTAGGTAATTTGTTTATATTTGATGGAATAAATCCTTTTCTATTCACATGTTGATAGATTTTTAAATGAGGTAGATAAGATGTTGACGAAAAAGTGGACTGTGGATAACGCAGATCCTGTGAAAATGAATTATCCACAGCTGAAAGAGGCAGCCGCACTTCTTCAACAGGAAGAGGTTGTGGCTTTTCCTACTGAAACGGTATATGGTCTTGGGGCGAATGCTTTGTCAGATCAGGCCGTACTTAAGATTTTTGAAGCGAAGGGACGTCCAGGTGACAACCCGTTGATTGTGCATATTACGAAAAAAGAACAACTCACAGATCTTGTGGATAACCTGCCGGAAGTTGCGGAGGAATTGATGCAGGCTTTTTGGCCGGGGCCGCTTACGTTAGTGTTGAAAAGCAGGGATGGTGTTTCGAAGTATGTGACTGCAGGGCTCGATACGCTTGCAGTCCGGATGCCGGATCACCCGATAGCGTTAGCTCTAATGGAGGTGGCGGGACTTCCGCTTGCTGCGCCGAGTGCCAACCTTTCCGGCAAACCGAGTCCGACTACCGCTGCACATGTGGACGAGGATCTCGACGGGAAAATTGCCGGAATTGTGGATGGCGGACCAACTGGAGTCGGCCTGGAATCCACGGTGGTGGACTGCACAACGGAAATTCCGGTCATTCTGCGGCCGGGTGGCGTGACAAAAGAGCAGCTCGAAGCGGTCATCGGACAAATTGAAGTGGATCCTGCCCTGACCTCGCAAGATCAGGCGCCTAAATCCCCGGGGATGAAATATACACATTACGCGCCCGTTGCACCAGTCTTTTTAGTGGAAGGCGGGTTGGATTTTCTGAAAGAAACGGTCCTTGCAGCCCAGAAGGACGGAAAGAAGGTCGGCCTGCTCGTGACAGAGGAGACGAAAGCCGAATTGGGTGAAGCTGGCGATGTGATGATTGCCTGTGGAACAAGAAGCGATTTATCTACAGTTGCCACAAACTTATACGATGCGCTCCGAGCGTTCAATTCGACCGATGTGGATATCATTTTCAGCGAAACCTTCCCGAATACCGGGGTCGGTGCAGCAATCATGAACCGTCTGGATAAGGCGGCTGGCCATAAGATCATCAGTGAGAGGTAAGTTCCCATTTAGCGGAACTTGCCTCTTTTTTCGCCTTCTAATCGGGATTTCCCGTGCATATCTTGGAAGTAGACAAGTCCTAAGGGAGGGGTATGCGGGGGATGACAGTGATGGTTGGAGAATGGATGACACTCTTTTTAATGGCAATAGCATTAGGAATGGACGCATTTTCGGTGGGTCTCGGCATGGGTATGATCAAACTGAGAGTGCGCCAGATCTTTTACATAGGCGTTACCATCGGGGTTTTCCATGTAGTGATGCCACTAATCGGCATGAGTATCGGAAAAGTGCTGTCGGAGCAGTTCGGCTCCATCGCCACGTTGATAGGAGGGCTGCTCCTCATCATGCTTGGTGTCCAAATGATGCTATCCTCGTTCAAGAAGGAGGACGGTCCGCTGATCACCCCGGTAGGAATGGGGCTGTTCGTCTTTGCGCTCAGCGTCAGCCTCGACAGCTTTTCGGTTGGATTAAGCCTTGGCATTTATGGGGCGCGGACACTATTGACGATTCTTATGTTTGGCGCGGTCAGCATGCTGCTCACCTGGATGGGGCTATTTTTTGGAAGAAAGCTTCAAGGCTGGCTCGGTTCGTATAGCGAGGCGCTTGGCGGGAGTATTTTGCTTGGGTTTGGATTGAAGCTGTTATTTTTTACTTAAAGGAGACCTTTCACGGGTCTTTTTTCATTTTCAGGTTAAAGGTTGGAGATCATTAGCCGAAATAAAACATGTAAACTATTTTTCTTCTCCTTCCTTTTGTCTATAATGGGGTAAAAAGGAGGATTGGGTCATGAATATTTTGTTTGTGTGTACCGGAAATACGTGCCGGAGCCCGATGGCAGAGGCAATTTTGGCAAGCAAAAAGCTTCCCGGTGTGAAGGTGCGTTCTGCAGGGGTTTTTGCCATGCAGGGCAGTGCGGCGTCCCATCATGCGCAGGAAGTGCTGAAGGAAAATGGCATCACGTCCAATCATGCTTCTTCTCTCGTGACGGAAGAGTCGATCGGCTGGGCCGACTTCATTTTGACGATGACAGGCCAGCACCGGGCTTTGGTGGAAGAGCGTTATCCGCATGCTGCCGGTAAAACATTTTCGCTGAAAGAGTTTGTCGGACAAAACGGCGAGGTATCCGACCCTTTCGGGGGCAATGTCCATACATATCGAAGCACGTTTGAAGAATTGCAGGAACTGATTGAGTTGGTAATGAAAAAAATCATATAAAGAAACCTTGGTGATGCTTTCTTCCTTTTGGACTGCAGCAGCAAGGGAGGAGGAAGCATCATGGGGGAAAAGCGAAAGTATAAGTTTGGATTGCGTTATAAGCTGGTTTTATTTGCGACAATCTTGGCTGCAATTACGTACACAGTAAGTGGGATTTTTATTTATGTAGTCGTAAATTATGTGGAAAATTTCATAGATGCGAGTTTGTTTACGGTTCTTACACTCGTACTTGGTGTGGCATGGTCCGGTATTCTTGCGTTCTTCGCTGCACGATTTATAACAAAGCCGCTGCAACAGCTTGAAGAAGTGGCGCAAAAGGTTGCGAATGGCGACCTATCCGAAGATGTGCCTGTCACGAATTCACGCGATGAAATCAGTGCAGTAGGTGACGCGTTCAATCTGATGCTTCACAATCTGCGCGAAATGGTCACATCAATCGACAAGCATTTTCAGCAGACGAACCGTAAAGTGGAAGAGATTTCCGACGTATCGATGCAAGCATCCGAGCAGGCGGATAGTATCTCCTTGACCATCGAAGAAATTGCAAAAGGTGCCGAGAGCTCCGCGTCCTCGATCCAGGATACTGCTGAATCGGTGGAAGAAGTGATCAAGATTGCGGACGAGGTACATGAGAAGGCGACATCTTCCCAATCCTTATCCGAAGAAATGGTAAAAGACCTCGAACAAAGCAAGGAAGTCATCCATTCCCTTGTTTCCGGCATTCAACGTCTCGCAGGAGAAAACAAGCAATCGCTCGATTCTGTAGAACGCTTGGAAAAACATGCAAAAGAAGTGGAAAATATCATCTCCCTTGTCGGGGACATCGCTGGACAGACTAACCTTTTGGCATTGAATGCATCCATAGAAGCGGCACGTGCAGGTGAGCATGGACGCGGATTTGCAGTTGTAGCGGAGGAGGTCCGTTCCCTTGCTGATGAAAGTGCCAAGGCGGTTCAGGGCATTTCCGAACTGATCAAGAACATCCAGGAAGAAGTGAAAACTGTGGTCACGCAGATCACAAGCCAGGTAAAAGCGGCAAATGTGGAAGCGGAAAAAGGAACCGCCACCAACACGGTCATCGCCGAAATGACCAACTCCGTTCACGAAGTGGCAGCCGCGGTCAAACAGATCGCCACCCTCGTCGACCAGCAGATGGATAGCATCCGCGTAACGGCCCGACAATCCCAGGAAGTCGCAGCCATCGCAGAAGAAACTTCAGCCGGAGCCGAAGAAGTAACAGCCACCACCCAAGACCAGGCCAGCATGATCGCGAATGTGGAGAAAATTTCACAGGAGCTCGCAGCGCAGGCGAGTGAGCTGAAGCGTACGATTTCGAAGTTTCGGGTTTAGGTGCGGTGGGGACGGGTTCCTTGTCCCGCGGATTGTATGAAGATACAAGGGGGACAGGTCCGTTGTCCCACACACCTGCTGATAGATAGCATTTTGCTTGGAGTCGAAGAGAACATTCTCTTCGATTTTTTTTGTCTACATGAAGTGGGGTGGCTTTGCATTGTGTGTGAATTGTAACTTTTTGTAAAGTGGATAGATTAACAGGGAAAGTGGATATATTAAGTCTTACAGTGGATAGATTAATACAAAAAGTGGATAGATTACTGCCGAAACCGGATAGATTAAGTCTTCTTTTGGATAGATTGAGGATTTAACCTGTCTCCTTATCGCTGAAAAACTGCTAGGATCAGCCCAAAAACGGAACTGTAACCAAACATAATAAGTTAAGCACATTTAAAAGCAGGTAATTGATCTTTTTTAACAAGAATTCAGGCAGAATCCAACCACCACAATGGATTTTTTCGCTGAGCAAGGGTAAGATGTACATATACTACGATATCTTCAATATTGGAGGATGAAAAGATGAGAGTGGCAATCGCGTCAGATCATGGCGGAATCAATATTCGTGAAGAGATTAAGGGACTTTTAAAAGAGTTGAATATAGAATTTGAAGACTTTGGCTGTGAATGTGAAACGTCCGTGGATTATCCGGATTATGCATTACCGGTTGCGGAAAAAGTGGCAAGTGGCGAATTCGACCGCGGCATTCTTGTTTGCGGAACAGGGATCGGCATGTCGATTGCGGCTAACAAAGTGAAGGGCATCCGCTGTGCGTTGGTGCATGATCTGTTCAGTGCAAAAGCGACCCGTGAGCATAACGACAGCAATGTTCTGGCAATGGGCGAGCGCGTAATCGGACCAGGCCTTGCACGTGAGATCGCAAAAGTTTGGCTGACTACGGAATACGAAGGCGGCCGCCATGCGAACAGAGTACAAAAAATCCACGATATCGAAAAATAATGAGGAGCCCATGGGTGTCAGAGGATAGGGACATTCGTGGGCTGCTTTGTTTATCCCAGTCGTGAAAGGTGAGGGATCTTATGCGCAATGAGTGGAAAGAGCAGTTAAGTCAGGCGATGACTGACCTGCAGGCCCAAGCATCCTTGCGAAGTGGGCAGGTGCTTGTGATTGGGTGCAGTACGAGTGAAGTGATTGGCGAAAAAATAGGCACGGCGGGGACGGAAAATGTCGCGGAGACCATCTTTGCAGCTTTGGCAGAGTTTCGTGCCAGCACTGGCGTCGAGCTTGCCTTTCAATGCTGTGAACATTTGAATCGTGCACTTGTCGTGGAGCGGGCAACAGCCGAGCGGCTCCGCCTCGATGAAGTGACCGTCATTCCTGTTCGCCAGGCAGGCGGTGCGATGGCATCCTATGCCTATCATCAGCTGAACGAGGCGGTAATGGTCGAGCACATCAGAGCCGACGCCGGCATCGACATCGGTGACACACTGATCGGCATGCACATCAAGCATGTCGCGGTTCCGGTCAGAAGCAAAGTCAAATCCATCGGCGAAGCACACGTCACCATGGCAAAAACACGGCCAAAGCTGATCGGCGGAGCGCGTGCGGTGTATTCGGGGACAGGTCCCGTGTCCCACTCATAATCGTTCAATTCTGAAAGGCTCCCAGAAGTGGAGCCTTTTTCGATTGTTTGGCGCGGGACGCAGGACGCGGGACCTGTCCTCTCTGTTCCACGCTTCGGAACCGACCCCATGGGCAACATCGGGACAATGGACCTGTCCCAATGGCCCAAACCGAAAGTTTTTCATAGTAAGCGCTACCAATCTTCCTTTTCTGTTTCTATTGTGTGGACACCGTGATAAAATGATAGAGGTAATGGTTGAAAAACCGAATGAGAAGATTTTGTAGCAATGTAAAACTAATTAGTAGGATGTTTATTTCTAAAGGGGGATACCGGAGTGAAGTTAGCGCAACAGGATCAACAAGTGTTTCAATCGATTCAAGATGAGTTAGGAAGACAACGTACGAAGATTGAGCTGATTGCTTCTGAGAACTTTGTGAGTGAAGCGGTAATGGAGGCGCAGGGTTCTGTGCTGACCAACAAGTATGCAGAAGGATATCCAGGTCGTCGTTATTATGGTGGATGTGAGCACGTGGACGTGGCGGAGAATATCGCTCGCGACCGTGCGAAGGAAATCTTCGGAGCGGAGCACGTGAACGTACAGCCGCACTCTGGTGCCCAAGCGAACATGGCCGTTTATTTTACAATCCTTGAGCAAGGCGATACGGTTCTTGGGATGAACCTTTCCCATGGCGGTCACTTGACGCACGGTAGCCCGGTTAACTTTAGTGGAATTCAATATAATTTCGTCGAGTATGGAGTGGACAAGGATACTCATACAATCAACTATGAAGATGTGGCTGAAAAAGCAAGACAGCATAAGCCGAAACTGATCGTGGCTGGAGCGAGCGCGTACCCTCGTGTCATCGATTTCGCTAAATTCCGTGAGATCGCGGACGAAGTGGGAGCGTACCTGATGGTCGATATGGCGCATATCGCTGGCCTGGTTGCAGCAGGATTGCATCCAAACCCGGTTCCTTATGCAGATTTCGTAACGACTACTACGCATAAAACATTGCGCGGCCCTCGCGGCGGGATGATCCTTTGCAGGGAAGAATGGGCGAAAAAGATCGATAAATCGATTTTCCCAGGAATTCAAGGCGGTCCATTAATGCATGTAATCGCAGCAAAAGCTGTGGCATTCGGGGAAGCGCTACAGCCTTCATTCAAGGAATACGCACAAAAAATCATAGAGAATGCAAACCGTCTTGCAGAGGCGTTGAAAAAGGAAGGCTTGTCCCTTGTTTCTGACGGGACGGACAACCATTTGCTATTGGTGGATGTAAAATCCATGAGCATCACAGGTAAAATCGCGGAGAAAGTGCTGGACGAAGTGGGAATCACAGTGAACAAGAACACGATCCCATTTGACACGGAAAGCCCGTTTGTAACTAGCGGAATCCGTATCGGTACAGCTGCTGTAACAAGTCGCGGATTTGGCTTGGAGGATATGGACGAGATTGCGTCTTTAATTGCCTACACGCTGAAAAACCATGAAGACGAGGCGAAGCTTGAAGAAGTGAAGTCCCGTGTAGAAGCACTTTCTGGAAAATATGAATTGTATCCTTCATTAGGATAATAGCTTTAAGGAGGAGGTCTGATGTTAGACCTCTTCTTTTTGTGTAAAAAAACGAAAGATTAACTTGAATCGCCACCCCTTTTTATGTAGAATCAATGGAAGTGTGATTAGGAAGCCAGGCCACAAACCGGCTTATGAAACCAATTAAAAGGAGAGATTTCGAATGGCAAAAGTGTACGTCTTTGATCATCCATTAATTCAGCACAAACTTACATACATCCGAGACAAGAATACTGGTACGAAGGAATTTCGTGAACTGGTTGATGAAGTAGCAAGTTTAATGGCATTCGAGATTACTCGTGATCTTCCGCTTGAGGAAGTAGAAATTGAAACTCCTGTATCTATTTCAAAATCCAATGTTCTTTCCGGTAAGAAACTGGGAATTATCCCTATCCTTCGCGCAGGCCTTGGAATGGTGGAAGGGATGCTGAAGCTGATCCCGGCTGCAAAAGTTGGACATGTCGGCTTATACCGTGACCCGGAAACATTACAACCGGTTGAATACTATGTGAAATTACCTTCTGATGTGGAAGAGAGAGACTTCATCGTTGTTGATCCAATGCTTGCAACAGGCGGATCTGCAGTAGAAGCCATCAACTCCCTGAAAAAGCGCGGCGCGAAGAACATCAAGTTCATGTGCCTCATCGCATCCCCAGAAGGCGTTGAAGTTGTAAAAGAAGCTCACCCGGACGTAGACATCTACATCGCAGCCCTCGACGAAAAGCTGAACGAAAAAGGCTACATCGTACCAGGACTAGGCGATGCTGGAGATAGATTGTACGGAACGAAGTAAATTGTAGGGGCCTGACCCTCAGTACTTTAAAGTATTAAAATCAAGGGGCCTGGCCCCCACCTCTGTGTGTACGAAGACAGGGGTGGGGGTCAGTTTTTTTTTGTTGCAATGAGTGTGTTGATGATGCATAGCGTGCTTTGGGCGTGCAAAGGGTCAGAACCTGGCTTTTTGGCAGTTCTTTCTTACTGAGCAATAGTGCTTACATTTTTGTGGAATTTTAGGGAAAAATAGGGAATTATAGACAAAATGAACTGTTCTATATAAAGGATAAAATGAGTATTATGCAACTTATCTTTTTCGTATGACTCCCTTATAATATGTTCTTAATAATGAATATTTTCCGGCGGGGAGGAGGACAAGCTACAAAGTAAATCTGAAAGGGGATGTACATGAAAAAACGGATACTACTATTTTCTGCTGTATTACTAATGATCTTTTCTTCCCATAATGTCCATGCGACAGAAGGTGAGACTCTGAGGGAATGGATGACGGATAAACTCCATTCGCTATCCACCAACCTATCAATCCTATCAAATATATCCAACATCAATGAATCCCTTGAAACGGAATACACCGACCACTCCCAAGAATTAGAATCTTTCCTCATGTCCACTACCAACTCATCCAAGAAAGAAATAGAACTCCATCAAAGAGAATATCTGACACTTCTTCATGAAACAAAAGAAACATTAAAAACAGATCCACTAGCTAGGTATGTAAAAGAAAGAGAAGTAAGTATCCATTCTGAATTGGAAAAAGAAATGGAAGAATTTCTAGCTGATTTTACAAGGAAATAATTCTAATAAAAACCTATAAAAAGGAGAGATTTGGATGACATGGAGAAAAAAGCTGGTAGCAGGTACAGTAGCGATAGGTTTAGTATCGGGAGTTGGCATGACCTTTGCAAGTGCAAGTGCAGGTTCCTCACTGAAGCAATGGTATGACGGTCTGTTCAATAATACAAAAAGCTCAATATTGGCAGATACACAGGAATCGGCCGATGAAGCGTTTGAAGATTGGGTAGCCAATACTGAGCAGTTAAAAACCGGTGCCGGGCTAAAGATCGATCAGACCATGGAAACAGAACTAACTAGAGTAGGCGCGGAGATTATGAGTACAAAAGACGAGCATCTTGCTTCGCTCGACGCAGAAAAGATAGAGTTGCTCAATAATATGAACTATCAGGTCTATCAGCATATCTTCCTGGAGGGGTATTTCGCCATTCAAAGCCAAGGGGACTCAGCCATGGATGCGGTTAGCGGCAGCTTTTCCGATTTCACTACAGCCACCGGTCAGGCTGCAGTAAATGAACTGACAGTGGAATTGACAAATGCCAAGGATTCCGCTGTGTCAGAACTGGAGGATGCAATAGAACAAGCAAAGTCAGAGCTGTCCGCACAATTGGCAATGGAAGAAGAGGTCAGCAGATACAATCTTGAAAGACAAATAACCTATAAAGTAAACGACTTAAGAGAAGCGCTAACTGCTATCATAAACGGGCTGGTAAGGGAACAACAGAATATCATCACAGCAAAGGCACTACAATTGGAAGCGGAAGCAAAAGCAAGCCTGGATGAGGTAATCGGCGATATGAATGATTAATATAAGGAATAGAACCTCCGTTATGAGGTTCTATTCCTCCTTAAAGAGGTGAGGTGTCATGGATAAGGAAAAAAATCTTTTGCGTTATTGCGTCACGTTAGTATTAATCAGTGCTATCCTTCTGCTTTCAAACAGTACGAAAAGTGTCTTTGCCAATCAGGACATTCAAATGCTGCTAACCAGTTGGTTTGACAAAAAAAGCGAAAAGGCGATGGCCTCGATGGAGGAAGCCATTTCAATAGAAAGAGAAATCCAGATGACTAAGCTGAAAGAAGAAGTATCAAAAAATTTGGCTCAGGCGGATAAGGAGCTTGAGGAATTCTCCGAGAATGAAATAGAATTGCGTAAGGCGGAGCTCTATAGGTACACAACAGCATTAATTCAAGAAGCTGAATTTGATACAGAAGAACAGGAAGAGGCTTTTCTGAAAGAAGTGGATGAAATCATCCGGCAGACCAAGATGAAGCTGGAAGATGCGAGGAGTAACTTATTGAAGACCACAGAGTAAACAATATGGGCTTAAGAAGAATGAACCTTCGCATCCCATGATAAAACCAGAACCAAGCAGGCCGCGCTCCTCATGCATATTTCCGTCCCTTAAGCAAATGCTATTTGTTAGAGGTGAGGGACGTGAAAAAACGGAATTTAGTGATGGCAATTAGCTTTGCGAGCGGAATCGTTTCGACCGCTCTGCCTACATATACGATTGCTTCAGATAGATTGCAGATAGATGCATTACATAACTTTAGTCCTGCCCAGGTGGAGCAGCAGCCGCAGCCGCAATATCCGGAGCGTCCGCCGCTACCTGCAGCTGGATCAGAACAAGTGGACGAAGAGCAGACCGTCATACTCATAGTGGAAGACTCCGAGCATGAAAGAATGCGGAGGAAGATAACTACCGACTATCCGAAACTCCATATCAAGCGGACCTACACGGCGGTGTTCAAGGGATTTGCGATCAAGGGTCCCACTAAGGATCTCGAGCGGCTGCAGCAGGAGGATGGCGTGGTGGAAGTGTCCCCGGTTACCAACTATACACCGATGATTGATGAGAGTGTGCCGTTCATCGGCGGCGACCGCATGCGGAGCTTTTACGATGAGGATGGCCATAGACTTACCGGGGAAGGGGTCAAGGTCGGAATCATCGATACGGGGATTGATTATACCCATCCGGATCTGAAGCATAGTTATGGTGGAGGCTATGATTTTGTCGATGAGGACGAGGATCCGATGGAGACGAAGAAGTCACAGGGGATCCCGACGCTTCATGGGACGCATGTAGCGGGAATCATTGCGGCGAACGGCCATCTCAAGGGAGTGGCGCCGGATGCGAAGATCTATGCGTACCGGGTGCTTGGTCCTGGGGGACATGGGACGAGTGAACATGTGATTGCCGCGATTGAAAAAGCGATTCATGACAAAGTGGATGTGCTGAATCTGTCGCTTGGCAATACGATCAATGGTCCGGATTGGCCGACCAGCCTCGCCCTCGACAAAGCGGTGGAGCATGGCGTGGTGGCGGTTACTTCAAGCGGCAATTCGGGGCCGAATCTTTGGACGGTCGGCTCGCCGGGTACCTCGGCACAGGCCATCTCGGTAGGTGCCTCGACGCCGCCCTTGAACATACCGCATCTTTCAGGGTTTCTTTCCAAAAAGGAAATCGAGATGCTCCCGCTTCAAGGGTCAGCGAAATGGATTTTTAACAACAGGCCCGTCAAGATGGTATATGTCGGACTTGGGGAAGATGACGATTTGAAGGATGTCGACCTGAAAGGGAAGATTGTCCTCATGGAACGGGGGAAGATCCCTTTTTCGGAAAAAGCGTGGAATGCCAGGGAAAAGGAAGCTGCTGCGCTTGTCATCTACAATAATCTGGAGGGGAATTTTACAGGATCCCTCGAGGTGGAGATGGACTTACCGGTGGTATCGATCTCCAGGGAGGATGGCCTCTATCTGAAAAAGCAGATCAACAGGAAGTTCTCCTATGTGAGGACGACCTATAAGTGGCATAAGGACGACATTGCAAGCTTCAGTTCCCGGGGTCCGGTGACGCACAACTGGGAGATAAAGCCCGATGTGGTTGCACCAGGTGTCGCCATTGACAGCACAATCCCGAATGGCTATCTTGCCCTCCAGGGAACGAGTATGGCGGCGCCGCATGTGGCAGGTGCGAGTGCGCTGCTCAAGCAGGCACATCCTGACTGGTCGCCGAGTAAAATAAAGGCCGCGCTCATGAATACGACCAAGCCGCTTGAAAAAGAGGACGGCACCCAATATTCCGTCCTCGAACAGGGCACAGGGCGGATCCAGCTCGAGGAAGCCATGAGGACAAACAGCCTCATCTATCCTGGAACGCTCAACTTCGGCATGTTCGAAAAAAAAGATACCCGCACGGAAAAGGTGATAGAGATCCAGGTGGAGAACGTATCGGACAGCGATATAAAGTACACGTTCACCCCTCCAAGAGCGTCAAAGGGAATCCAGTGGAAGGTCCCGATCTCTTTTACACTTAAGCCAAATGAAAAAAAGAAAACAGCCATAACGCTCGATATCACCCCAAATCAGCAGAAAACTGGAATGCATGAAGGATCGGTAATGGTAAAAGCGAACCACCAGGAGTTAAGGCTGCCTTTCCTATATATAATAGAAGAACCTGATTATCCAAGAATCATGGGCTTCCAGTTCGGCTACGGCGATAAGGAAGGGGAGTACCAATATGAAGTGTATCTACCCGAGGGAGCGGAGGAACTAGGAATAGCCCTCTATGAGTCGGACACCCTTCATTTCATCAAATTCCTAGACTGGGAACGCGACCTGCCAAGAGGACTCTTCAAAAAACAGCTCTCAGCCGATAAAGTAAAAGTAAAGGGCCTCGTGAAAGCCGTCGTATTCGCTAAAAAGCTCGAAAAAGAAGACTCTGTCGAAGCGGATCTTTATTTTGAGTGAATACTTGGACATATTTCACTAACAAGGTCAAGCAACCAGGCATGAGAACCGTGAATAGTCACATAATGTTCACAAACTACAAAGTTAAACCCGACAATATCTATGTTAAAATATTGATATACAACAGCCGAATGAGGAAAATGTTCATCATTTGGCTGTTTTTTTCTGGGTAATAATAGGAGAGGTTTTGAAGCGCTTCACCTGCAAATCTTACCAAGAAAACTTTGTCGATTTTTTCCGTATAACACATTGACATTGAATTTTGGCTATTGTATGCTTACAAAGGGTATAAAATGATAGGGTTTTCATAAGCCTTATGCAACCATTTTTATACATATTTAGCATCGTTTTTGAAGCAAGACCTCAGTATTTTACCGCATGAAAAACGGGGTGTTTTCTATGAGTGATAAACGCCGCCCATTCCAAGCAATGGCCTTGATGTCCGCGATCCTTTCCTACCTTGTCGGCCCAACCTTAGTCGGATTATTTGGTGGAAGATGGCTGGATGGCAAAATAGGCACAGAACCATTGTTTCTGATCATTGGACTTCTATTAGGACTAGCAGCCGGCGTATACGGCGTGTTGTATGCAGTCCGCCAATTCTTCTCAGGAGAGTCATAATATGCCTGAATCAAAAGAAAATCTCTTAAGGCACATAAAGTACTTTTTGTTCTTATTAGCCTTGTATGTTCTCGGTTGGGGTTTTACACCTTATCAGGACTGGTTTCTGGGGTTGATCCTCGGGACCCTTGTAAGCTTCTATAACCACTGGCTTCTGTACCAGAAGGTGAAAAAGTTCACAGACGCAGTTGCATCTGGGGCGAAGGCTTACACATTAGGATCATTTTCAAGAATGGCTGCTGCAGTCCTTGCTGTAGTCATCGCTGTGAGATTTCCGGAATACCTGAATCTCTACGGTGTCATCATAGGGATCATGACATCCTATATTGTCATTATCATAGATTCATTTGTTAAACTCTTTACAAGCAGTGGGGAAGAGAGGTGAGTAGTGTTGAATCACGGTGCTCCAATACAGACGCTTGAAATATATGGCTTCGACCTTCATTTCAATATGTCTAATATTTTAATGACAACGATTGCGGCAACGATAGTGTTCCTTATAGCCGTCCTGGCGACAAGAACCCTGGCGTTGAGACCTACAGGCATGCAGAACTTCATGGAATGGCTCGTAGATTTCGCAAAAGGAATCATTAGCAGTACAATGGATTACAAAACAGGCGGAAGATTCCTTGCGCTGGCATTGACCCTATTAATGTATGTATTCGTATCAAACATGTTAGGTCTGCCATTCGCAATCATCGTGGGCGAAGAACACAATTTATGGTGGAAATCCCCTACAGCCGACCCTGTAATCACACTTAGTCTCGCGGCAATGGTTGTTGCCTTGACGCACTATTATGGGATTAAGCTGAAAGGCGTCAAAGAATACGGGAAAGACTTCTTCAAACCGATGAGTTTCCTTTTCCCACTGAAGATCATAGAAGAATTTGCAAACACCTTGACTCTTGGTCTTCGTCTATACGGTAACATCTTTGCAGGGGAAATCTTGCTCGGGTTACTGGCAGGACTAGCAGTAACAGGCTATGAAACAGGTATCCTATCCGGGGTGCTTGGTACGCTGGCAGCTTTCATACCGATGTTGGTATGGCAGGCATTCAGTATTTTCGTAGGTACCATCCAAGCATTTATCTTTACCATGTTAACAATGGTTTATATGGCACACAAAGTGAGTCATGACCATTAATTTATAAATCTTCAATAACCAAAAAACTATTTTTTTAAACATAAGGAGGAAATAATCAATGGGTCCTTTAGCAGCAGCAATTGCAATTGGTTTAGCAGCACTAGGTGCAGGTATCGGTAACGGTCTAATCGTAAGTCGTACAGTAGAGGGTATCGCTCGTCAACCTGAGCTTAAATCCGTACTACAAACTACAATGTTCATCGGGGTAGCACTAGTTGAGGCTGTTCCTATCATCGCGGTAGTAATCGCGTTCATGGTAATCGGTAGCAACTAACACCAAAATATTTCTTTTGGTTTAAAATGGCGAAGTCCGTCTCAGTAGAGAACCTTCGCCTTTCCTTTATATCACTATAAGGGAAGTTCAATTCAAAAAGTAAAAAGTAACGCCAGATAAAAGCAGAACGTTTAGCAAAAGCGCCATGTTTTGAATCTTGACAATCGCAAAACATCTAAGGTGCTTGCGCTTTTCTTATGTATTCCTTGAAGGGAGTGAAAGCATTGTATAGCTTAGATCACTTAGTTCTTGGTGCAGGAGCGGGAACCCTTAATCTGGGGGACGCACTATACCAACTGTTTGTATTTTTAATCTTACTATTCTTACTTCGTAAATTTGCTTGGGATAAGCTTATCGGAATGATGAAGCAGCGTGAAGACCACATTGCAACAGAAATCCAGGCAGCGGAACGAAGCAATGAAGAAGCTCGCGTTCTTGTAGAAGAGCAAAGAGCATTGTTGAAAGAAGCACGTCTTGAAGGCCAGGCGCTTGTTGAGAATGCGAAGAAGGTTGCAGAAGACCAGAAGGCAGACATCATCAGAGCTGCGCAAGAGGAATCTGCACGTCTTAAAGAATCTGCAAGAAAAGAAATCGTACAAGAGAAAGAGCAAGCGGTTATCGCATTACGCGAGCAAGTTGCTTCCTTGTCTGTACTGATTGCTTCTAAAGTAATCGAAAAAGAATTAAACGAAAAAGATCAGCAGAAGCTTATCGATGATTATGTGAAACAGGTAGGCGAAGCGCGATGAGCAAAAACGTAGCAGCAAAGCGTTATGCACTCGCTCTTTTCGAAATTGCAAAAGAACATAATCTTTATGGGCAATTCGATTTGGAGCTTGCGGAAGTGAAAAAGGTATTCCAAAGCAACCATGACTTGAGCATGGTGCTCTCCAATCCTAAGATCCGCAAAGATTCAAAAAAGCAGATCATCCAGGAAGCATTTGCGATCGCTTCACCATTTATCGTCAATACGTTAAAGCTTTTAATAGATCGTCACCGTCAATCCATCGTAATAGATATGATCGACGAATATCAATTGCTTTCCAACGAAGCCCGCAATGTGGCAAACGCAACAGTTTATTCTGTACGCGCGCTTACTGAAGCAGAACAAGCGACGCTTTCCTCTGTTTTTGCAAGCAAGGTTGGAAAAGCATCCTTGAACATCAGCAATATTGTAGATTCCTCATTAATCGGCGGTGTGAAGATTCGCATCGGAAACCGTATTTTTGACGGAAGTGTCAGCGGAAAATTAGAACGTCTAGGACGTCAACTTACAACGAATAGATAGTAGATAGGGGTGAAATTCATGAGCATCAAAGCTGAAGAAATTAGTGCACTGATAAAAAAGCAAATCGAAAACTATCAGTCAGAAATCGAAGTTAGCGATGTTGGTACTGTTATCCAGGTTGGGGATGGTATCGCTCGTGCTCATGGTCTCGACAACGTCATGGCTGGAGAGCTAGTTGAATTTTCTAACGGAGTTATGGGTCTTGCCCAAAACTTGGAGGAAAACAACGTCGGTATTATCATCTTAGGACCATACCGAGAAATCCGCGAAGGCGATGAAGTACGTCGTACAGGCCGTATCATGGAGGTACCGGTAGGTGAAGCACTTATCGGCCGTGTAGTAAATGCGTTAGGACAACCGGTTGACGGATTAGGTCCTATCGAAACTTCAAAAACTCGTCCAATCGAAGCACAAGCTCCTGGTGTTATGGATCGTAAATCCGTTCATGAGCCGCTTCAAACTGGTATCAAAGCGATCGATGCGCTTGTACCAATCGGACGTGGACAACGTGAGTTAATTATCGGAGACCGTCAAACAGGTAAAACATCTGTTGCGATCGATACGATCCTTAACCAAAAAGACCAGGACATGGTGTGTATCTATGTTGCAATCGGTCAAAAAGAATCTACTGTTCGTGGAGTAGTAGAAACTTTACGTAAGCATGGTGCACTTGATTACACAATCGTTGTAACTGCATCTGCTTCTGCACCAGCTCCAATGCTATACCTAGCACCTTACACTGGAGTAACTATGGGTGAAGAATTCATGTACAATGGCAAGCACGTATTGGTTATCTATGATGACTTAACGAAGCAAGCTGCTGCATACCGTGAGCTTTCCCTACTTTTAAAACGTCCTCCAGGTCGTGAAGCTTACCCTGGTGACGTATTCTATCTTCACTCCCGCCTTCTAGAGCGTGCAGCGAAGCTTAGTGATGCAAAAGGCGCTGGATCCCTGACAGCTTTACCGTTCATCGAAACACAAGCTGGTGACGTATCCGCGTACATCCCGACAAACGTTATTTCCATCACTGATGGACAAATTTTCTTACAATCAGACCTATTCTTCTCCGGTGTTCGTCCTGCGATCAACGCTGGTCTTTCCGTATCACGTGTTGGAGGATCCGCTCAAATCAAAGCGATGAAGAAGGTATCAGGTACATTACGTCTTGACCTTGCATCATACCGTGAGCTAGAAGCGTTCGCGCAATTCGGTTCTGACCTGGATAAAGCTACTCAAGCAAAATTAAACCGTGGTGCACGTACTGTAGAAGTACTGAAGCAAGGTTTGAACAAGCCGCTTAAAGTAGAAAAACAAGTTGCGATTCTTTACGCACTGACTAAAGGTTTCATCGATGATGTACCTGTACAGGACGTTACTCGTTTCGAGGACGAAATGCTGACTTGGTTGGAGCATAACCGTAAAGAAATCCTTGACGAAATCCGTACTACTAGCGGATTACCAAGCGATGAGAGCTTCAAGGAAGCGATCCTTGCATTCAAAAAGACTTTCGTACCTACTGAAAAGTAATAGATCGACATAGTGAGTTACGCACAACGTAATGGAGGAACCCGAATACCCTTCGATTCCTCCTTTACATGTGTCTGACCGCTCTGAATAGGGTTAAAAAGGTGGTGAGAACCTTTGGCATCATTACGCGACATAAAAACGAGAATTACCTCGACGAAGAAAACTAGTCAAATCACCAAAGCCATGCAAATGGTATCTGCATCGAAATTAAATCGTGCGGAAACAAATGCAAAAGCTTTTGGTCCTTATATGAATAAAATTCAAGAGGTTGTTGCAAGCATCGCACTAGGAAGCACAGATGTGACGCATCCAATGCTTCAGACCCGTCCGGTCAAGCGTACTGGGTACATCGTCATCTCTTCTGACCGTGGACTTGCAGGTGCCTACAACAGCAACATCTTACGTACGGTTCATCAAACTATTCAAAAACGTCATAAGTCTCAAGATGAGTACGCAGTAATTGCCATCGGTCGTATTGGCCGCGACTTCTTCAGAAAACGCAACATTCCTGTGTTTTCCGAAATCACAGGCCTTGGGGACCAAGTCTCTTTTGCGGAAATCAAAGACATCGCAAATCGTGCGGTAAGCATGTTTGCGGATGGGACGTTTGATGAGTTATACGTGTACTACAACCACTTTGTAAGTGCCATCTCTCAAGAGGTAACGGAAAAGAAACTCCTTCCTCTTACAGATATCGCTCCTACAACAGGGAAAATCACATCCTATGAGTTTGAGCCTTCCCAGGAGGGCATCTTGGAAGTACTACTGCCACAATATGCAGAAAGCTTAATTTACGGCGCATTATTGGACGCAAAAGCAAGTGAGCACGCTTCTCGTATGACAGCGATGCAAAGTGCAACGGACAACGCGAAAGAGCTTATCCATGGACTTACACTTTCTTACAACCGTGCCCGTCAAGCAGCGATTACGCAAGAGATCACCGAGATCACGGCAGGGGCTTCTGCTCTGGAATAGAACGTTTCGAACAAATATTGCAAAAGTAAGTTAGGAGGGAATACGATGAAAGGTCGCGTTACTCAAATCATGGGTCCGGTTGTTGACGTTAAGTTCGACAGCGGGCATCTTCCTGAAATATACAACGCTCTTCATATTAATCATACAGCTCGTAGCGCTAATGAAGTAAATATTACTTTAACGCTTGAGGTTGCTCTTCACTTAGGGGACAACACAGTGCGTACAATCGCTATGGCTTCTACTGATGGTGTCGTTCGCGGCATGGAAGTAGAAGATGCTGGTCATCCTATTTCTGTACCAGTAGGTGACGTAACACTAGGTCGTGTATTCAACGTACTTGGAGAAAACATCGACTTGGATGCTCCAATCCCGGCAGGTTCTCGTCGTGATCCGATTCACAGACAAGCTCCTACATTCGAACAATTATCCACTGCTGTTGAAATCCTTGAAACAGGTATCAAAGTAGTAGACTTGCTTGCTCCTTACATCAAGGGTGGTAAGATCGGTCTATTCGGTGGTGCCGGTGTAGGTAAAACAGTATTAATCCAGGAATTGATCAACAACATCGCACAAGAGCACGGTGGTATCTCCGTATTCGCAGGTGTTGGTGAGCGTACTCGTGAAGGAAATGACCTTTACCACGAGATGACTGATTCCGGCGTTATCAAGAAAACTGCCATGGTATTCGGACAGATGAATGAGCCGCCTGGAGCACGTATGCGTGTTGCACTAACAGGTCTTACAATGGCTGAATTCTTCCGTGATGACCAAGGTCAGGACGTTCTTTTCTTCATGGACAACATCTTCCGTTTCACACAAGCAGGTTCTGAGGTATCCGCGCTACTAGGCCGTATGCCATCTGCCGTTGGTTACCAACCGACACTTGCAACTGAAATGGGTCAATTACAAGAGCGTATCACGTCTACATCCGTAGGTTCTGTAACATCGATCCAAGCGATCTATGTACCTGCCGATGACTACACGGATCCAGCTCCAGCAACAACTTTCGCTCACTTGGATGCAACAACGAACCTTGAGCGTAAGCTTTCTGAGATGGGTATCTACCCAGCGGTTGATCCTCTAGCATCCACTTCCCGTGCATTGGCACCAGAAGTTGTTGGAAAAGACCACTATCAAGTAGCTCGTGAAGTACAGGTTACTTTACAGCGCTACAAAGAATTACAGGATATCATTGCTATCTTAGGTATGGATGAGTTAACGGACGAAGATAAATTAGTCGTTCAACGTGCTCGTCGTATCCAATTCTTCTTATCTCAAAACTTCCACGTAGCAGAGCAGTTCACTGGACAAAAAGGTTCTTACGTTCCTGTTCAAGAAACTGTGAAGGGCTTCAGGGAAATCCTTGACGGCAAATACGACCACCTACCTGAAGATGCATTCCGTCTAGTTGGACGCATCGAAGAAGTAGTGGAAAAAGCGAAGCAAATGGGTGTAGAGGTTTAATTAAAGGGACCTAGGAGGGAATGAAATGAAGACGTTAAAAGTCAGTGTAGTTACTCCCGATGGCCCGGTTTATGAATCAGACGTAGAGATGGTAGTAGCACGAGCTCAAAGCGGAGAGCTTGGCGTCCTACCTGGACATATTCCTATGGTTGCCCCACTTCAAATCGGTGGCGTCCGCATGAAAAAAGGCGGCGTTACAGAACAAGTGGCTGTCAGTGGAGGATTTCTAGAAGTGCGTCCTGATAAAGTTACGATCCTTGCCCAATCTGCAGAAGCAGCTGAGCAAATCGATCTTACTCGTGCTGAGGAAGCAAAAAAACGTGCGGAGCAAAGACTGCAATCCAAACAGGATGACGTCGACTACCGCCGCGCCGAGCTTGCACTCCAACGCGCAATCAACCGCATCAATGTAGCAAAAAGAGGGTAACTTTAAGTGACCCGCTTATAGATAGAATGAAGACCCCCACTTTGGTAGTGGGGGTTTTTTGTTTGGGTGGAGTTCATTGAGCACTGCGCACCGCGCGCGAAATTTGTAAAAATGTGTAGCTTTATGTCTATTCGTCGATATCCTGCACCGATTCGTGATAAAAGGAAATTTTCGTTGATATGTGAGTAGAAACCGTTGATATCCTTCCCAAAACCGTCGATATGTCAAAATGATACACCCTGAGCACGCTAAAAAAAATACTCAAATTCTACCCAAAATGAAAAGTCGCCGAGATTCATTGTGTAAATAGACCTCGACCAACCAAAAATCAGGTAACTTGCTCTAAAAAAGAACTTCAATTACATTATTTTAACTAAAACCAGGTCAGTTTTGTCCCCGCAAACACATAGAGTGTTTAGAATCACTCCCACTTCAAAATAGATAAATAAGTATTGCCATTTAAACAGGTCAAATCTATAATAAATTGGTAAACTAATCCATTGGGGGGATATTCTAGAATGAGCAACATTTTGGAGAAACAGAGTTTGTCAGCTCAACAATTGGCTTTGGTACAGTCGGAGATGGACAAAAAGAAAAAATCGAAGACGCTGGGATATTTATTATGGTGGTTTACAGGCACATTTGCAGGTCATCGTTTTTATGTCGGGGATACGGGCTACGCAGTTTGTATGCTATTATTCGGGATTTTTACTTTATTTATCTGGAATTTCGTAGACGTATTCTTCATTGGACGCAGAATGGAACTGAAGAATGATGAAATCGAAAGAAACATCATTCAAAAGGTTAAACTCTACTCCAATCAACCATCGGCAATTTAACTGTAGAACGAGAGGCTCTTCAAGGGCTTCTTTTTTTTGATATTCAAACGGTCTGGAAATCTCCAATCCTCCTACTCCATTAGACTCATTTTCATCCATTTACACAAAATTCATCCTATTTTTACAGTAGATGTTGTACGCTAAAAATATGAAAGACACTCAAGGAGGCGGAATACTTGAACAGGAAAATCCTCAGCATTGTTGCTCTTCTTTTCTCTTTTACCATTGCATGTGGCCAGGTTTCACCAAGTCAGATGAATGCAGATGGTTCGGGGTCCTGGACATCACCTTTGACAGTAACCCAGGCAATATCCAGTCAAAATGGTTCCACGCAGACAGTGGAAGGATATATTGTAGGTCAGCCGACTTCCACCACAACTGTCGTCACGAGCAATTTTCCAAACGATTATGCTTTCGCATTAGCCGATACATCCACGGAACTGAATACTTCAAACATGATATATGTACAGATTCCTTCATCATTCAGAACAAGCTTCGGTCTGAAAAGCAATCCGGACCTGCTTGGGGAAAAAATTAAAGTGACCGGCTCCCTTGCTGCTTATTTTTCACATCCCGGGTTGAAGTCTGCAACAGCATTCGAGTTGATAGGAGAGGAGGATCCGACAGACCCGCCTCCCACGGACCCTGAAGACCCGGTAGATCCACCTCCTGCCTACGAAGAATACTATAGCGACGCAGAAGGCAAAACGGGCTCAGCGTTGAAAACAGCACTCCATAACATCATCGATGACCATCAGACTCTCTCCTATGACGCGCTATGGGCAGCCTTGCGAGTAACAGATGAAGATCCAAACAATCCAAACAACGTCATTCTTCTTTATACAGGCCGTTCCCAATCGAAATCCTCAAATGGCGGGGGAGCAAATGATTGGAACCGCGAGCATGTCTGGGCAAAATCCCACGGTGACTTCGGAACATCGAGAGGGCCAGGCACCGATCTCCATCATTTAAGACCGACAGATGCTTCAGTTAACTCTTCTCGAAGCAATCTCGATTTCGACAACGGAGGAAGGGAACATACAGAGGCGCTTGGCAATTTTTACGACAGCGATTCCTGGGAGCCTCGTGATGAAGTGAAAGGGGACGTCGCCCGGATGCTATTCTATATGGCGGTCCGCTATGAAGGGGACAGCGGCGAACTCGACCTGGAGCTGAACAATAATGTGAACAATGGAAGTGCCCCGTATCACGGGAAAATGTCCGTCCTGTTAGAGTGGCATGAGGAAGACCCAGTTGATGCCCGTGAAATCAGACGGAATAATATCATTTATGAAGATTACCAGGGCAACCGTAACCCGTTCATAGACCACCCGGAATTTGCGGATTTGATTTGGTAGAGAAGAGACGCTTGGGAGCTGCCAAGCGTCTTTTTTCAATGGATGTTGAGAGTTTTATAGGTTATGAGACCACGATTGGTCGCCGGAAGGGATAACGTGGTCTCAAAAGGGCGGAATGAGGCCGCGATCGGGCAGAAACAAGGAAATGGCGGTCTCAAAAAGGGGGAATGAGACCGCGATCGGGCAGAAACAAGGAAATGGCGGTTTCAAAGATGTGGAATGAGACCGCGATCGGGCAGAAACAAGGAAATGGTGGTCTCAAAAAGGTGGAATGAGACCGCAATCGCACGCCAAAAGAAAATCATGGTCTCAAAAACCAAAATAGAATCATCCCTGCAAAATAATCATAAACCATACCTAATTCCTAATAAATGTGAAATAACAAACAACAAACTTCCATTCCCGAAGCAATAGTCATAATAAGGATATATGATGGTGACACAGATATTGGTATTTGGTATAATTGTTATCGGTTACAAATTTAAATATTGAGAGCAGTCTGAAAAATAGAAAGCTTCGGAGGGGGCGGGCATGAATCTACTAAACTTATATCAAAATAACTATTTGATCGTGGTTGTATTCTTGGCTCTAGGGGTTTTATTACCGGTGGTTGCGCTTGCGATAGGGAGACTGTTGCGTCCGCACAAACCGACTGCAGCTAAGCAAACGACCTATGAAAGTGGAATTGATCCTTTTCATGATTCACGTGTCCAGTTTAATGTTCGTTATTACATATTTGCTCTGTTGTTCGTCATTTTTGACGTAGAGACAGTTTTCCTTTATCCATGGGCGGTGGCATACGAGAAATTAGGAATCTTTGCATTGATTGAGATGCTGATTTTCGTCGTGATGCTGCTGATCGGATTAATCTATGCTTGGAAGAAGAAGGTGTTGAAATGGATCTAAATCTAGAGAGTGTATCACCAGAGGAAATGGAAGAGCTCAAGCAGACCGTCTTCCTTACAACATTGGAGGAGCTAAAAGCATGGGCGCGCTCAAACTCGATGTGGCCGATGACATTTGGACTTGCCTGTTGTGCGATCGAGATGATGGGGGTAGGTTCCTCTCATTACGATTTGGATCGCTTTGGGTCCTTTTTCCGTACATCTCCGCGCCAATCGGACTGTATGATCGTTTCAGGAACCGTGACGAAAAAGATGGCACCAGTCCTGAAACGCCTATATGATCAGATGCCTGAGCCGAAGTGGGTCATTGCAATGGGATCCTGTGCTACTGCAGGTGGTCCGTATATCAAATCCTATGCCGTTGTCAAAGGAGTGGACCAGATTGTACCTGTAGACGTGTACATACCGGGATGCCCGCCAAATCCAGCGGCTCTTATTTATGGAATCAATAAATTGAGAGAGAAAATTCGCCACGAAGCTAAGACAGGGAAGCAGGTGATCTAGTAGTGAGCGATGAAAAAAGCCTAGAAGAACAAAAGAGGGAAGCCGCGGCGAAAGCGAAGGCAGCAGCCCTGGCAAAATTGAAAGCGAAGCAGGAGCAGGAGACGGGCGGCGATTCAGCTGATGACGTGGACCTTGCGAAAAAGAAAGCGGCAGCGGCGGCAAAGGCCAAAGCAGCGGCACTAGCGAAGCAAAAGGCGAAAGAAATGCAGGAAGCGGCACCAGCTGAAGAAACAGCAGCACCAGCAGAGGATGATGCAAAAGAGCTTGCGAAAAAGAAAGCTGCAGCCGCAGCGAAAGCAAAGGCAGCAGCACTGGCCAAGCAAAAAGCGAAAGTGCAGGAAGCACAGGCCGAACCTGCAGAATCAGCAGGAGACGCAGACGACCTCGACCTCGCAAAAAAGAAAGCGGCAGCCGCGGCAAAAGCAAAAGCCGCAGCAGCAGCGAAGGCCAAAGCGGCCGCTCTGGCGAAGCAAAACGGTGAAAACGCCGACTCAAGCTCAAGTGACGCAGGAATCGATGAAAAAGCAAAAGCGATCGCAGCGGCAAAAGCCAAAGCAGCGGCAGCCGCCAAGGCAAAGGCAGCGGCACTCGCAAAGCAGAACCGCGAAGGTGGTGCATCAGACCAGCCTGCTGAAGGCGATGACCTAGCCAAAGAAAAAGCGAAAGCAATCGCAGCGGCGAAAGCGAAGGCAGCAGCGGCAGCCAAGGCCAAAGCAGCGGCAGCAGCAAAAGCGGGCGGCGACACGGGAGCAGCAGAGGATGCGGACGCACCACAAGCTGCGCCATCCCCGAACCAGAAGTACCTGGACAAGTACGTCAAGGTGATTAACGACCATCTCGGCGAGGACGTTTTGGAAGATTCCTATATTAATGCCCTTTCCAAAGATGTACCGACTTTGGTTGCCAAACCCGAGACCTATTTTAAAATAGCAGAATTTTTAAGATATAATGAACAGCTGACGTTTGAATATTTGTCGGAGATGCACGGATCTGATTTTGAGACGCACATGGAGATCTACAATCATTTTTACTCCTATAAGAATCGTCAGTCGGTGGCATTGAAGGTGAAAATAGATCGTGACAATCCTGTCATCCCATCCCTTGTGCCATTGTGGGAGGGAGCAAACTGGCCGGAGCGTGAAACGTATGACCTACTTGGGGTCCAGTTTACCGGACATCCTAATATGACGCGAATCATGATGCCGGATGAGTGGGTCGGTCATCCGCTTCGAAAAGATTATGAGCCGTACGATGTGGAGGTGTAGCAGATGATTCGCACGGAGGAAATGCTTTTAAATGTAGGACCGCAGCATCCGAGTACGCACGGGGTGTTCCGTCTGGTGGTCAAGATTGATGGGGAAATCATCAAGGAGGCTACACCTGTCGTCGGATACCTGCATCGCGGGACGGAGAAGCTTGCGGAAAACCTGCAGTATACACAGATCATCCCTTATACGGACCGCATGGACTACCTATCTGCGATGACAAACAACTATGTGCTCTGTCACGCAGTGGAGACGATGATGGGGCTTGAGATCCCGGATCGTGCCGAGTACCTTCGTGTGCTTGCGATGGAGCTTGGCCGTGTGGCGAGTCATCTTGTCTGGTATGGAACGTATCTCCTCGATATCGGGGCGGTCAGTCCATTCCTATATGCGTTCCGTGAGCGCGAAATGATCATCAATCTTTTGAATGAGCTGTCAGGTGCCCGATTGACCTTCAACTATATGCGTGTTGGAGGCGTGAAGTGGGATGCGCCGGAGGGCTGGATTGAAAAAGTTGCCGAGTTTGTTCCTTATATGAGGGAGCAATTGAAGGGCTATCACGACCTGGTGACAGGAAACGAGATTTTCATGAGCCGTGTAAAAGGGGTGGGCCGCTATACGAAGGAGGATGCACTTGCATACTCACTTAGTGGTGCGAACCTGCGTTGTACCGGCGTAAAATGGGACCTTCGCAAGGATGAGCCGTATTCCATCTATGACCGCTTTGACTTTGATGTTCCGACCCGTGATGGTGGGGACGCATGGGCACGTTACCATTGCCGCATGGAGGAAATCGAGGAGTCCTTGAAAATCATCGAGCAAGCGGTGGAACAGTTCCCGGCAGAGGGCGAGATCATGGCGAAGGTGCCGCGGATCATCAAGGCGCCAAAGGGTGAGGCATATGTACGCATAGAATCTCCTCGCGGGGAGATCGGCTGCTATATTGCCAGCGATGGAAAAAAAGAGCCATACCGCCTGAAGTTCCGTCGCCCATCGTTCTACAACCTGCAGATCTTGCCGAAGCTGCTTGAAGGGGAGAACATGGCGAACCTGATCACCATTTTGGGGGCAATTGATATTGTCCTTGGGGAGGTTGATGGTTAATGGTACAAAATCTGCTGGAATCATCACCTTCCTGGACGAATTTTTTCATATTCTTCGGACTGGCAACAGCCCTGTTACTTGCGGTGCTTGGCTTCGTTACATACGGAATCCTGGCTGAGCGTAAAGTAATGGGCTTCATGCAGGGACGTATGGGACCAAACCAGGTTGGGGGTTCATGGGGCCTCCTGCAAACTGTGGCAGACGTCCTGAAACTATTAATCAAGGAAGATACCATCCCCAAGGATGCGGACCGACCATTATACATTTTGGCGCCAGTCATCGCGTTTACACCGGCATTCCTGGTGCTGGCTGCGATTCCGTTCACCGACAAATTTCAATTTGCCGATATCGGGGTCGGCTTGCTGTACTACATCGCCATTTCCGGCATCACGACAGTTGGGGTTGTGGCAGCAGGCTGGGCGTCCAATAATAAATACTCACTTTTAGGAGGCATGCGTGCTGCGGCACAGATGATTTCCTATGAAGTACCGCTTGTCATGAGTGTAATCGGTGTGGTTCTTTTAGCAGGAAGCTTGAACCTCAACGAAATCGTGGCAGCGCAAGGCGATACAACCTGGTTCATCCTTCTGCAGCCAGCGGCATTCCTGATTTTCATGATTGCCTCTGTCGCAGAACTGAACCGTACACCATTCGACTTGCCTGAAGCGGAGTCGGAGCTTGTAGCAGGTTACCATGTCGAATATTCCGGCTTCCGCTGGGCATTCTTCATGCTTGCGGAGTATGTGTACCTGTTCGCAATGGCATCCTTGACAACCGTCCTTTTCCTTGGAGGCTGGTTGGCTCCATTCGGCGGATTCCTGGACTTCATTCCTGGTGCCATCTGGTTCGCGTTGAAGTTCAGCTTAGTCGTATTCTTCCTTATCTGGATTCGTGTCACGTTCCCTCGCCTCAGAGCGGATCAACTGATGGAATTCGGTTGGAAAGTACTACTGCCGGTTGCTTTGGCAAACATCTTTTTCACAGCGATCATTAAGGAAATCTTTTTTAAATAATGTTTAATTTGTTGTTTTAAAAAAATGTTTAAAACCGTGAGTTGATTGTAGCGGAAGACACTTGACTCCTGCGGGAACTTAGAGGGAAGTGGGAGACCCCACAGGCAAAGCTGAGGAGGCTCCCACCCTCCCCGGGGAATCTTGTGTCCCTCGCTGCAATCAACGGGCAAACTTTTAACAAAAACACCAATAAAAATGCCTTTCTTACTTAGCGTAACGGAAGAATAGGGGTGAAGCGAAATGCGCGGTCTTGCAAAAGGTTTGAAATATACCCTACAAAACTTATCCAAGAAAAAAGTGACATACAACTACCCGAAGGAGCCGCTTCCACTACCGGATCGGTTCCGCGGCATCCAGAAATTCTACCCGGAAAAGTGCATCGTCTGTAACCAGTGTGCCAACATCTGTCCGACAGACTGTATCCAGCTTACCGGGAAAAAGCATCCGGATCCGACGAAAAAAGGGAAAATCATCGATACGTACGATATCAACTTTGAAATCTGTATCCTGTGCGATCTTTGTACAGAGGTCTGCCCGACAGAAGCGATCATCATGACAAACAACTTCGAGCTTGCGGAATATAGCCGCGATCGACTTTTCAAGAATCTCGAGTGGCTTGATGAAAACGATACGAACATCAGAAGGGAGAATAAAGCATGAGTATATCCGGTGAATTTATTGCCTTCATAGGGCTCGCGCTTGCTGCGATTGCCGGTGGCGTGCTCATGCTGAATCTGACGAAGGTCGTGCACATGGTCGTCGCTCTTGTGTTCACCTTCATCAGCATCGCCGGCATTTATGTGATGCTTTCCGCTGAGTTCGTGGCATTTGTGCAGATTCTCATCTACTCCGGTGCCATCACGATCATCATGCTGTTCGGGATCATGCTTACGCGCCATAACGATGAAACCGAGACTGCGGGACTTCTTCGGAAAATTCTCGTGGGCCTTGGTGTCCTAGGGTTCGCCGGGCTGATGTATTTTGGCGTGTACAACCTCGATCTTGGCAGCGGTGCCGCTGACCTGCATGTGGACAACACTGAGCAGATCGGTCTTGCCATCTATGCAAAATACGTGATTCCATTCGAGCTGACATCGGTGTTGTTGCTAGTGGCACTTGTCGGAGCGATCATTTTGGCAAAACGCGATGACGTGGAAGAGGAGGCGACAAAGGAATGACAACAGTTCCATTATCGGCCTACCTGGTATTAGCGCTCATTCTATTCTGTATCGGCCTTTACGGGGCACTGACCAAAAGAAACACGGTCATCGTGCTGATCTGTATCGAGCTGATGCTGAATGCGGTGAATATAAACCTAGTTGCTTTTAGTAAATTTGGTATTAACCCGTCGATTACAGGGCAAGTGTTTTCTCTGTTTACCATAACGGTCGCAGCAGCTGAAGCAGCGGTAGGGTTAGCTATCCTGATTGCGCTATATCGCAACCGGAAGACGGTAAATATCGATGAAATGAATTCGTTGAAGAATTAAAGGAAGTTCAAAAAGTCCGGTAAAAATAGCTTCGAATTTCTGCGTCAGCTTAGTCTCTCCGCTCCTCATGTATCTCATAATACACTGCGGTGCTCGAGCCTTCGCTTCCTTGAACTTCTTTGCTCTTTTTATCCTCCTTTTTGAACCCGGAATTAACGAACTTGCTTGATAAAAGCGTGGGAACAATACAAGCCCGCGTAAGAGAAGGGGACTTGATACGATGATGGAAAATGCTTGGATCATCCCGCTTTTTCCGCTGATCTCCTTTATCCTACTCTTGTTCATTGGGAAAAAACTGAAAGAATCGAGTGCGTTTGTGGGAATGGCGCTCATCGGCTTTTCACTGATTTTTTCTATAATGGCACTATGGGAGCGGTTTTCGGCACCAACCTTCAAGGCCACATTCGAATGGCTTAAAATCGGCGATGTGACCTTGACGGCGGGATATGAAGTGAATCAATTGAATGCCTTGATGCTTGTCGTAGTATCACTTGTCAGCTTATTAGTACATATCTATTCCAAAGGGTATATGCACGGAGATGAGCGTTTCCACATCTTCTACGCCTACCTCGGGCTCTTTACCTTTGCCATGCTGGCCTTAGTGATTTCGCCTAACCTGCTCCAGCTCTATATTTTCTGGGAGCTTGTGGGACTGGGATCGTTCTTGCTCATTGGATTCTATTTCTTTAAAGAAGATGCAAAAGCTGCTGCCAAAAAAGCGTTCATCATGACGCGTATCGGGGATGTCGGATTGTTCATCGGGATCATCCTTTTATTCTGGCAGGTTGGAAGCTTTGAATATGATGCGATTTTTGCAGCTGTTAATGCAGGAGTGATTTCTGCAGGCATGCTGACCCTCATCGCGATCCTGATCTTCATCGGGGCGATGGGGAAATCCGGTCAATTCCCGCTGCACTCCTGGCTGCCGGATGCGATGGAAGGTCCGACACCGGTATCCGCCCTCATCCACGCCGCGACAATGGTTGCAGCAGGGGTCTACCTGGTAGCGAGCCTGTTCCCGCTATTCGCAGCAAGTGAAACAGCCTTGATGACAGTTGCAATCGTTGGTGCGTTCACCGCGATCTTTGCCGCATCGATCGGCCTTGTTCAAAAGGATATTAAAAGAGTACTAGCCTACTCGACTGTGAGTCAGTTAGGCTTCATGATGCTGGCGCTGGGCTCTGCTGGTTATGTGGCAGGGGTGTTCCACCTGACCACACATGCTTTCTTCAAAGCCTTGCTGTTCCTTGCAGCAGGTAGCGTCATCCATGCCGCACATACCCAGAATATCGATGAGATGGGCGGACTATGGAAAAAAATGCGTACAACCGGAATCCTGTTCTTGATCGGAACGCTCGCGATCACCGGGGTGCCATTGTTCTCCGGATTCTTCAGTAAGGAAGAGATCCTGATTGCCGCTTGGGTAAACGGGAATCCGTTCCTTTTTGCACTAGCCTTGATTGCTGCATTCTTTACTGCGTTCTACATGTTCCGCCTGTTTTTCCTGGTTTTTACCGGCGAGGCACGCGGGGACCAGCGCCATGCCCACGAATCGCCGTCCGTCATGACCATCCCGATGATGGTGCTAGGCGTCTTGGCAGTCGTGGCTGGGTACATGAATACCCCGTGGTTCGGTCATTTCCTGGGAGATTGGCTGACAGAAGGAACCGACATGTACGGCCCGTCCCATATTGAAGGCCCGGCATGGATCATGGTCGCTGCAATCCTCGTTTCCATCGTTGGAATCGGCATTGCGTACCTGATCTACTACCGCCGTTCCATCGACCGTGCGACGTTCAGCACAGGAGCACCGCATTTGTACGGAATCTTACGAAACAAATATTTTGTCGATGAGTTCTATAAAATGACATTCGTCTACGGAACCAAAGTAATCAGCCTCTTCCTGAAGTATGTCGATGAATTCCTCGTTCACGGGACGATGAAGGGCATCGCCTATGCGACCCAATCCATCGGACGCCTTGGCGCGAAAATGCAGAACGGCCAGACGCAGGTCTATAGCGCTGTCGCATTTGTCGGCCTGGCCATTCTATTGCTTATTTTTGCATTCACAGGGGGGTACATAGGATGAACAGCTTGTTCTTGTCAATCTTGATTTTCGCCCCTCTTTTAGGTGTACTGGCACTACTGTTTATACCAAAAACAAACGAGAAGCTGATCAAAATAGTCGGTTTTGCAGCAACCTTGCCTTCCTTGATTTTCGCCATCATCGCGTTCTGGCAGTACAAGGCGGGAGCGGGGCTGGAGCAATTTGCCGTAAAAGCGGAATGGTTCAGCTTCGGCAACAAGGAAGCGATGAAAGGCCTCTACGGGATCGAGCTCTACCAGCCGATTTCCTATGAGCTTGGCATCGATGGATTTTCACTTGTGATGATCCTTCTGACCGCCGTGCTTTCAACGCTTGCAGCGATTGCCTCCATCCATATCAAAAAAGAGTGGAAGGGATACTTCATCCTGTTCCTTCTATTACAGATCGGGATGCTGGGAGTCTTTGCTTCTGAAAATCTATTATTATTCTTCTTTTTCTTTGAATTGACGTTGATTCCGATGTTCTTCCTGATCGGGAAGTGGGGTTATTTTGAAAAAGAGAATGCCGCATACCGTTTCCTTATCTACAACGGACTTGGATCTGCGATATTGCTTATCGTCTTTGTCATTCTTTTTGCAAAAACAGGAACGATGAATATTGCGGATATCACGTATCTGTTCCATT
This sequence comes from Sutcliffiella sp. NPDC057660, assembly GCF_042800035.1. NCBI lineage: Bacteria > Bacillati > Bacillota > Bacilli > Caryophanales > Bacillaceae > Sutcliffiella > Sutcliffiella sp. NPDC057660. Next base: position 111,734 of record NZ_JBHVHV010000013.1, read on the forward strand.
CCGGCAACGATGCATTGATCGGCGGCATGACGGATGATTTCCGACTTGGCCTGTTGATCGCGCTGCTTGTTGCATTCGGGATCAAGCTGCCGATCGTGCCGCTCCACAGCTGGATGCTGAAGGTGCACGTTCAGGCTCCGCCATCGATCGTCATGCTGCATGCCGGCGTTCTGCTGAAAATCGGGGCATTCGGTCTGATCCGTTTCGGGGTGGGAATCTTCCCTGAGCAGTTCGAACAGCTTGCGCTCGTTCTTGCGATTCTTGGTGTCGTGAACCTTCTATATGGAGCGTTCCTTGCACTGATTCAAACAGATTTTAAAATGGTACTGGCATACTCCAGTATCTCGCATATGGGAATTGTGCTGATCGGACTTGCTTCCATGAACGAAGCGGGCATCCAGGGAGCCATTTTCCAAGTCGTTTCCCACGGCTTCATCGCAGCACTCCTGTTCTTCCTGATCGGCGTGATGCATGAGCGTGTTGGCACGACAACGATTGACAAGCTTGGTGGCTTGGCAAAAGTGATGCCACTTACGGCAGGGTTTTTCCTCGTCGGTGCAATGGCGTCACTAGGATTGCCGGGTATGTCCGGATTTGTCAGTGAGTTCCTCGCATTCCTTGGACTGTTCAAGGAAATGCCGGTTGTGGCGGCAGTCGGGACACTCGGAATCATCCTGACAGCGACTTACCTGCTGCGTGCGGTGATGGGCATGACCTTCGGGAAAACGGCAGCATATGGGGAAAAAGTGGTCGACATTCGCGGGGTGGAATTCATTCCTGTTGTCGCGATGCTATTCTTCATCGTGCTGATCGGTGTCTATCCAAGCATCCTGGCAGAACCGCTTCAGGCAACCATCGAAGCCATTATTTTAGGAATAGGAGGGTGATGAAAGATGGATTTAGATACGCTGCTCAGCTTTGAGTGGGGAGCAATGGCACCGGAATTCATCATCCTTGGTGTAATCACTCTTTTAACTCTGTTGGATTTATTTTTGCCAAAATACGTGGACCGACGCATTCTCGGATGGATCGGGTTTGCGGGAATATTGGCTGCGATCCTATTTGTGGTACTGTCCTACTTTGATGAGGGCGGGGTCACGAGCATCCTTTTTGAAACCTATCGATTGGACAGCTTCGCAAAAGGCTTCAAGCTTCTGTTGTTGGCAGGATCGGCATTTGTCATGCTGATGGCGGTCAGCTACGAACCGAAGGAAGGCTTGAAGGAATATCGCGGAGAATTTTACTATCTACTATTGGCAGGAACCCTTGGAACCATGTTCATGGCGTCAAGCGGAGACCTGATCACCTTGTTTGTAGGATTGGAGCTATTGTCCCTATCCTCCTACGTGCTGGCTGGACTGCGCAAAAAGAACCTGAAGTCCAACGAAGCAGCGATGAAATATGTCATCAACGGCGGAATCGCCACTGCCATCACGCTATTCGGGATGAGCTATGTGTATGGATTGACCGGCACGACCAACCTGTTGGAAATGCAGCAGATCCTGATGCAAACCCGTGCAGGTGACATGCAATTCCTGTTGATGATGGCCTTTGTAATGATGTTTGTCGGATTGTCCTTTAAACTCGCCACCGCCCCGTTCCATATGTGGGCCCCGGACGTGTACCAAGGTTCACCGACACCTGTAACGGCATTCCTGGCGGTCGTTTCCAAAACGGCGGGCTTTGTCATCATCGCACGATTGTTCATCACGCTGTTCTTGATGACACCTGCCGCTGAAGGGCAGAACTCCATGCTCTTCTCGCTAAAAGATATGATTGCAATTCTTGCGGTCGTTTCGATGGTAGTCGGGAATGCAGTCGCGCTGCGTCAGCGCAATGTCAAAAGAATGCTCGCCTACTCCGGGATCGCACACGCAGGCTACCTGCTTGTCGCGATCAGCTCGATCAACCTGTTGTTCCTCTTTGAGACAATGTGGTTCTACTTGGCGGCATACCTTCTGATGAACATCGGGGCTTTGGCTGTATTGCAGGTGCTTTCATCGAAGGACGATTCCGAAGATCTGAGCCAATTCGCCGGATTGTACCGACGCTCGCCTGTGTTGGCTGTGCTGATGAGCATCTTCCTATTATCACTTGCCGGAATTCCGGGAACCGCCGGATTCATCGGAAAGCTAGGGATATTTGTCGGCGCGATCACAGAACCGTCCAAGGCATATGTACTTGCTTCGGTGCTGATCGCAACCACCGTCATCTCGTATTTTTACTATTTTGGTATCATGACCCAAATGTTCTTCCGTCCAGCAGCAAGCCAAGAGAAAATCACCGTACCAGTGGGAATCTGGATCACGGTCATCCTCTGTGCACTCGGGACAATCGCATTTGGAATCATGCCAGGCCTGGCACTCGACTTCTACAACGGAAACCTCGACGTGCTCATGGACTTCTTCGCCCCTGGCAGATGATATAACTGGTTAAATGCATAGGCAAGCGGTTTGGAAGTAAAAAGGGGTATATGGTTTAATGGGAGGAGGAGCATGGGGATGTGCTCCTTCTCTTTTTTATAGGGGCCAATTAATAGGGGCCTGACCCGCTGTGCGTTAAAGTGCTAAAGTTACGGTTTCCTCTAAACACTTATATCATTTCAAGTGCTGATAAAAGTATACATAAATAATAATTACAAAATGGAGAAAGGAGATGCAGTATGGTTGGTATTGGCGTACAATCATTGATCAGCATCCTGTCGCATCTGCTTTTCATCAGCATCACCTGGTGGGCGCTGCAGGCCATCCATTATGAAAAATGGATGAAGCCGAATCGTGTGGTGCAGATGAGACTGCTGTTAATTCTGGTGACAATTGCAATCGGATCAGCGGTAAGCAATTTCTTTTTGGATTACCTGTTTCTGTCGCAGCGATTGCCGATGATGTGGTAAGTAGGAGTCAACCGAAAATAGGGAGCCGAGGCGAAGTGGTGTGCCTCGGCTCTTTGATTTGGTTACGTATAAAGGATTAGGAATGGAGAGTGTGCGGCCGGCAGTATAGCCAATTAGCGAATCGACGAATTGGGGAATGACGGATTGTGCCGAAGATTGGGTTTTGTGCATAAACCATTCATTTTTGAGCGCAAATCAAAAGTTTTGTGCGAATCGTCCTGATTTTTCAGCGCAAATTGAAAAAATTGTGCGAATCCTCGTCATTTTTGTGCATAAGCACGCATTTGGCATAGTCGTTCACCATTTCAACCTAAGAAAATGGAGCTAATCCTCCTGAAAACAATAAAAACAGTTACCCGAACACATTTTTAACGACATCCCATCAACCCTTAAAGATCAAAACCCACAAAACTATTGGTAATATCCTCCAATTAAATGCATACCCATGTAAAAAGTCCTGCCATTTGCTGACATCAGTCAACAAAAAATAATGAATTTAAAAAGTGTGCGCCTTTCGACATATGTCGAAAATCTCCTGCCGGGGTCTGGCCCCTAATTAAAGTTTTTTGATGTTTTTTTGGTGGTATTTTTGCTAACCCACAATGAGAAATTTGACGATTATTCCCATGTATGACGCGGCTTTAGGTGGTAAGAATGGATAGTAAGGAGAGAAGTGGGAAAGGGACGTGGGGGATATGACAAGAGATAAGGTTTGGAGCGGTGAAACGGGGAAGAAGACTGTGCAGCGGGTAATTAGTTTGATTTTTGTTTTGGTTGTATGTTTTACTGGTGTAATTCTTGGGAATGAAAGAAGCAGAGCTCAATTACCAACCGAAATCAGTACTGAGATACTTGAAATTGCTCAGGTTTTTCAAGAGAAAAAAATTAATATTAAAGAGTGGAAACTTTATGGCAGAAACAACGTCTATAAAATTAGGGATTTAGTAGGTTTTCAAAAAGAGGTAAATGGTTTAAAAAAGAAGATGGGCCATTTAAACTGGACTGTGGAAGTGGAAGATGATCAGTGGAAAGCGATTGGAACTCATTATAATGATTCATTAAAGCAGGAAGAATCCCTTCAGCTCATCACAACCCACACAAACTCAAGCAAGACATCGTACTTATTATATGAGGTCACTGGATATGGTTGGGAAAAAACCTCGGCTAGGGAGATACTAAAGGACTTCCATTCTAATCTTACCAAAATTTCTCAAGAGAACATTGAAATATTTAGTTGTATGACAGGCGATTTCAGTGATAAAATTGAAGGTGGTTTGCAAAATACGACAAATATTTTGTTGGACGCATTTTCAGCAAGAGTAATCGAAGAGTTGAATGAAGATACCTTTGTTTCAGTTTCAGCATACACTGAATTATGGAATAATGTTCTTCCGACACAACATGGAAAGATGAACTTACAAATTGGGTTACGAAAACAAGGATTGGGCGATAAGACTACCGTGATTGTAGGCACGCCAATTATTACTGTTGAATATTAATATATAGAACATATGACGCGGAGGGGAAAATTTTGGAAAAAATTATTGTCCGCGGTGGACAAAGGTTGAAAGGTACTGTAAAAGTAGAAGGAGCAAAAAATGCAGTACTACCTGTTATCGCCGCAACACTATTAGCTAGCAAAGGCAAATGCGAAATCTTAAATGTACCAGAGCTCTCCGACGTTTATACGATTAACGAGGTTTTGCGTTTTCTTAATGCCGATGTTGATTTTGAAAATAATCGTATAACTGTCGATGCAACGAGAGAGTTGAATATCGAAGCACCATTTGAATATGTAAGAAAGATGCGTGCATCCGTACTTGTAATGGGATCATTGCTTGCTCGAAACGGAAAAGCGAAAATTGCTTTACCTGGTGGATGTGCAATCGGTTCTAGACCGGTTGATCAGCATTTAAAAGGATTCGAAGCGATGGGTGCGAAAGTGAAAGTAGGAAATGGTTATATCGACGCTGAAGTAGACGGAAGACTAAAAGGCGCGAAAATATATTTGGACTTCCCAAGTGTAGGGGCTACGGAAAACATCATGATGGCGGCGACGCTTGCTGAAGGTACGACAATCATGGAAAACGTAGCAAAAGAGCCGGAAATCGTGGACTTGGCGAACTTCTTGAACTCTATGGGAGCGAAGGTTCGCGGCGCGGGTACTGGAACATTAAGAATCGAAGGTGTGTCTGAGCTTCACGGCTGTAAACACGACATCATCCCTGACCGTATTGAAGCGGGTACTTTCATGGTAGCAGCTGCAATCACAGGCGGAGACGTAATCGTTGAAGGCGCAGTGCCGGAACACTCCAGCTCACTTATTGCCAAAATGGAAGAAATGGGCGTTAAATTCGAAGAAGTCGAAAACGGATTACGTGTTATCGGACCAGAAAAGCTGAAGGCAATTGACATTAAAACAATGCCTCACCCTGGATTCCCGACTGATATGCAGTCTCAAATGATGTCTCTGCTACTAGCGGCTGAAGGCACAAGTATGATCACGGAAACTGTATTCGAAAATCGCTTCATGCACGTGGAAGAATTCCGTCGCATGAACGGTGACATCAAGATTGAAGGTCGTTCTGTTGTAATAAACGGACCAGCAAGCTTACAGGGTGCAGAAGTAGCGGCGACAGACTTGCGTGCAGCAGCAGCATTAACCTTGGCGGGATTAATTGCAGATGGATATACACGCGTTACAGAACTGAAACACCTAGATCGTGGCTATGTGAACTTCCACAACAAGCTGGCAGCTCTTGGTGCAGACATCGAACGTGTAAGCTCAATGGAACAAGAACAAACAGTCATCCTTGAGCAAATTAAAGAAGCATAAACCTTCCTAATAACATATATTCTACGAAGAGGGTCAAACTCCTGCTGGGGTCTGGCCCTCTTTTTAATTTTTTTCACCTCATTTATTATGGATTGTTCTATTATTTTTATTCCACTTTTTTTAAAAAAATGCATTTTCACAGGAATGTAACATTTTCCAGTTATGCGTAATGTGTTGGAGATATTTTTTCTCCCGCTTTCTTTCTATAGAAACGCCTGACAAAACTTGCCCAGTTTTTAGTCATAATTGCTTGTCCGTCCCCATAAGAATGAAAGAGTAAAGGTGCTTACAACTACTCAAAATTTTTAACGGAGGCTCGACGCTATGAGAAACTTAAAACCATTCATCGTACTCACATCCATCCTTTTCGTCATGGTATTAATGATACCAACATTGCTAGTCATGCCGTTCACCGACAAAGTGAGTGGAAAACTCGCCGAAGAACTCCAGAACAAGCAGCAGGCCCAGTCATCAGTAGCGGAATCACCCATCGATGTAGCGGTGTACCGTGCGAATAAAGATGTAATAGAAAACATTCCATTGGAAGAGTACGTGGTGGGGGTGGTGGCCTCTGAAATGCCTGCAGATTTTGAAGAAGAGGCATTAAAGGCACAGGCGCTCGCTGCTCGAACGTTTATTTTAAGGCATCTGTTGGCGGGGGAGAAGATTGGGACGCCTGAGGGTGCTGATGTGACGGATACGGTGGCACATCAAGTGTATAAAGGGCAAGAAGAACTTAAAGCGATCTGGAAAGGCGATTATGATTGGAAGCTTGCAAAAGTGACAGGAGCCGTAAAAGCAACAGCCGGCCAGATTCTTACCTATAACAATGAACCGATCACCGCAAGCTTCTTCTCCACAAGCAACGGGAAAACGGAAAACTCAGAAGAATACTGGCAAAATGAATATCCATATTTACGTAGTGTCGATAGCCCATGGGACATTGATACGCCTAAATTCCTGAAGCAGGTAAGCCTATCTGTTGCCGATTTCCAAAACAAACTCGGCGTACAGCTTGGTTCAGATGGCACGGTAGGAAAGATCACCGCCCGCACCACCGGAAACCGTGTCGATACGGTCGAAATCAACGGCAAGCAGCTGACAGGAAGGGAAGTCCGCGAAAAGCTGAAACTGCAATCAAGCGACTTCAGTTGGGAGTGGAAGGGTGACAACATCGTCATCACCACAAAAGGCTACGGGCACGGCGTCGGGATGAGCCAATACGGAGCGAATGGCATGGCGCTTGAGGGGAAAAAGCATTCGGATATTGTGGCGCACTATTATAAAGGTGTCGAGATCGGGAGTGCGGAGCAGTATTTGACGAAGCTGACGGCGAAGCAATAACAATAGAAAGAAACCCGTATCGCTTATTTGAGTGATACGGGCTTTTTGAATTTGGCTTCGATTTTTTGTAAAAGGTAACCGAGTTTTTTGAACCGGGTGCCGAAGTATGCCTGATGAATAAAGAAAAATGCTATCAGCACGCCGATTGTGTCCTTCACAAAGTCAATCACGGTTGCCGACCTGGCAGGGACGAAGGATTGGTGGATTTCGTCTGTGAGGCCGTAGGCGATGGCGATGGCTGCGCAGAGGATGTTTGTTTTTGTTGTGAGTTTACCGTCTATTAGGAAGAATAGCGCGAGCATAACGTACAGAATCCCGAATTCAATGAGATGGAGTGATTCTTTAAAAGCGTTGTCCCAGGACATTCCGGTGTCCACGAATGCATCTGCTGGGTTGCTGGATAGAAACCAGATGAATGCCATATAGGCGAATGGTGCGAGTTTTAAATAAAATCTGACAGTGGTGCGAAACATATGGGGTGCTCCTTTATCATGTATATTGTTGTGGTTATGGACAATTTGAGCTTTGCAGTTATAAAAGCGGTTGAAGAGTTTAGTTATAAGACCACCAAACCGTGCGGCTGGCAAAATGGCGGCACCAAAAGTGGTTTATGAGACCACCAAACCATGCGGCTGGCAAAATGCCGGTCCCAAAAGTGGTTTATGAGACCACCAAACCGTGCGGCTGGCAAAATGGCGGCACCAAAAGTGGTTTATGAGACCACCAAACCAGGCAACCGCCAAAATGCCGGTCCCAAAAGTGGTTTATGAGACCACCAAACCGTACGGCTGCCAAAATGACGGTCCCAAAAGTGGTTTATGAGACCACCAAACCGTGCAACCGCCAAAATGACGGCACCAAAAGTGGTTTATGAGACCATCAAACAAGGCAACCGCCAAAATGACGGCACCAAAAGTTTTTATGAGACCACCAAACAAGGCAACCGCCAAAATGACGGCACCAAAGTCGACACTCAACCACCTAATCATACCAAAACTATAAACTATTCGACACCTATCCCACATCTCCTGCCGGGGTCTGGCCCCCTTCAATACAAAAGCTGCAAAAAAAACTTCCCCCCTCATGCATAATTCCACCAACTTTGAAGAAAAATAAGTTTTTTAAAATTTTTTTCGTCTCTGTGTATATTATTCTCTGATTCTGTTCAGAATGATTGCTGAGGTGATGATACAATGAGAGAGGAAGAAAAGAAACGGACTTCTCAACAATCAAATTGGCAGCGTTTAATGAAAAAGCGTTGGGTATTCCCGGCAATCTACCTAGCAAGCGCAGCAATCATTTTGACAGCGGTTTTAATGTTCCAAGCAGGTAACACGGAAACAAATCCAGAGGATGAAAGCAACAACGGACAAGGACCAACTACTTCATACAATGAAGACGATGCAGTAGAGGTTAACCGTCCAGTCGAGAACTTCGTGATGCCGGTGACGGACAAGAATTCCGCAGTGATCGAAAAGCAATTCTGGGATGCGGATGCATCCGAGGAAGAGCAAGAGGCATCTTTCGTATACTACAATGGTATGTACCATCCAAACACTGGGGTAGATATCAAAATGAAAGATGGCGAAACGTTTGACGTCGTAGCATCTTTAAGTGGAACTGTAACTCGTGCAGAAGAAGACAGACTTTTAGGTAATGTTGTAGAAATCGAGCATTTGAATGGTGTTAAAACTTACTACCAGGCACTTTCCAATGTAACAGTTAAAGCTGGTGATTTCGTAGACCAAGGCCAAAAGATCGCAGAAGCAGGTACAAGCCTGATGAACAAGGATTCCGTCCACGTTCACTTTGAAATTCGCAAAGATTCTGTAGCAGTAAATCCTACTGAGTACTTTGACAGACCGGTAACAGCGCTTCTTGACGAAGAGGGACAAGCTTCCGAAGAGAGCAGCGAGCCGGCTGACGAGCAGGAAAAAAAGCCAGCTGAAGGCGAAGACAAGCCTGAAGATGGAGAAGAAAAAGAAGGCGACGAAGGAACTGACTCCGAAGAGGAAGAAGAAAACGTCAGCTATCTAACTTAATACGAAGTCTTGTAAGATAAATGATTGCGAGAGCACCCCTCCTTAAGAGTGGGTGCTTTTTTTCTTGTCACTTTTCCCTTTCTTTAAAAATGTCAACAACCACATTGCCAAATAGGACTTTACTATCAGTGGATTATCCTATGAAACCGCTTTAATATAAAGATAAGAAATGACAAGGGGGGCAAAAAAATGAGCTCTAATAATTCAAATTCTAATTATAAAGTGAAAATACAGCGTTTTGGGAGTCATCTTAGTGGAATGATCATGCCCAATATCGGAGCATTTATTGCTTGGGGGTTGATTACGGCATTATTTATACCAACTGGTTGGTGGCCAAATGAAGAATTGGCAACATTAGTTGGACCGATGATCAATTACCTGCTGCCGATCTTGATTGGTTTTACAGGTGGACGCATGGTCTATGACTTGCGTGGTGGGGTAGTTGGTGCCACTGCGACGATGGGTGTCATCGTTGGGGCGGACATCCCGATGTTCCTTGGGGCTATGGTAATGGGACCTCTTGGTGGTTATGCAATCAAGAAGTTCGACAAAGCCATTGATGGAAAAGTGAAGCAAGGGTTCGAAATGCTGATCAACAACTTCTCGGCTGGGATTATCGCAGGGATCCTTACGATTATCGGATTCAAGGCAATCGGACCAATCGTATTGACTCTGAACAAGACATTGGCAGCCGGAGTAGAAACACTGGTAGATGCAAACCTGTTGCCACTAGCGAGCATTCTGATTGAGCCGGCAAAAGTGCTTTTCTTGAACAACGCCATCAATCATGGAATCCTCGGTCCAATCGGAATTGAACAGGCTGCCCGAGAAGGAATGTCCATACTGTTCCTGCTTGAAGCGAACCCTGGACCAGGTCTTGGTATCCTCTTGGCATTCATGGTTTTCGGAAAAGGAATGGCAAAACAGTCCGCTTCCGGTGCGACCATTATCCATTTCTTCGGAGGGATTCATGAAATCTACTTCCCGTATATCCTGATGAAGCCGGCTCTTATTTTAGCGGCAATCGGAGGGGGAGCATCTGGCGTATTCACCTTACTATTGTTCAATGGTGGATTGGTCGCAGCGCCGTCACCAGGAAGTATTTTTGCAGTCATGGCCTTGACGCCTAGAGGTGGATTCCTGCCGGTTATTGCAGGTGTGCTAGTTGCTTCTGTTGTATCGTTCCTGATTGCATCTGTTATTTTAAAAGGATCAAAGGAAATCGACGAAACAGAACTTGCAAAAGCGACAGAAAAAACTTCCGAATTAAAAGGAAAAGAAAGCAGAGCTTCTGTACTGGTTAAAAAAGAAGAAACACCTGTCGAAGAGAAAGAAGTAAACAAAATCATTTTTGCATGTGATGCGGGAATGGGCTCGAGCGCAATGGGAGCCTCCATCATGAAGAACAAAATGAAAAAGGCAGGACTTTCCATTGATGTCGCAAACTCGTCCATCAATAATATCCCGATGGATGCTGACATTGTCATCACGCATAAAGATCTAACCGATCGTGCAAAAGCAAAACATCCAGAAGCAAAGCATATTTCTGTTGAGAACTTCTTGAACAGCCCTAAATATGATGAGCTTATCGAAAAATTGAAATAACCACAAAAGAGGGACGGAGCTCATAAGCTCTGTCCTTTCTCTTTGCTCCAGGCACGAAATTCTTTTTAAAAAATGTCAACAACTATTCCGCCGAATCTGCATTTTCCTTCTGTTGAACCTATAAGAATGCTGGCGTATGATTAAACTATCAACATAGTAATTAAATTTTGTCATCATCCAAGTGTATTGGAGTGAGCGCTATGTACGTTACTGCCAGAGAACGGCAGATACTCGAGAGACTGCTATCGTCGGAGGAAGAAATGACGGTGAGGGACCTCGCAAATGAAATCGATGTCAGTACCCGCACCATCCATCGTGACCTGAAGGATGTTGAGGATATTTTAAAGAATTACGACCTGTCCCTGGTTAAAAAATCAGGTGTGGGCGTACAAATCATAGGGGATAAAAAGAATATAGAAGATTTAAGGCTGTTCCTGTTCAAGGTAGACCACAATCAATATACCGCCGAGGAGCGGCATGTCATCATTTTATGCACGCTTCTTGAGTCCGTGGAGCCGGTCAAGCTCATTGCCCTGGCCAACGACCTGAATGTCACCATCGCGACCATCAGCAATGATCTGAACAAGGTCGAGGAGCGGCTGCACAGGATGGGCAATTTATCGCTCATCCGTAAAAGAGGGTATGGAGTCGAGATAACCGGCGATGAATCTGCGAAAAGAAAAGCGATGAGCAAGGTCATCACAGAAAATGTGGATGAATATGAACTTCTTTCCCTGATACGGGAGAATATCCAGAAGAAATCCACGCCGAATGACTCCATTTCGGAGCGGCTGCTCGGCCTGGTGGATAAAAAAAATCTGCTTATCGTGGAACGTGCCGTGGATGATATCAATAGGGAGCTTCCTTATTCGATAGCAGACAGTGCCTATATGGGTCTGGTCGTCCACCTTGCCCTGGCAATGGAACGAATCCTGCGCGGAGAGAATATCTCCATGGATCAGCACTATTTGGCGACACTTCAGGAAACACCCGAATTCAAGGTCGCGGAGAAAATTCTCGACAAGCTGGAAAGGGTGTACCAAAAGGTGATTCCGACAGCTGAGACAGGGTATATCACTATGCATCTGCTCGGTGCCAAGCTCCGGCAGGACAAAGAATATTTTATAGAAGATACCGGCCTGCAGGATGCGATACGGGCAAAGAACCTGATCCTCTTTGTGGAAAAGAAAGTGCACCAGGAGCTGTCGGATAACCAGTCCCTCCTGCAGGGATTGATGGCGCATTTAGGGCCGGCGCTTTTCCGGATCAAACAGAATATGGGGATCAGCAATCCTTTATTGACGAGAATCAAAATGGAATACACCGAGTTGTTTTCCATCGTCAATGAGGGCGTGAAGGTTGTGTTTGCGGACCTTGAGGTGCCAGAAGAGGAAATTGGCTATCTGGTGATGCATTTCGGTTCCGCGCTTTTGAACATTCATCAGCGGAAGCCAATGCGTGCGCTCGTGGTGTGCTCTACAGGAATCGGAACGTCCAAGATGCTTGCTACGAGGCTGCAAAAGGAAATTCCAGATATCAAAATCTGTAAAAATGTTTCCCTGTTTGAAATGCAACAGACCGATTACGAAAATTATGACCTTATCATTTCCACGATTCGGCTTCCAGAGATCGAAAAAGAATACCTGATCGTCAATCCGATGCTTACAGAAAAAGAAGTCGAGAAGATCAAACAGTTTATCCATCAGCAGACGAAAAAGAAGCTGCTGGAAATAGGGGACTATCAGAAAATCGCACAAGAGCTGCAGGAGCTGCCAATTGGGCTCGTGGCGGAAAACATGAACAAACTATCTCACTACGCAGAAACGATTGCAACGGTTCTCGCAGGCTTTACTGTCTTAAAGAATGATCAAGAACTTACTATACATGAGGCGTTAAGCGAGACCTGCCATCACCTGGAGAAAAAAGGGGCGCTCTTGTCGGCTGATGAAGTTCTAAGTGATCTGCTGGATCGGGAAAAGCTTGGCGGACTGGGGATACCGGATACGAAGCTGGCGCTATTCCATGCAAAAAGTGGTGCGGTCAAAGAGCCGGCATTTTCGGTATATGCCCTCCACCAGCCACTTGCAACAAGAGGAATGGATCAATCCGAAATGGAAGTGGAGTCCCTTTTGGTACTGCTGTCTCCGGAAAGCATCCAGCACGAGTCATTGGAGGTGCTAAGTCAGATAAGCGCCATCATCATCGAAAACGAAAAGAGCATATCCCGGTTCGAATCACAGGATGAACAACAAATGGGAAAATTTCTGGCTGCAAAGCTTAATCAATTTTTTCAAGAAAAACTAACAGAACTAAGGAGTGTTTAACTATGGCATTACCAATCTTGGCAAAAGAAAACATCGTATTGAACGCATCAGCAGGAACAAAAGAAGAAGCAATTGAAATGACAGGCAGATTGCTTGTTCAACGAGGATATGTAGAGCCTTCCTATATCGGAAAAATGCTCGAGCGCGAGGAACTGACTTCCACCTATATGGGCAACTTTGTTGCGATTCCGCATGGCACGGAAGATGCGAAAAAAGCGGTAAAAGAATCCGGAATTGCCATCCTGCAAGTTCCAAGCGGCGTGGAGTTCGGGGCAGGAAATGAAGTGAAGCTCCTGATCGGCATAGCTGGAAAAGACAATGAGCACCTGGACATCCTTTCCCAGATTGCCATTGTTTGTTCCGAAGAGGAAAATGTACAAAAAATAGTGGAGGCAACCTCCGCAGAAGAAATCCTGGAACTATTCGAAGGAGTCAACTAACATGCAGGCACTTCATTTTGGAGCAGGTAATATCGGGAGAGGCTTTATCGGAGCCCTTTTATATCAAGCGGGCTACCATACCACCTTTGTCGATGTGAACAGCGAAATCGTCGATCTCATCAATGATAGACAAGCGTATCGCGTCGTGTTGGCGGACCAGACACAAGAGGAATTGCTGGTGAAAAATGTTTCTGCCATCAACAGTATGTCCCAGCCTGAAGAGCTGGAAGAGGCCATTGTAAAAGCGGATATCATTACGACCGCAGTGGGCCCGTCGATTTTGCCTATCATTGCAAAAGCCTTGGTAAAAGGACTTCGCAAAAGGATTGAAAGCAACCGGTCCCCCCTTAACATCATCGCATGTGAAAATCTGATAGGGGGAAGCTCCTTGTTGAAAATGCATGTGTATGAGCAGCTGGCACCGGATGAGAAGGAGGAGTTCGACCAATCCTTTGCATTCCCGGACGCTGCAGTCGACCGCATCGTGCCGAACCAGACGAACGAAGACAAGCTTCTGGTAACAGTAGAGCCCTACTACGAGTGGGTGGTGGACCGCTCCGCAATCATTGGCGAAACGCCGGACATCAAGGGCATCACCTATGTGGACGACCTGACCCCCTATATAGAACGAAAGCTGTTTACCGTTAACACCGGGCATGCCGTAGCGGCATATATCGGCTACCAGAAAGGGTTCCCTACGATCGATGAAGCCCTGCAGGATGAAACGGTGAAGAGATTAGTGGAGTCGGCACTGAATGAAACAGGAATGGTACTGATCGGCAAGTATAGATTCGATAAAGCCGAGCACCAGGCATACATTCATAAAATCCTGGCACGCTTTGAGAATCCCTACATTACCGACGAAGTAACCCGTGTCGGTAGAGCCCCGATGCGAAAGCTGAGCGAAAATGACCGACTTATAGCACCAGCCAAGCAATACCAGGAGCTATACGGCAACTCGCCTGCAAGTCTTGCAAAAGCCATCGCTGCCGCACTCACCTACGATGTAAAAGAAGATGAAGAAGCAATGGCCATCCAGCAGCTCATCCAACAAAAAGGCCTCGACCAAGCCATAGAAGAGATTACAGGGCTTAACAGAAGTTCAGAGCTGGCCAAGAGGATATTGGCGGAAGTGGAAAAGCTAGTTTAATAGGTCACAAAAAAGACAAAATAAATCCCTACTTACAGGCATAAATCAACACACAACTGGGTATAATAAAACTACCGATACAAAGCAACACAACAGCGCAACAAATAGAGAATGTCTCGACCGTTGAACGAGGGTACCGTTCAGCGGTTTTTTTGTTTTTTGTGGGGGGAGGACGAGGGGTTTTTATAAAAATATCAAATCGGGGCCAGACCCCAGCAGGATTTTCCTCTCCCATGTAGAACCTATAACAGTTCAACACCTAAATACCCAAAAAAAGAAAGGAAGATGTCACAAAGATGCCTAGAAAACAAAGATTGTGGTTCAAGGGAGCGAAGTACCACGTCACCACACGGGGGAACCGCCAGAGCAATATTTTCATGGAAGCCGACGATTACATCATGTACCTCTACACCATCAAGCAAGCAAAAAAGAAATTTCACTTCTACCTTCACGCCTACTGCCTCATGTCCAACCACACCCATCTCCAAATCGAAACCACCGATACCGACATCAGCAAAATCATGCACTATATCAACACAAAATATGCCGTGTACATCAACCGCAAATACAAATGGAACGGCCATCTTTTCCAAGGTCGATTCGGCGAGAAGCTGATCATGGACCCTGTCTATGAAATCGAGGTCAGCAAATACATCCATCTTAACCCTGTCCGCGCCAAACTCGTCACCAAGCCGGAAGAATACCCCTGGAGCAGCTACCGCACCTACTTTTATAACCGCAAGGACGACCCCATCATCACTACCGGTCACATCCTGAAATACTTCACAGACCACCCAACAGGATCCTATGCCAACTACATCCAAACCCCCAATACCAGAATCCATTTCACACCCAACCGAAAAGTAAAATTTTCTATTTTGAAAAAATAAAGAAAATTAAGTATAATAGACATTAATTCGCAATACGAAATAATAGGGGGAACTTACATAATGCACAACATCGACTACTTGAACAATCCATATCCATCCCAGCGCAACACCGTATTCGCCAAAAACGGGATGGTCGCTACCTCGCAGCCGCTTGCAGCACAAGCAGGTCTCGATATTCTGAAAAAAGGCGGAAATGCCATTGATGCAGCAATCGCCACAGCGGCCTGCCTGACTGTCGTGGAGCCGACTTCCAATGGAATCGGCGGTGACGCCTTTGCACTCGTCTGGACAAAGGGTGAGCTTCACGGCCTGAATGCAAGCGGTCCGGCACCACAATCCATTTCCATCGAAGCTGTAAAAGAACTCGGACACGAAACGATGCCGAAAATGGGTCTGATCCCCGTGACCGTTCCTGGTGCACCGTCCGCATGGGCAGAGCTTTCGAAAAAGTTTGGTAGATTACCATTATCCGAAGTTCTTCAACCTGCAATCGACTATGCGGAGAATGGCTATCCTGTGTCGCCAACCCTCGGCAAGTACTGGAAAGGCGCTTACAATGCCTACAAAAAAGCCTGCACCACAGAAGAATTCGCCCACTGGTTCGAAACTTTCGCGCCGGACGGCCGCGCACCTGAAATCGGAGAAATGTGGTCATCTAAAGGCCATGCAGAAACTCTCAGACAAATCGGGGAAACAAACGGGGAATCCTTCTACAGAGGGAAGCTCGCTCATAAAATCGCCGACTTCAGCAAGCAGCATAACGGCTTCCTGACCTATGAGGATCTTGCAGCCTACCAACCGGAGTGGGTGCAGCCGATCAAGGTCAATTACCGCGGCTACGATGTATGGGAGATTCCGCCGAACGGTCAGGGAATCGTGGCGTTGATGGCACTGAACATGCTGAAAGAAGACACGTTCACAGAAAGAGACTCTCTCGAAACCTACCATAAACAGATCGAAGCAATGAAACTGGCATTCGCTGACGCAAAAAAATACGTGTCTGATCCGACAACTATGACACATACGTCCGAAGATCTGCTCTCCGCCTCTTTCGCAAAAGCGCGCCGTGAGCTAATCGGAGACACAGCCCTAGCGCCGGAACCAGGCACACCACCAAAAGGCGGAACCGTCTACCTGGCGACAGCTGATGGGGAAGGGAATATGGTATCCTTTATCCAGAGCAACTACATGGGCTTCGGCTCAGGTATAGTGGTACCTGGGACAGGAATCGGCCTACAAAACCGTGGACATGATTTCTCCCTCGACCCGGAGCACGAAAACGCACTGGCGCCAGGCAAGAAAACGTACCACACCATCATCCCGGGCTTCCTGACAAAGGACAATGAAGCAGTCGGACCATTCGGCGTCATGGGCGGCTACATGCAGCCACAGGGCCACATGCAAGTCGTCATGAACACCGTCGACTTCCACCTCAACCCGCAAGCGGCACTCGATGCCCCAAGATGGCAGTGGATGGAGGACAAAAAGGTTGTCGTCGAACACCACTTCCCGCAGCACCTTGCCCAAGCCCTGGCACGCAAAGGCCACCAGATCCAAGTCACCCTGGACGGAGGCAGCTTCGGCCGCGGCCAAATCATCTGGCGCGACCCGAAAACAGGCGTACTGAGCGGGGGAACAGAATCACGTACCGATGGGGCGATATTTGCTTATTGATTAATAAATTCATAGGGGCCTGACCCGCACCACGCTAAAGTGATAAAGAAAGTAGCCTTGAACCCGCATTCTAACAACACCTGCTTTATCGCTTTACTACACTGAGGGTCAGGCCCCATCACATAGTTTCAATTTTAGGAGGCAGCACACCATGCATCAAACACAACTCTTCCTTTCCTTCTTCCGCATCGGCATGCTTGGTTATGGCGGCGGCCCGGCGAGCATTCCGCTTGTACATAAAGAGGTTGTAGAGAAAAATAAGTGGCTCACGGACGATGATTTCTCGGATATCCTCGCCATGGCTAATACGTTACCCGGTCCCATCAATACGAAAATGGCGGGCTATATTGGCTATCGCGTGGCCGGCTTTACAGGAATGATGAATGCCTTATTGGCATCAACGATCCCGACCATTATTCTGATGATCGTCCTGCTTACCACACTTGCGAGCTTCAAAGATCAGCCATGGGTACAGGGGATGACCAAGGCAGTTGTGCCGGTAGTCGGCGTGATGCTTGCGGTCCTTACATGGGATTTCTTCAACAACGCAAAAAAAGGTCTAGGATGGATCGCAGCTGCAATCTTGGTCATAGTCAGTTTCCTGACCATCGAACTGCTTGGGATCCACCCAGGCATGGTCATCGCAGTCCTATTGGCTGCAGCCATTTTCAAAAAAGATAAACCGAAGCCGACGCAGGAAAAAGGAGGGGACGCATCATGATCTACTGGGAGATATTCCTCGCCTTTTTCATACCGGGCATCCTGGGGTACGGTGGAGGCCCCGCTTCAATACCCCTTGTAGAAAACGAAGTCGTCCATCACTACGGCTGGCTAACGGTAAGTGAATTCAGTGAGGTTCTCGCACTGGGGAACGCGTTGCCAGGACCGATCGCAACCAAGATGGCCGGCTACATCGGCTATGAACAAGCCGGAATTCTCGGAGCGGCAGTAGGAGTCTTTGCCACCGTGGCCCCATCATTAATCCTGATGATCGGACTCATGAGCATCCTCTACAAATTCCGAGAATCGCCAAAAGTAAAAAGAATGTCCAACTACGTCCGCCCGACCATCGCCCTGCTACTTGGAGGCATGGCGTACCGCTTCTTCTTCGAATCCTACGAAGGATCAGGCGCACTCCAAACACTCTTCCTAATAGTAGCAAGCTACCTGCTGCTTGAAAGGTGGAAGGTGCACCCTGCCTATGTAATAAGTGGAGCGCTGGTTTATGGAGCGGTTGTACTTAGTTGACATAATGACCGGGGTCTGGCCCCGCATTGAGTAAAGTTGACATAACAACAGGGGTCTGGCCCCACCATCAGTAAGTTGACATAACAACAGGGGTCTGGCCTCACCATCAGTAAAGTAGACATAACAACAGGGGTCTGGCCCCCGCCATCAGTAAAGTTAACATAACAACAAGTGCCAGACCCCCCACACCACACAAGGAGGCCACAAACTATGAAAAAACTACTCTTAACAGGCTTCGTCCCGTTCCTAAACTTCCCTGTGAATCCCACAGAGGAAATCGTGAAGTCGTTGGACGGCACTACAATAGGAGACTACCAGATTATCAGCAAGGTACTACCGGTAGACTTTCAGCAATCAGAACTGGAAATCCTGCAGCATTATACGGAAATCCAGCCGGATGCAGTCGTCTCACTTGGTCTTGCTGCCGGCCGCGCGCACATCACACCGGAGCGGATCGCCATCAACTGCAAGGACGGCGCCCCTGACAACAAAGGCGTCACGTGCCAGGACGAGCCGATCAACCCCGACGGTCCAGACGGCTACTTTTCGACCCTGCCGATTCGCGCCATGGTGAACCACCTCACAGAAAACGGCTTCCCAGCAAAAATCTCGAACACCGCCGGTACCTATCTTTGCAACAACGTCATGTACGCCGTCCTGCACAGAATCGCAAAAGAACACAAGCAAGACCAGATCAAAGCCGGCTTCATCCATATCCCGGCGTCCCATGATCTAGCCATCCAGCTGAAGAACAGTCCAAGCTGGTCGCAGCGTGATCTGACCGAAGCAATTCGCTTAGCATTACAAACACTATAATAAAGGGGCAACCAAAATGACCTATTCCATCATTGGTTTTGATCCGAAAGAAAAAGAGTGGGGGATAGCTGTGCAATCGAAGTTTCTCGGTGTCGGGGCAGTGGTTCCTTTTGCTGAGGCCAACGCAGGAGCCATCGCAACCCAGTCCTACGCGAACACCAGATATGGTCCCGAAGGCCTCAAGCTTCTAAAAGAAGGCAAAACCGCGCAGGAAGTGGTCGATCTTCTGACAGAAGCGGATGAGGACCGGGCTTTCCGGCAGCTTGGCGTAATCGATGCACATGGCAACGCGGCTACCTACACCGGCGATAAATGCTACAACTGGGCTGGTGGGCAGACGGGTGCTTTTTATGCTGCACAAGGCAATATCCTCGTAAGTGAAGAAACTGTCCATGCAATGGGAGAAACGTTCACCAAAACGGAAGGCACCTTGGCCGAGCGGCTTCTAAAAGCACTGGAGGCTGGACAGAATGCAGGTGGCGACAGCAGAGGGCAGCAGTCCGCCGCGCTATTGGTGGTAAAAGAAAAAGGGGGATACGCGGGATTTAACGACCGCTATATCGACCTGCGAGTGGATGATCACCAACAGCCGATCCAGGAGCTGATCCGAATCTATCAGTTGCAGCAATTGTATTTTGCTCCGACAAAAAAGGAGAACATTCTCGAAATGTCAGGGGACTTGGAAAAGACCCTCAAAACAAAGCTCAGAAAGCTTGGCTACAAAACTGACAATCTGCAAGAGGCGCTCACCACCTACATCCATACAGAGAACTTTGAGGGACGCGAGCAAGCGAAGGGGTACATCGATAAGGAAGTCCTTGACTATATTCTGGCACAAAAATGAGCGTCCCTTAAGCGGACGCTCTTTCTTTATAATAGAACAAACTGAAAAACTAGCTTAACCCATCCAATTATAGACATCCATAAAGGAATGCAAAAGATAGTACCCCACACAAGTCCTTTAAAAAACCGGTCCTCCTCCATTAACCATCCTCCATCGCAACGAATTACTATAGTTATTGACTGATAGAGATACACGTATACTCCAAAAACAAAAGAAAGACGCTCTTGTTGTTCTAATACACCTCTCCATATTTCTGAAAACTTTGTTCAATTTGGTAGTTGACTAAAGTGATAGCATGTTTCATAATCTAATTATTAGAATTATTATAAAATTCTGTTTTATAACAAGACAGAATTTTACCGAGAAAAGGGGTGGCCTGCAACCAAAAAATAAAAGCGCTTACAACAAGAAAGAGGTGGAAGCACAATGTTTTTCTTCTATGCATTCCTGGTCGTCATCGTTCTTTGCATATTCTTCGCCATCAAAAAACAGCGGCCAATCCTGCTGTCCGTACCGGTATTCGCACTCGCATTCTACGTTCTCGTCGAAATCGCGCTTGTACCCGGATCCTTTATAGACACAGTGAAATTCATCTTTACCCTGCAATAAAAATTGCTTTTGCAATACAATTTTTTATTTTTTTTATTTATTTTAGGTGCCTGACCCCGGCAGGGATTTTTCCATCCGTGTCGAAACCCCAAAATTTCATTAAGGAGGTTTTCTCTTGAAGAAGATTGATAAGTCTGTTGCTGATGCGTATTTTCGCGAGAAGACGAGGTATATTTTCATTTATCTAGCCATTTGGTTTGTTGTTTCTTTTGGAGTGGTGATGTTCGCGGAGTCTCTTGATTTCACTTTTATCGGCGGCTTTCCTTTCCACTATTATATGGGTGCCCAAGGATCGATCCTGGTCTTCGTCATTCTGCTATTCGTAAATGCGAAGGTGAGCGACAAGATCGACCAGAAGTATGGCATCGACGAAAAGGCCAACGAGCAGATGAGCTACGGAAAAACGCTTGACCACTAAATCCTGCAAGCATCACACATCACCATGCATCAACCAGATCGTAACTCTTGCCACTGGATCTATTCTACCCAAGACCCTCACAATGAAGAATCTCGGTTTCAAACAATCGACAATCCGTCTTCACGGCATTGTTTGAAAAAGAAACCTCTACTCAAATAACTCAGCACAAAAAACACGGAACCATCACATACAAAGGGGGATGTACAGTTGGATAATCAGTTTATTGTATCGCTATCATTGATATTGGTTACCTTTGCACTTTATATTGGAATCGCCATTTTCAACAAAGCACGCCAGACCTCGGACTTTTACGTAGCCGGTCGCGGGGTGCCACCGGTATTTAACGGGATGGCAATCGGAGCGGACTGGATGAGTGCGGCTTCATTCATTGGGATGGCCGGAACCATCATGCTACTCGGTTATGACGGACTTGCTTACATAATGGGTTGGACCGGGGGTTACCTGCTCCTCACCTTCCTGCTTGCACCGCAGCTCCGCAAATCTGGACGCTACACAGTGCCGGAGTTTATCGGGGACCGTTTTGATTCCCACACCGCACGCGTCATCGCGGCAATCTGTACAATCATCATCAGTTTCACCTACTCCATCGGGCAGCTTTCCGGCTCAGGAGTGGTAATCGGACGCCTTCTTGAAGTGGACGCAAAAGTTGGAACGATGATCGGGGTTGTCCTGATCGCCTTCTACGCAGCCTTCGGAGGAATGAAAGGTATCACATGGACACAGGTGGCCCAGTACATTGTCCTGATCATTGCCTACTTGATTCCTGTAATCTTCATGAGTCTGCAGCTTACCAATAACCCGCTGCCGTGGCTGACATATGGAAACATCGTCAATGAACTCGGGGCGCTCGATCGGGAGCTCGGTGTATCCGAATATTTTGCACCATTCACCAACGGCACCAAATGGCAGTTCCTTGCGCTTATGTTCACGCTGATGGCCGGTACTGCGGGGCTTCCGCACGTTATCGTCCGCTTCTACACCGTTTCCACGATGAAAGCGGCACGTTGGTCAGGAGCTTGGGCACTTCTTTTCATCGGACTTTTATATCTTTCCGCGCCAGCATATGCGGCATTCTCCCGTTTCATTTTGATGAAAAATGTAGCAGGACAGCCGATTGACCAGCTGCCAGCCTGGACGGAATCCTGGGTCAACACAGGAAAACTGCAGGTAGCCGACACGAACGGAGACGGTATCCTTCAATGGGCAGAGCTGATCATTGCCAACGATATCGTCGTAATGGCAACACCGGAAATCGCCAACCTTGGCGTGTTCATCATCGGACTAGTGGCAGCGGGAGCCATGGCGGCAGCCCTTTCCACAGCAGGCGGACTGATGATCGCTATTTCATCTTCTTTTGCACATGACATCTATTACCGAGTGTTGAGACCAAATTCCACTGATGCAAATCGTTTGAAGGTCGGTCGTATCACGATTGTTGCAGCAACCGTACTAGCGGGACTTGTGGCGCTTAACCCACCAGGCGCGATCACGCAGATTGTCGCATGGGCCTTCGCGCTGGCATCCGGAACATTCTTCCCTGCACTAATTCTGGGAGTATGGTGGAAGCGTGCCAACGCACCGGGCGTCATCGCTGGAATGCTCGTCGGTCTAGCCGTCACGCTTTCCTATATCTTCGCGGCAAAATATGGCGGCTTCACGATTCTCGGCATCATCGACACTGGAGCAGGAGTCTTCGGCGCAGCATCCGCCATCCTGACCATCATCATCGTATCGCTGAGAACAAAAGCACCATCCCAAAAAATCCAGGACGAAGTAGCCGACCTTCGTTACCCGGAACAAATGACATACAAAGATGGGGAAGTTTGGTTGAACAAATAGGGGACAGGTCCCATGTCCCACCACCAATGCTTGCAAGTATGCCGTGGCAACTGCCACGGCATACGCTATTTACGAAGCAGCTACATCTCAACGGCAGACAAAAATATTACCCGTAAAAACAAACTCACTCTAACAAACCGCACATTGCCAATCCATTAATCTAAAATAAGTGGGACAAGGAACCAGTCCCCGAAAGGAGCTCAACCATGCACCATCCCTTATTCCACAACCTCACCATCGATGAGAGAACAAATCTGCTCACCCGCTGCCAAACCCACACCTTCACCCACCACCAGCCTATCCTGAAAGCGAATGAAACGCGGGAGGGGCTCTTTCTCATTCAGTCTGGAACAGTGGAAATCTATTTACCTGCGAACAATCACGATGAAGTCTTGGAAATCATCAAAAAGGACCAACTGATTGGCCTCTCTCACTTTATTCATTTTCTCTCAGCTTCAGATTCTGATTCACTCACCACCAACGAGCCGTCCCTACTCCAGGTTCGAGCCATCGATGATGTGACCGCCCTCTACATTCCTTTCTCCGTACTAAAAGAAAGATGGAGCGACCCCACCGTCCGGGAATACCTGCTCACCCAGGTCAGCGCACGCCTTCATGACGTCTATCAATCTCTCGCAGAACAGGTCCAGCTCGGTAGAAGGCTCACAGATTCCGACACGACGACGCTCAGAGTGCAGGATGTCATGAAAGAAACCTTCATACAAGCGGCATCCACCGACACCATCCAATCCGTTGCGAAAAAGCTTTCAAAAACAAACGATACAGCCGCCGTCATCACAGAAGACAACCATCTACAAGGCATCATCACCATGCACGATTTCGTGAACCGGGTCGTAACAAAGGGGCAAAGCCTTACCCAGCCCGTCCACACCTTTATGACGCCAAACCCGATCACCATCGAGCGGACCGCCTATTTCTATGAAGCTATCACGACCATGCTGCTCCATGGCATCAAACACCTGCCTGTTACAGACGGAAAAAAAACAGTCGGACTCGTCACCCTGACCGAGCTCCTCCAGATTAAAAGCGCCAATTTCCTAAAGGGAACAACACAAATAACAACAGCAAACCATGAAACCCTGCCAACCATCAAGACGGCACTATACTCTACACTCGGCACCATGCTGCAACAACAAGTCCCGACCCTGCACGCATTGGACGTCATGAACACCCTGTACGACCAGCTCATCCAGCGCTGTGTCGAGCTAGCAATCGAGGAAATGCCTGCAAGCCCGTCATCCAGATTCTGCTTTTACCTCATGGGCAGCGCCGGCAGAAGGGAGCAGTTCCTCCTCACCGACCAGGACCACTTCCTCGTATATGAGGACGACAGCAACAGAGAGTACTTCCAAAAGCTCTCGGAAAAAATCGTCGCAAACCTCGAACTGGCAGGCTACAAAAGATGTCCGGGAGACATGATGGCCTCCAACCCGCAGTGGAGCGGCACCTCGGAGCAATGGTACAACCGCATCAGAGAGTGGGTACTCCACGCCACCAACGACAGGCTGCTGCTCGCGCAAAACTTCTTTTCCTACCGGCTCGTCTACGGGGACAACAAACTCCACGAGCAATTCAAAACCAACATAGAACAGTCCCTGGACCGAGCGAAAATCTTTCTGTATCGCCTGTCCCAGCTCGAGCGTGAAAACCCGATCTCTGCCTTGGAGCAGCCGATCCGTTCCATCTTTCGGATGCAAAAGAAAACCATCGACCTGAAAAAGCATATACTTTTTCCGTATCACCACAGTCTGCAGATCCTCGCGCTGATGAACGGGATCACCTATGGCACACCGATTGAGAAAATCGACCAGCTCTACGAGAAGAATATCCTTTCCAACAGCTTTCAAAAGGATCTCAAGGCATCGATCGAATCGATCCTGGACTATTACGTGAAAAATCGCTGGAACCAGCATCAAAAAGGGGAGAAGCTGACCTCGACCCTTGACCTGACCCAGCTGACAACCCGCGAAAAAGAGGAGCTCATGCTCAGCATCCGGCTCATCAAGGAGCTGCAAAGTCACATGCTATCGTACTATTAGGAGAGGAGGTAAACACCGATGTTTCCATTCGCCCGAAAGAATTATTTCCCGAGCAATTTAGCAGAAAACCTACCACTTTCTACACCAATCGACACACTCCAATTCACCGTCTTCGATACAGAGACGACAGGCTTCAACCTGGCAAAAGAGGACCGGATCATTGAGCTTGGTGCAGTAACGATAAAAGGCATGGAAGTGATCGAACAAAGCGCCTTTCAAACCTACGTCAACCCGAATCGACAAATCCCTCGGGAAATTACCGAGCTGACCGGAATCGCCAATGAAAAAGTGGAAAAAGCACCTGACGCTATGCAAGCGATACAAAAACTAACTAGTCTGGCAAACCAGACGTCCGCCTGCTACGTCGGGCACTACGTCACATTTGACATGCACGCCGTCAAGTACGAGCTCAAGCGCCACAACCTGCATTGGAAATCGCCAAAATCAATCGAAACCCTCAACCTGATCGGCTATATCGCGCCTAGCTATGACATGCGAGATCTCGAAAAATACGCACGGGACTTCGGGACACGTATCTACAAGCGCCACTCGGCAATCGGGGATGCTATGACCACGGCATATCTGTTCGTCGAGCTCCTGCAAATCTGCCGTGACAGAGGGATCAACACCTGGGGGGACCTGCTGCGGATAGGGGAAGGAGCTTGAAATATTTTCGGGCTTTATAACCAATCAATAAAAAAAGAAGCTTACGAAATCGTAAACTCCAGAATCGCCCGGGCACTAGTCCAATTTTTATCTGCAAGCCAGACATTTATTTTATAGTTTCCCGGACTCAGGTTCGTGAGAGGGATGTCAAAGCTCATTTCATCCCCCGCTGGCACCATGATTTCCTGATAGATCATGGTGAAAAACTTGCCTTGTGAAAAATGCTCGACCCGCTTGCCATCCCGGTACAAAATGTAGTCATAGCGCTGACCGGTTGTGAAAGTCACCTTCTCAGGCTGTGAGCCAGTGTTTTCAACAATAAAATGCAGCATCACCGAATCCGGCCCCGATGGTGAATAGGTAAGAGTGGCTTCCATTGCCATAATCTTCACGTCCTTCGTATAAACTGAGTATCCCTTTCTATATATATTCCACACTTCGAACCTTAACCCTGCCATTTTTTCACCCTGATTAGTTCCTCAAAACGAAAGAATTCAAAAAAATCGAACAAATCCCTTGTCCCACTTGACATTATTAGCATAAAGCACGACCCAAGCTAATAAACTGTAACTAACCAAACATACAAAGAGAGTGTTTGAGGTGAGGGATCGTAGATTGTCTCGAAGCATAACACCAAACATCCTAATCGTTTTTCTATAAAGCACAACTGTAAGCACTAGGCACTTCGTTACATCGGTATAAGCGGGTCTCATTTCACATTCCTCAACATCCAATTTAGGGAGGGCGAGTGGTGTGCACGATTACATCAAAGAGAGAACTATCAAGATTGGAAAGTATATCGTGGAGACAAAGAAGACAGTTCGCGTGATTGCGAAGGAATTTGGAGTTTCCAAAAGTACTGTCCATAAAGACCTGACAGAAAGACTGCCAGAGATCAACCCAGACTTAGCGAATGAAGTGAAGGATATACTCGATTATCATAAATCCATCCGGCATCTGCGCGGCGGGGAAGCTACCAAGATGAAGTATAAAAAGGAAGAGGAAGCTGTAAAATAAGCAAATATCTTCTCAGACAGTCCATTTTATATAAAATTGGGCTGTTTTTTATGTTTTGTTCAATATCGAGCTGCCGGCAGAGTCGGATTTTATATGGCAAAAAAGGCCTATGCTCAAAAAAATGGATTTACGCTCAAAAACGGCACGAAAAAATGAATTTATGCACAAAATAAGAAATATACGCACAAAAATACCAAAATACGCACAAAACGCATGATTCGACAAAATCCGATAAAACATACATCCAACGAGCCTTGGTGCCTGTCCCCTACTCCCCACCCGTTGCCCACCTTCCCACAGCACACACCACCGCAACCAATTTCACAAAACCCAGTCCAAAACAACAACTTAAATAATTCGACAAAAACATTAAATTTATGACATGAAATTAATGTTAATTTCAACCTTTTATTTGTAATTTGTGATAGAATATACAATTAGGACTATAAGTTGTCGGACAACAGT
This sequence comes from Sutcliffiella sp. NPDC057660, assembly GCF_042800035.1. Lineage (NCBI taxonomy): Bacteria > Bacillati > Bacillota > Bacilli > Caryophanales > Bacillaceae > Sutcliffiella > Sutcliffiella sp. NPDC057660. The sequence goes on from NZ_JBHVHV010000013.1 coordinate 138,935, forward strand.
CGCAAAGCATATGCAAGGAGGAAAATAGTAACATGTTTGCTAGGGATATAGGGATTGATTTAGGAACGGCAAACGTTCTCATCCACGTAAAAGGAAAAGGGATCGTTCTAAATGAGCCGTCAGTAGTGGCACTTGATACAAACACGGGAAAAGTATTAGCGGTAGGGGAAGAAGCCCGCAAAATGGTAGGGCGTACTCCAGGAAACATTGTAGCGATGCGACCGCTAAAAGATGGAGTAATCGCAGATTTCGAAGTCACAGAAGCAATGCTGAAGCATTTTATAAAAAAACTGAACGTCAAAGGCTTTCTTTCCAAGCCGCGCATCCTGATCTGCTGCCCAACGAACATCACATCCGTTGAGCAAAAAGCGATCAGGGAAGCTGCCGAAAAAAGCGGCGGCAAAAAAGTTTACCTCGAAGAAGAGCCGAAAGTGGCAGCAATCGGAGCGGGAATGGACATCTTCCAGCCAAGCGGTAACATGGTTGTCGACATCGGCGGTGGAACCACCGACGTAGCTGTACTATCCATGGGAGACATCGTCACCGCAAGCTCCATCAAAATGGCCGGTGACAAATTCGACGCCGAAATTCTTCAATACATCAAGAAAAAATACAAGCTCCTAATCGGGGAACGCACAGCGGAGAACATCAAAATCTCCATCGCAACCGTCTTCCCGGGATCACGCAGCGAAAAAATAGACATCCGCGGACGCGACATGGTCAGTGGCCTTCCACAAACCATCACCGTCTCATCCGAAGAAATCGAAGAAGCACTTCGCGAATCCGTACAAGTCATCGTACAAGCAGCGAAAAGCGTACTCGAACGCACACCACCAGAACTATCGTCCGACATCATCGATCGTGGTGTCATCCTGACAGGCGGCGGCGCACTTCTCCACGGCATGGACCAGCTCCTAGCCGAAGAACTAAAGGTACCCGTCCTCGTCGCAGAACACCCAATGGACTGCGTAGCAATCGGCACAGGCATCATGCTCGACCACATCGACCGCCTGCCAAGAAAAAGCTTTGCCTAAAAAAATAAAAAAACAAAAACAAAAACCCAAAAGAGCAGCCCCCTAAACCCGGCTGCTCTTTTCCACGCAAAAAACAAAATTTTATAAGACTACCTCACAACAGTTCTCCCAGCTTCATGAAACAAAAAATCTAAAGAACACTGCTGTATGGGGTCTGACCCTTCAAACCAACAAAAACTAAAAAACACTCTGCACATCCTACCCTCGCAACCTAAACACCAAAAAAGCCGCAAGGGTCAGACCCCGGTCTTGAGCGTCCCTCCCGAACGAAACATTCAAAAAACAACACCAAAACCCCATCAAGTAAAAAGGGCCCCAATCCCTTTAACTAAACCACACAAAATTCAAACATCCTTTCCCCACCTCAACATCCTACTCAATAGGGACTAAAGAATCCGCAAAATACCGAAAATTAATCGGATTAACATTACTTTACTCCCGAAATAAAAAATTCCCTCAAAAGTTATAAAACGTCTTCGAAGGTTATATATAAAGAACAACCACACTTCGGAGGTGCTCTCCCATGCTTCATAAAACCAAACTCATGTGGCACAGAATCAGAGCAAGATACCACGAAATACTGATCCAGGACTGCCTGGACGAAAAACTGAAGCAATCACTAACGGATAAACTGAATTATCATAGATCCCAACTCACAACCATGATGATAAAAGAATAATAACCATAATAGAGGGAGCTCCTTTGAAAAAGGAGCTCCCTCTAAATTTATTTGTAAATAGTTTTATAGGCTAATGAACGAAATTATCAACATTTTCTGAAATTCCAAAAGGTAAATTCAAATTCTTCAATTCATTTCTTCTTTTTGAAAAATCCATAATAGTTAGGCCTGATAGTTCATCATTTTCAAAATCGAATCTGAGATAAATTCCTTCTGCAAAGTCTTCTGAATAAGATGGACGTGGTTCACCAAATGAAATATACAAAACATCATTAGCCTCATCATAATGAGTCTGTGTCTGTTGTTTTTTCATAAATGACCGTTCCCTCCTTTTCCAAGTTGACTTTTTTCTGGAATAATCCTGTTATTACGAACCCATATTCCTTTGATGAATGATCGACTACAGTTTTAATATAAACCATTGGATAAGTAGACATTTCACTTTTTCCAATATAAAGTAATCTATTGGAATTCTGTTTACTTTCAACAACTAACTGGGGATTTTCAATGGTTTCTTGAATAGCCAACTCATTATCTCTCATTTCGGGATGCCCTACAACTATATGATTATCGAATTGCTCTTTCTCAAGAAATACCCTTTTTCCAAAAATGTCAGTAGTATCAAAAATGTTGTAGTTGTTTTTTGTTGATGAAATCTTATCATCCATTATTTATTATATGCCCTTTCGTCGACTTGGATAACCCCTTTTTCTTGAAGTTTCAATAATGATTCCTCGTTTGGTAAATTAGGTATTGGTCCAAACGCTTCTTCATACTTGATGATATGTTCATTCAATAGTTGCGAGAAAACTTTTGCGTGCTGTGGGCTCATATAGATATCCACAATATTATCAGCAATATTTTCTGGACTTTGAGTGGTGAATTGTAGTCTAAGGTCAAAAAGTTGCATTGCAATATTTACGGAATTAGAGTAGTAAAGGTTATTTTTTTCATGCATAGTTCTCTCCCCTTTTAATATTTCCTAATGTTTACAACTATAGATTCTCGAAATAAGTAGAAAAACCTCCTTTATTTCCAAATTTATACTTGTAAAGTTCATTTGTAAAAATCCACTATTCACAAAATTACATATATCGACATTTCCAATTATGTACTATAATAGAAACTAGACAAAACTGTACGTCAAACTATTGAGGTGAAATGAAATGTTACGAGGCTTCTACACAGCGACCGCCGGCATGATCTCCCAGCAGCGCCGCATGGAATTGCTGTCCAATAACCTGTCCAACGCAAACACACCTGGCTACAAAGCAGACCAATCATCACTTCGCGCGTTTCCGGAAATGCTTTTGAGCAAATTGGACGCAACGAGCGTACCTACCACAAAACCGCTGAAATTCGCTCAAAACCAACAGATCGGCCCAATAAACACAGGTGTCTATGTCCAGGACATCGCACCAAAATTCTCACAAGGTGACATGCGTCCAACAGGAAATGACACAGATCTTGCCATCCTGAACCAGACCCTACCGGAAAATGCATCCGTCTTCTTTACAGTGGAAAATACGGACGGCACACCGAGATACACGAGAAACGGGAACTTCACCCTGGACTCCCAAGGCTACCTGACCACCAACAACGGACTTTACGTTTTGGACGAGAACAACAACCGTATCCAGATCAACTCAGGCTCCTTCACACTGCAGCCGGATGGAACCATCCTTGTGGACAACACTCCACAAGCCAGAATCGGCATCGCCCTTGCCAATAATGCAAACGAGCTGATCAGGGACGGCAACGGACTGTTCCGCGCATCAGAAGGACAGCAACTGACCAATGCCAACAACAACCCGAATATCAGCTTCCAGATCATGCAAGGCCATATCGAGCGATCCAACGTTGACTCTGCGCAGACAATGGCGGACATGACATCGGCCTACCGCGCATTTGAAGCGAATCAGAAGATCATCCAGGCCTACGACATGAGCATGCAAAAAGCAGCGAATGAAATTGGCCGCATCAACTAGCCGACACATAGCCTCACGAACGAACATTACGGAGGAACATATAAATGAACAGAATCATGCATAATGCAACAAATACGATGTACAACCTACAAAAACAACTCGACCTGATTGGACATAATGTGGCAAATGTCGATACAATCGGCTATAAAAACCGCAGTGCCAGCTTCCAGGAGCTTCTTGCCCAGCAGGCAAACAATCAGCCGCTTGGACGCTATGAAACGATGAGACAGACTCCTGCTGGCATTCGTCTCTCCACAGGTGCTGGCCTAAGCCAAACAAAGCTTAACCTCGCCCAGGGAGCTTTAAAAACGACGGAACGTATGTTAGACTTTGCTCTGACGAAGGAAGACCAGTTCTTCAACGTCAAGGTTACGGAAAACGGCCAGTCAAGCACGCAATACACACGAAACGGTGTATTCTACTTGTCGCCGATCAACAACAGTGAAGTGATGCTAGTTACAGCTGACGGTCATCCTGTACTGGACAGCAATGGCGAACAGATCATCCTTCCAGAAAATATCAAGGAAGTGACGCTTCAGCCTGGTGGCGTCCTAACCTCATCCTTGAACAATGGCACGGCCATCGCGCGTGAGCTTGGCATCACCCAAGTGATACGTCCGCAAATGCTAGAAGCGAGACCAGGATCCTTATATGCACTGCCGAATGCGGAGATTGCAAACGCTAATGATATAATTAACGACATCAACGGTGCTCAGCGTAACGGCATCGGCCTGCAACAGGGCATGCTCGAACAATCCAATGTGGATCTTGCCTCCGAGTTGACGGAAATGACATTAATGCAACGGAATTATCAATTTAACGCAAGGTCTGTCCAATTTGCCGATCAGATGATGGGACTTGTGAACGGCCTGAAATCATAAGATAGAAATCCAAAGGTAAAAGGAGGTTGCGCAATGGAACAAAACGAAGCAAGACAAGAGAGCTTAACAAGGGAAGAGTTGCGCAAAGCTCAAAAGAATAAAGCAAAACAGGAAAGAGAAATTGCTGCAACCAGTGAGGAAAAACCGAAACGTCTGAAATGGCGTACTCGCCTCATTCCGATTTGGCTCCGAATAGTAATCATTTTAGGTGTCATGGTGGTTGCTGCTGTAGCCGGTGCCATGTTTGGCTACGGAGTACTTGGCGACGGCAATCCAGTAGATGTATTGGACAAAAGTACGTGGCAGCATATTATTGACCTTGTCAACAAAGAGTAAGGAAGTCGATACAAAGGCTTCCTCTTTTTTATGGCTTCGTATATAATTGTAAGTAACTATTAGTAGGAGGTCATAAAAATGTTAGACATCAATCAGATAAAAGAAATCATTCCACATAGATATCCGTTCCTGTTAGTGGACAAGATAATAGAAATCGAAGAAGGCCAGCGTGCAATCGGGATCAAGAATGTGACTGCAAATGAGGAATTCTTCAACGGACATTTCCCAGAATTCCCGGTAATGCCAGGGGTTCTGATCGTCGAGGCATTGGCTCAGGTCGGAGCGGTTGCCATGTTGAAAAAAGAAGAAAATAAAGGACGCCTTGCCTTCTTCACCGGTATCGACAACTGCCGATTCAAAAAGCAGGTCATACCTGGAGACCAGCTCCGCCTGGAAGTCGAAATGACTCGCGTCCGTGGCAGCATCGGCAAAGGAAAAGGTATCGCAACGGTAGATGGGCAATTGGTCTGTGAACTGGAAATGATGTTCGCATTAGGTCAAAAGTCGTAATTTGAAAAAATTTGTTCATTTATGCAAGCTTTTACGAATAATGGGGAATATAAAAAGGGACCAAACGAAAAAAGCATTAAAGGTCTTCAATAATAAAACCCATATGCGAAAGGAGTAGGTTAGAATGAACAAAATGTTAATCAAATTAACTGGTACAGCGTTAGCGGCAATGTTGATCACTGGATGTGCAGCAAATAACGAGGATGTTCCACCACCTGAGAACGAGCAGCCTCCTGCGGAAGAGCCTATGGATCCTGATATGGAGCAAGATGAGAACCAGATGGAAGATGATATGAATAAAGACGAAGAGAATATGGAAGAAGATGTGGAAGAGGATACTGGGGACGACCAACAGTAATCTTTCAAAAAGCGGGGGACAGTGTATGCTGTCCCTATTGTTATGCCCGTTTGCGTTGGGGCCATGTCCCTGGCCAGGGACATGGCCCCGAAGCACCCGAGCACCCGCCCCCCAACGCCCCGCCCCATCACTTCTTATAATCCCAAACAACCTTCCACTCATCCTTCTCCTCTACCACATACACATACTGAACAAATTCAAAATGCCCATACTTCCCTTGATAAGTCTGAACCACTTCGAATTCAAACGCAGTTTCGAACACTTTGCCTCCCTTCTCCATCTTCCACTTGTTCAACTTCTCCGCATCGCTTACTTCATAGGTAAATGTCTCCGCACCGAAGTGTCCGTTAAATACGTGTGCCCGGTCTTGAATGTAGGATCCCCGGCTGAATTTATCGTGCAACGAGGAATGCAGCAGCTCCCACGATCTTCCGTAGTCCCCCTCCTGCTCGAACGCATAGAAATCCTCCACCACTCTTTCGGCTTTGCCTTCTGCACTTATTAATATAGAAGAAAAAAGATAGATAATAATGCCCAATAGACCTGCTCCAAGCAGTAAAAGGACTAATTGCTGTCTCTGCCGTCTTCTTCGCATGATGATCTCCCCTAACCTTGTTGCCTGTCTCCTATTCACATATATGCCAAAAAAGCGTTCTTCATATCTATTCGACAAAGAACGACCTCTAATTCGACAATATCCGATATAACTGTTAAAAGTTACACATAAAATATTTGTAAAGATTTAGAAATCCTCTTTTATTACAAACAAATTACATTTATGATATAAATAGTTGAAGAAAAATGTTCGTAAAGACATAGGAGGAATAACATAGATGGGAAAAGTACGTAAAGCGATTATCCCGGCAGCAGGTCTTGGTACGCGGTTCTTGCCTGCAACAAAAGCAATGCCAAAAGAAATGCTGCCGATCGTGGATAAGCCGACAATTCAATATATTGTAGAAGAAGCGGTTGAGTCCGGAATTGAAGATATCATCATCGTAACGGGTAAAGGAAAGAGAGCGATTGAGGATCATTTCGATAATTCCTTTGAGCTTGAACAGAATCTGATGGAAAAAGGGAAGCTGGAGCTACTGGATGCTGTTCAGAAGTCTTCCAAAGTGGATATCCACTACATCCGTCAGAAAGAGCCGAAGGGACTAGGGCATGCGGTTTGGTGCGCTAGGAAGTTCATTGGCGATGAACCATTCGCGGTACTTCTTGGAGACGACATCGTCCAGGCGGAAAAGCCGTGTCTTCGTCAATTGATGGATGAATATGAAAAAACATTTGCATCCATCATCGGTGTTCAAACAGTCAACGATGATGAGACGCATCGTTATGGCATTGTAGATCCTTTAATGCAGCAAGGCAGAAGATATCAAGTTAATAACTTTGTAGAGAAACCGAAGCAAGGGACTGCACCTTCCAATCTGGCAATTATGGGTCGCTACATCCTCACTCCGGAAATCTTCATGTTTTTGGAGAACCAAGAGACAGGTGCGGGTGGCGAAATCCAGTTGACTGATGCAATCCAGCAGCTAAACCATATTCAGCGTGTATTTGCTTTTGATTTCGAAGGGACCCGTTATGATGTAGGTGAGAAGCTCGGGTTTGTGAAAACAACGATTGAATTCGCCCTTAGAAATCCCGAATTGCGTTCGGAATTACTTCCGTATCTGGAGAAACTCACACAGTTGGAATCTATTAATAAATAATGAAGAATAGGAGTGGTCGGCAATATTGTCCACTCCTATTCTTTTTGTTTTTGCAGATAAAAATAGTATTCGACACACATTAGACGTCATTCGACATAAACCGATATATTTGTCAATATTTACTCCGAAAAAGCAAGCGTTTTCATCAATTTTCCACTTTTATTACAGGTTAATTACAATTAATATATAGATATGTAAAGAAAAGTAACCTATAATAGTTTCTTGAGGCAACAAATTATGACATCTCAGGAAGAATAAAATTGTTTTAAAACTACGGAGGTTGGCATGGAAGAAACGATCAGTCTGAAGGAACTATTTGAAACGATAAAAAAACGTTTATGGCTTATTGCACTTATAACGATTGTTACAACAACAACAAGTGGGGTAGTGAGCTTCTTCTTAATTACTCCCATCTATGAATCTTCTACACAATTACTAGTAAACCAGTCAAAATCAGATCAGTCTACGGTGGACGTAAACCAAATCAGATCAAATATCGAAATCATCAATACATACAATGTCATCATTAAGAGTCCATCGATATTGGACAAAGTTAGTGAAGAACTGGATAGTAACGAAACGGTAGGTTCTCTTAACTCCCAAATTACAGTTGGCCCTGAAGGTCAGTCACAAGTATTAAAAATAACTGTTCAGCATCCAGACCCATCAATGGCAGCTAAAATCGCAAATACCACGGCTGAAGTGTTCCAAAAAGAAGTAATCAACCTGATGAACGTGGATAACGTAACCATTCTATCACCAGCACAAATGGGAGAAAGCCCTTCACCAGTTAAGCCTAAACCAGTACTGAACATGGCAATTGCAATGGTGGTAGGATTAATGGCTGGAGTAGGTATTGCATTCCTGCTTGAGTACTTGGACACCACAGTGAAAAGCGAACAGGATATAGAAAAGCTTCTGGGCTTACCTGTCTTGGGTACGATCACGGTTATAGAAGACAAGGATATTCAGGAAGCTGTCGCTAACAGAAAAGCAAGAACGAGAGGTGAGACAGTTGGCTCTTAGAAAAAAACGTAAACCAGCCTCCTTGGTGGCTACAACAAGCAGACATCTAATAGCAGACAAGCTCCCGAAATCCCCGATATCGGAGCAGTACCGTACAATCAGAACGAACATTCAGTTCTCACTCGTTGATCAGCAGCTGCGTTCAATCATGGTGACTTCATCCGGACCGGCGGAAGGGAAATCCACAACGGCAAGCAACATGGCGGTTGTATTTGCTCAGCAAGGGAAGAAAGTTCTTTTCGTGGATGCCGACTTAAGAAAGCCGACTGCACACTACACTTTCCAACAGGAAAACTTCAAGGGCTTAACAACGGTATTAACAAAGCAATCCGAATTGATCGAAACAATCAAAGCTACAAGAATTGCCAACCTTGATATTCTTACAAGTGGACCGATTCCCCCTAATCCTGCAGAGCTATTAAGCTCAAGAGCAATGGAGGAACTGCTGGCAGCTGCTTACAAGCAATACGATATGATCGTGTTCGATACACCGCCTGTATTGGCTGTAACAGATGCACAGGTCCTGGCCAATAAGTGCGACGGCACCATCCTGGTCGTTGCAAGCGGGTCGACCGATAAGGACCGTGCTGCAAAAGCGAAGGAGCTTTTGGAATCGGCAAAGGCGAAGCTTCTTGGTGTTGTGTTAAATAGAAAGAAACAGAAAGATAGCTCGTATTACTATTACTATGGAACAAAATAAGAGGATGGTTTGTCCTCCTCTTTTTTGCCCAAAAACCATGACTATATTACTATTAATTTTACAATAAATACAAAATGAAAAGGAGGTTTTGCAATGACGTACAAGAAACGGCTTTCGTTGTTGATTCTGGTAGACTCCCTGATTGTTCTATCATCGATCTACATAAGCTTCTGGATGCTGATCCCGGATTGGAACATCTTCAACTCGAAAACACTGCTCATGAGCTCATTAAGTTTAATTATTTGGCATCATTTATTCGCTTATTCCTACAAGTTATATCATAAGGCCTGGCAGTATGCGAGTATCGGAGAGTTGCTTGGAATATTGAAAGCCGTGACGTATTCCGTTGCGGTTACGGGGTTTGTTCAATTATTGGTCGTGGAAAATATCTATATCAGAGCGCTTCTCATCACCTGGATGCTACATATGATTCTAATCGGCGGTTCCCGTTTCTCCTTCCGCCTGTTCCGGGATTACTATCGGAAAACCAAGACGAATAAGAAGAAGACTCTCATTGTCGGGGCGGGTGCAGCTGGTACGATGGTTGCCAGACAGTTATTGCAGAATCATGAAGCGGATCTCGAGCCAGTTGCTTTTGTTGACGATGATGTGATGAAACATAAGCTTCAAATCCTTGGTATTCCAGTACTTGGAGATGTAACAAAAATCGAGTCCATTATTGAAAAGATGGACATCGATAACATCATCATTGCCATCCCTTCCTTAGGGAAAAAAGAAATCAATACCATCTTTCAAGAATGCAGCAAAACAGACGCAAAAACACAAATCATCCCGATGCTTGAGGACCTCATGCTCGGAAAAGTATCGGTCAACGAGTTCCGAGACGTGGAAGTGGAAGACCTTCTTGGCCGTGAACCGGTAAAACTTGATATGAAAAGCATCTCTGAATCTATTACAGGCAAGACAGTGCTCGTAACAGGCGCAGGGGGATCCATCGGCTCGGAAATATGTCGTCAGATATCCAGCTTTAATCCGGAAAAGCTCATTCTGCTGGGTCATGGGGAGAACAGCATCTACACAATCGAATTAGAGCTTAGAGCTCAATACGATCAGGCATTCACCATCCTGACTGAAATAGCTGACATCCAGGACCGCGATAAGATCTTCCACCTGATGGAAAAGTACCAGCCTGACGTCGTGTACCATGCAGCGGCTCATAAGCATGTGCCATTGATGGAAAGAAACCCGGAAGAAGCGGTAAAGAACAACGTCTTCGGCACCAAAAACGTAGCAGAAGCGGCGGACACATTCGGGGTAGGAACATTCGTATTGGTCTCCTCCGACAAAGCCGTCAACCCGACCAACGTTATGGGTGCTACGAAACGTTTTGCAGAGATGGTCGTCCAGCAGCTGGCGCAGGAAAGTCAAACAAAGTTCGTCGCCGTACGATTCGGAAATGTCCTTGGAAGCCGTGGGAGTGTCATTCCATTATTCAAGAAACAGATTCAGGCTGGTGGACCTGTGACGGTTACGCATCCTGATATGACACGATACTTCATGACCATCCCGGAAGCATCCAGACTTGTTATCCAGGCTGGCACTCTAGCCCGCGGTGGAGAAGTATTTGTTCTGGATATGGGAGAGCCCGTGAAGATTGTGGATCTGGCAAAGAACCTGATTACACTTTCTGGATACTCCATTGATGAGATTGGGATCCGCTACTCTGGGATTAGACCTGGGGAGAAGATGTATGAAGAGCTTCTGAATGAGGATGAGATTCATAAGGAGAATGTGTTTCCTAAGATACATATTGGGAAAGCAAGCCTCAAGGATGAAAATGTGTTGGGTTACTTCTTGAGTAATTTTTCAGATATGAATATTGAAGAAATTAGAAGCTACTTACTGTTAGTTGCGAACAATAGAGAAAATGAAATACAGCATCTTAGCAAGACTAAAATCCCTGTTTAAGGACAGGGATTTACACACAGAGAACCTATTGACCTGTACATCGCTTCAGGGATAGGTTTTCTGTTTGTAAATGGTTGGTGATGTCTCCTTACCCTTATCAATGGAGGCACTCGGTTGCACTGTGGGTGGGGGACTGCCTTAGATAGAATTGTCGGTGGTGTGGTGTGAGGTGGGGTTGGATGCCTGTTTTAATATATGCAATAAGGAAATAATCCGGAGGTGTTACATGGTAAAGAAGAAATTTCTTTCTGACAACTATGGAATTACATTGATGGAAGTTTTGGTTACAGTGGTCATTCTAGGAATTATAGCTGCCATTGCAGTGCCTTCTATAAAAGGATTAATTTCTAAAACAGAGGCTGATGTTAGTGAGGCAAATCGTCTTGAATTGAGAAGGATGTATAAGGAGGGAAGACTTTAAAAGACCAAGAACACAGTGATGTACTTTTCACTACATATCTATCTGGCTTTGATGGGAAATATGTCCGATAGGTGGAGATATTGTTTATGTTGAAGGGGAAGTAGAGTGCGGTGAGCATTCTACAGATGATGAGTATGAAGGGGATGTGCCTTTTTTGTGAAGTTTGGCATTTTTGTATAGAGCCAAAGTGCTTGATAAAGACTTTGGGGAAGGGCAGCGATGTATTTTGGCTTTCTTATTTTGATTGAGTGATTTTAGGGAACTGACTATAGTGAATAGATGACACGTTGAAAGCCTTGTGGGATAAGGGTTTTGGCGTTTTTAGTGAGATTTATTGATTGATTGAATGGTAAATTATAATAGGAAGAAACTCGGTATATGGATGCGAGAATATTATTTCCTATTTGTTTGGTAGATTGAATAGATATTACGAGGTGGCTATTTGAAGTGGATAAGATTTAGTGGTTTAGTAGTTGGTTGGAATAAGAAAATAACTGATTCTAATTAAGTCCTAATCTACTAAAGAACAAATTTTAAGGAGTGCAGCTGGATGTATATGAAGGTTAAAAGATTGATAGATATTATTCTTTCTTTAATAGGACTTATTGTCTTATCACCCATTTTTTTAATTCTAATAATTGCTATTAAGATGGATTCAAGAGGCTCCGTTTTGTTTAAACAAAAACGAGTAGGAATTAGCAAGACTCATTTTAACATATTAAAATTCCGTACCATGAGAATAGATACACCGAAGGACACTCCAACTCACTTATTAGGTAATCCAGAACAGCATATCACAAAGATGGGTAAATTCCTGAGAAAAACCTCACTTGATGAACTTCCGCAGATTTTGAATATTTTTGTGGGACAGATGAGTATTATTGGGCCAAGACCAGCACTATGGAATCAGTATGATCTGATTGCTGAACGGGACAAGTATGGTGCTAATGATGTACCGCCTGGATTGACAGGCTGGGCACAGATTAATGGTAGAGATGAGCTTCCTATTGAAATTAAGGCTAAGTTGGATGGAGAGTATGTTGAAAGGATTAGCCTTTGGATGGATGTAAAGTGCTTCTTTGGGACCATCGTTCGTGTTGTAAAAAGTGATGGGGTTGTTGAAGGTGGGACTGGAACTACAGCGAAAAAAGAAATCGCGAGTAGTAAGGAGAGTATTATCAAATGAAAAAAATACTGATAACTGGTAAAAGCAGCTATGTGGGAAAAAGTCTTGAGAAGTGGCTTGGAAAATATCCTGATAAGTATTCCGTTACCTCCATTAGTTTAAGGGCCGATTCATGGAAGGAAAAAAAATTCTCGGGCTATGATGTAGTTTTTCATGTTGCTGGAATAGCACATATAAAGGAGACAAAGGAGAATGCTGACCTTTATTACAAGGTTAACCGCGACTTGACTTACGAAGTTGCTCGGAAGGCAAAAAATGAAGGTGTTAAGCAGTTCATTTTTTTAAGTTCGATGAGCGTATATGGTATTGAAAGTGGTGTAATTAATAGAAAATCTCCCCTGAATCCAAAAAGTAATTATGGGAAGTCCAAACTTCAGGCAGAAGAACTAATAAAACCTTTACAAAATGAAAAATTTAAAGTTGCAATAGTTCGTCCACCAATGATTTACGGTAAAGGATGCAAAGGGAATTATGTAAGATTAGCAAAGTTTGCTCTTATAACTCCGGTTTTTCCTGATATTGATAATAAACGTAGTATGATTTATATAGATAATTTGTCTGAGTTTGTAAAGTTTTTAATTGATAATTATAATAGTGGAACTTTTTTTCCTCAAAATAGTGAGTATGTGAGGACCAGTGAGTTTGTAAAGTCAATAGCAGAAATGCATGAGAAGAAGATTTGGTTAACTAGATTATTTAATCCTTTACTGAGGTTGTTGAAGAGTAGTACTTTAAATAAAGTATTTGGAGACCTAGTATACGAAAAGGGTATGTCAGAATATGAGATTCCATATTTTATTTGTGATTTTTACTCTTCGATTTCTATGACCGAAAGGGGGAAGTAATTTGAAGGATGTTTTTACAAAAGAGAAATTAATAAGCATAATAATGCCTGCATACAATTGCGAAAGGTATATCGAAGAAGCTATTAAATCAGTTATTGAACAGACATATCAATTTTGGGAGTTAATAGTTATAGATGATGGATCAAGGGATAATACAGTAAGAATTATAAAAGAACTTTCAATTAAAGATACCCGTATTAAATTATATATTAATGAAACAAATCAAGGAGTATCAGCAACTAGGAATAGGGGCATTACACTTGCTAATGGTAATTGGATAGCATTTTTAGATAGTGATGATATGTGGAAGAAAAATAAGTTGGAAAAGCAGTTGCTGCACTCACAAAAAATTAATTCTGAGTTTACTTTTACAGGCTCATCTTTTATCAACGATGTTGGAGACTTTTATCAAGGGATCTTTGATGTTCCTAAGAAAGTTAGTTATAAAGAATTAAGAACACATAATGTTATATCTTGCTCATCTGTCCTCATAAAGAAGAGATTTTTTGAAAACATAAAAATGGAAAACGATGATATGCATGAAGATTATGCGGTTTGGCTAAGAGTATTAAGGACCGGAGTCTATGCTTATGGTGTCAATGAGCCACTTCTTATATATAGAATTTCCAAAAACTCAAAATCAGGAAACAAATTAAAAACTTTTAAGATGACTTATAAAGTATTTCGTTTCATTGGTATTAATCCGTTGGCTTCGATTTATTATATGGTTAGGCATATTATGGGTTCCATTAAAAAATATAAAAATATCAAATTAAATGTCCATTAGATTTTTTAATTTAATCGATTTCATAAATTTCAACATTGTTATTGAAAAGTGAACTTTGGGTTATGTAATTATATTATAAATGCAATTACCATGTGGTCGATATAGACTAGCTCTATTTTATTCGTTTTTCGGTTGATAATGTACATTATTGAAATTGACTTAACAATTGTATAAATAACATATAAGAATTATTTATACCGTGCTTAAACAGCAAATTGTTGTTTTTTCAAAGGTACTAAAAATTGGAGGTTAGAGTTATGGGAATTCCCACAGAATCAGTTCATCCGAAAATATCTATTGTCGTTCTTTCATTTGATGGTTATAGGGATGTATGGCCGTTTTTTTTTGAAGCCTTTTATAAATATTGGCCGGATTGTGAATATCCGATTTATTTAGTTAACAATGAAACTGAGGTTAGTTATAAAAATGTTCGTCTAATACAAACGGGCAAAGAAATCAACTGGTGTAATAGAGCAAGAAAAGCAATTGAACAAATAGATAGTGACTATGTTCTTTTGCTACTTGAAGACTATCTTATAGGTGAAAAGGTTAAAAACTCTGAGTTAAATCAAGCGATAAATTTCATTTTTAATAATAATGTAAATTATTTTAGAATAACTAATATCCCTCGGAAACGGACTATTAAGGAAAATTGTGATCGAATTTACCCAATATATAAAAATGAGGAGTATGGGGTTAATCTTCAAGCTTCAGTATGGAAGAAAGACTTTCTTTTAGCGAAGTTAAAAGAAGTTGATGGTTCAGCATGGGAATTTGAAATAAATTTTTTAAAAGAAGCAGTAGATAGCAATAAAGAACCATTCAATGATTGTTTTGTAAGCACTGCTAATATTATAGATATTCATAACGGAATATTAAAAGGTAAATGGTTTCCTAAAACAATAAGGTATTTTAAAAAAAGAGGAATTAATATAGATTACCAATATAGAGGAAAACTTTCCATAAAAGAGGTCATTACCCACAATGTTAAGTTTTATTTAAGAGAAAATATACCAAACAGTTTAAGGAAAAAAATCAAGAAATTGTTATTAAAGATGGGTGTAAAATTTGTTTCACAATTTTAGGGGAGAGAATTTGATATGAAATTATTATGGATAAGCAGCATAGCTTGGATAAATAATGGTAAATATAGACTACCAGTAAACGGCCCTGGTGCAGTATCTGGTTCTCTCTTTCAGCAAAATATTATTGAAGGGTTGGAGGAGCAAGAGTTAAATATAGCAATCCTGAGTGACTTTCCAACTACTAAGAAGTTTAATAAAGGTTTTAAATGGTCACATAATAAGTCGAGTAATGATTATGCAGTAGGGTCCTTTAAGATTCCACTAATATCTATGATTATAAAAACTGTACTCATGTGTTTCAATATATTAAAAAGGAAAGAGAAAAGGGAGTATAGTGTCGCCGTTGCTTATTTAATCCACACACCCTATTTGATAGCACTTTGGTTTGCTAAAAAGTTGAACAATAATCTCAAAACTATTTTGATTTGTCCCGATCTGCCCGGATATATGGATATGTCATTGAAGGACAAACCCATAAAAAGTTTTTTTAAGAAAGTTGATTATTGGGTTATTAATAAATTGCTAAATAATATTGATGCTTTCATTTTGTTTTCAGATGCAATGAGAGAGCAACTTCCAATAAAGAATAAGAAGACATTGGTAATTGAAGGTGTCTATTCACCGAATGGGATAAATTTTGATAAAGTAAACAAAAAAAAATCCATTATGCATGCTGGCACACTTCATAAAAATATAGGAATTGAAAATATAATAGAGGGCTTTAAACTAATAGAAGATAAGGAACTAGAACTTTGGATATTTGGAGACGGTGAGTTAAATGAATATATTCAAAGAGAAGCTAGAAAAGATAGAAGAATTAAATTTTTTGGATTTGTATCAAGAACAGAATTATTTGAATATCAGAAGCAAGCAACGTTATTGATTAATGCACGAAACTCTATCGATGACTATACAAAGTATTCTTTTCCCTCAAAAACATTTGAATATATGGTATCTGGAACCCCGTTTCTAACAACAAAATTATCTGGGATTCCAGAAGAGTACTATGATTATTTATATACAATGGATAGTAATGCCCCTTCTATAATATCAGATCACATTAAACAAATACTTGCTATATCTGATAAAGAAAGGGAACTCTTTGGGTTAAAAGCAAGGGATTTTGTATTAAAAAATAAAAATAAAAACAGTCAATCTACTAAGATGAAAGAGTTTTTAAGGTCTATAAATTCTCAGTAACTTCTATTATATATATTTGAAAATAAATCAACTAAAGGAGTTTATGTAATGTTTAATAATAAAACTTTACTTATAACAGGTGGTACTGGTTCTTTTGGAAATGCTGTTATGGAAAGATTTCTAGATACCGAGATAAAGGAAATTAGAATTTTCTCGCGTGATGAAAAAAAACAGGATGACATGAGAAAACTATATAGAAACGATAAATTAAAATTTTATATTGGGGATGTAAGAGATTTAGCTAGCGTTAAAAATGCTATGCATGGTGTCGACTATATTTTCCATGCTGCAGCATTAAAGCAGGTTCCATCATGCGAGTTCTTCCCTCTTGAAGCAGTAAAGACTAATATTATAGGTACAGACAATGTTCTAACAGCAGCTATTGAGTATGGAGTTAAAAAGGTAATTTGCCTTTCAACAGATAAAGCGGCTTACCCAATTAATGCAATGGGGATTTCAAAAGCAATGATGGAAAAGGTATTTGTTGCTAAATCGAAAACTGTTGATCCTGGTAGGACACTAATTTGTGGAACTAGATATGGTAATGTGATGGCATCACGTGGATCGGTTATACCACTATTTATTGAACAAATTAAAAATGGTCAACCTTTAACAGTAACAGATCCTAATATGACAAGATTTCTTATGAGCTTAGAAGAGGCGGTTGAGTTAGTTGTCTTTGCTTTCCAGAATGCAGAAGCAGGGGATATTATAGTTCAAAAATCACCAGCTAGTACAATTGGTGATCTTGCTCAGGCAATAAAGGAATTGTTTAATGCGGATAATGAAACAAAAATCATTGGAACTCGTCATGGAGAAAAACGTTACGAAACACTTCTTACTAAAGAGGAATACGTAAAAGCAGAAGATTTACCTGGTTTCTATCGAGTACCTGTAGATCAAAGAGATCTTAACTATGATAAGTACTTTGCAGAGGGAGATCAAAAACTTACTACCGTAGAAGAATATAACTCGGATAATACACAAATTCTTAGCATTGAACAAATTAAAGAAAAACTACTTGAATTAGATTATGTACAAAACGAATTAAAAGAATGGAATAAAAAAGTTCACGTTATGAATTAAAGGGTGGTTTTGAGTGATGAATATTCTTGTTACAGGAGCAAAAGGGTTTATAGGAAAAAACCTTATCGCAGAACTTATGAATAGAGGATATAGTAATATTTTTGAGTTTACTAGGGAAAGTGATCCTATATTACTTGAAAAATATACAAAGGAATGTGACTTCGTCTTTCATCTAGCTGGAGTTAATAGGCCAAAAGATGAAAAAGAATTTATGGAGGGGAATTTTGGTTTAACTTCTCAATTACTAGAGCTATTAAAAAAACATAACAATAAGGCCCCTGTTCTTCTTACTTCATCTATACAGGCAGAAAAGGACAATCCTTATGGAAGAAGTAAGAAGGCTGGAGAGGATTTACTATTTAACTACTACTATGAAACTGATGCGAAGGTTTATGTATATAGATTACCGAACTTATTTGGTAAGTGGAGCAAACCTAACTATAATACTGTGGTAGCTACATTCTGCCATAACATAGCTAATGGCTTAGATATTCAGATAAATAATCCGGATGCAGAGCTTAATCTTTGTTATATAGATGACTTATTAGAGGAGTTTTTAAGAGCTCTTGAGGGAAATGCCACTATGCAAGATGATTTCTGTGTTGTACCTGTAACTCATTATATTAAACTTGGAGATTTAGCGAACCTTATAAAAAGCTTTAAAGAAAGTAGAACAAATTTAAGTATCCCTAATATGGAGGATGCTCTAACTAAAAAGCTATATAGTACCTACTTAAGCTTTTTACCAGTTGATAAGTTTTCTTATGATCTTAGAATGAATTGCGATCAAAGAGGGTCCTTTACGGAGTTTATGAGAACACCTGAAAGAGGACAAGTTTCTGTAAATGTATCTAAACCTGGGATTACAAAAGGAAATCATTGGCATCATACTAAAAACGAGAAGTTCTTAGTCGTTAGTGGGGAAGGTTTAATTCGTTTTAGGAAGATTGATTCTGAAGAGATTATTGAGTATAGAGTAAGTGGTGAAAAGCTACAGGTGGTAGATATTCCTACTGGATATACGCATTCAATAGTAAATGTAGGGGAAAGTGATCTCGTGACAGTAATGTGGGCAAATGAGTGCTTTGATCCAGAAAAGCCGGACACATATTTCGTGGAGGTATAATTAATGAAGAAATTAAAAGTTATGACAGTCGTTGGAACTAGACCAGAGATTATAAGATTGTCGGCTGTTATTAATAAATTAGAAGAATCAAATGCTATTGAACATACACTTGTCCATACAGGACAAAATTATGATTATGAATTAAACGAAGTATTCTTTAAAGATTTTAATTTAAAAAAACCAGACTATTTTCTTAATGCAGCTACCGGGACAGCGGTAGAAACAATCGGGAATATACTGGTTAAAATAGACCCAATTATGGAGAAAGTAAAACCAGATGCATTTTTAGTGTTGGGAGATACAAATAGCTGTTTATGTGCTATTGCTGCAAAAAGGCGTCATATTCCAATATTCCATATGGAAGCAGGAAATAGATGCTTTGATCAAAGAGTACCGGAAGAAACTAATAGAAAAATTGTAGATCATACAGCAGATATCAATTTGACCTATAGTGATATTGCAAGAGAATATCTTCTTAGAGAAGGCTTTCCTTCAGATAGAATTATTAAAACAGGTAGCCCTATGTTTGAAGTTCTTAACTCTAGAAAACAAGATATAGAGTGTTCGGATGTATTAGAGAGATTGGACTTAGAGGAAGGAAGCTACTTTGTAGTATCAGCTCATAGAGAGGAAAATATCAATTCAGAAAACAATTTTCTAGATTTGGTTGATAGTTTAAATGCGATTGCTGAAAAGTATAATATGCCTGTGATTGTGAGTACACATCCTAGAACTAGAAAAATGATAGATGTTAAAGGGGTAGAATTTAATCCTTTAGTGAAGACTATGAAACCTTTAGGATTTAATGATTATGTAAAGCTTCAAATAAAGGCGAAAGCAGTTCTTAGCGATAGCGGGACTATAAGTGAGGAATCTTCTATTCTTGGATTTAGAGCTCTTAATATTAGGCAAGCCCATGAAAGACCAGAGGCGATGGAAGAAGCTGCTGTAATGATGGTTGGATTAGGTAGGGAAAGAATCTTACAAGGTTTAGAAGTTTTAGAGGCTCAGGAAAAAAGCACTTTAAGAATTGTTGGGGATTATAGTATGCCTAATGTATCTGACAAGGTTCTTAGAATAATCTTATCGTATACTGATTATATAAATAGAGTTGTTTGGGGTAAGTAAATTGAAGAACTTTATATTATGGAAGGGGATCTAAATTGACTCATATTATATTTCTTATTGTTTTATTTTTTTCCTTTCCAGATTTAAATAAAAAACTTCCATTCTATACACTCTCGTTCAGCACATTATTTCTTTTTTTAGCAATAAGATATGACTTTGGAAATGATTATTTCTCTTATATGAATTTACATGCTTTAATTAATGATGGGCTTGTAGATTTTGGGGGAAAGGAGATTTTATTCAATTACTTAAATCTGCTGATTCCCAACTTTTTTTGGCTCATTGCCATTATTAGCCTCTTCTATATTATATCAATATATAATTTAATCAAAAAAAATTTTAGTGCTAAAGATTATTGGTTTAGTTTACTACTTTTATTGGTTAATCCGTATCTCTTTTTAGTTCATTTATCTAGTTTAAGACAAACAATAGCAATATGCTTTATTATTTTTGCTATAAAATTTGCCATAAAGAGAAACTTTCCTCTTTATACAATCTTAGTATTAATTGCTTCAGGATTCCATCAAAGTGCGATTGTATTATTACCCGTTTACTTTCTTTTAAATGAGAAAAAAATAAATATAAAATCGATAAGTATTATTTATGGTATATTAGTTGTTTTGATTGGAACTCCATTATTTGAGGCGATTTTAGATAGGATATTGGAATATTTCCCACATAATTATACTTATTATTTTAATCAAGGTTATACAAATAGTCTTAGGTCTACATTGATATCAGGCACTTTATTTCTATTTTTGATATTAAATATAAATAAGTTGCAAGGAAAAGAAATGATATACGGAAAGTTATCATTAATCTCTACAATAATTTCTATATTATCTATAAAAGTTTCCATGATTTTTAGAATAGGTATGTATTTTGAAATATTTTTAGTAGTAACGATACCATTTATAATCTGCCGACTTAAGCGAAGGTCACATAAGGTATTGTTGTCTATTATTATCTTAACTATTTATCTAGGAAGATATGTTAATTTCTTTAACGGGAATGAACATTATATATATAAGACAATATTAGGAATGTAAATTTTAAAAAAGAGGGATTACAATGATAAAAGTATTATGGCTAATAAATATATCTTTACCTGAAGTAAGTAATTTAATGAATGAAGAAGCATCTCCATATGGTGGGTGGCTTATAAATACATCAGAAGATTTAGCAAACAAAAAGGGAATAGAATTGACAATTGCGTTTCCTAAAAAAAACATTCAATCCTACCGAAAGGTTAAGGGTGATAAGATAACCTATTATGCCTTTACCCCCGTTAGAGACAAAGATAAGCAAATAATTGAGGAAAATATAGTATTTAGAAATATTCTTAATGAAGTTAATCCAGATATTGTTCATATTTATGGTACAGAAATAGCTCACTCTCTTTCAATGGTCAACATATGCAAGCGGGAGAAAATAGAAGCTGTTGTTTCAATTCAAGGGCTAGTATCTGTAATTCCGAAGCACTTTGAGGCAAATTTGCCTTTTAAAACTATTTTTGGTTTCACATTAAGAAACATATTGAGAAAGGACAATGTGCGGGGACTAAAGAAATTATTTATAAAAAGTGGAAAGAATGAAATTGAGGCAATAAAAAACATAAAACATATAATTGGTCGAACAACTTGGGATAAAGCATGTACATCACAAATTAACCCACAGGCAGAATATCATTTCTGTAATGAAACATTGAGACAAGAATTTTATAAACATCAGTGGAAAATGGAGAATTGTGAAAAGCACTCGATCTTTTTAAGCCAAGGCCAATACCCAATAAAAGGTCTTCACTATGTAATAGAAGCAATGCCTCTCATTTTAAAGAGATTTCCTAATACAAAGTTGTATATAAGTGGAAAGGATATTACTAAGTCAGCAACAATAAAAGATAGATTGCTTATGACCTATTACGGAAAATATATTAAAAAGATGATTCTTGATTCTGAATTAGAAAAAAACATAGTTTTTACTGGCCCTTTAGATGAAAAGGAGATGTGTAACAGATATTTAAAATCAAATATTTTTGTTTGTCCATCATCTATTGAAAATAGTCCTAACTCTTTGGGAGAAGCTATGATATTAGGAGTCCCATCCGTAGCTTCTAATGTTGGTGGTGTGGCTGATATGTTAAAGCACAAAGAAGAAGGTTTTGTTTATCCAGCAGATGCACCTTATATGTTGGCGCATTATGTATGTGAAATATTTAATAATGATGAGCTAGCCTTACGGTTCTCTAACAATGCCAGAGCACATGCTTTGAGAACGCACGATCCTTTAACAAATACAAACCGTTTAATAGAAATATATGAAGAAATATTGCAAAAGAAGGAATAGGAATTGAAAATAAAAGATAAAATCGCAGTATCTCTGGAAAGATTAAAAGGTAATGAGGTTGCCACCAAGATTATCAATAATGCGAGTTGGCTAGTTGGGGACAAAGTTTTTACTATGGTTATTGGCGTATTTGTCATGGCACTAGTTGCTAGATATTTAGGTCCAGAAAATTATGGTGTATATAATTATGCTTTAGCTTTTGTAACCTTATTTACAGCCTTATCAACATTAGGTTTAGAAACGCTATCTGTTAAATCAATTGTACAACAAGATGAAGAAGAGGGTACGATACTATTCACAAGTTTAGTTTTACGCGTAGTAGGTGGGGGAGTATTAACATTTCTAGCCAGTATTACTATTCGATTCGTCGCACCAGATGAAGAGCTTGTCCATTTACTTGTATTAATTATGTCATTCACCATGATCTTTAAATCGTTAGAAGTCATAGAGTACTGGATACAAGCGTACCAGAAATCGAAAATATCTTCGTTGATTCGTATGGGAGTATATGTTTTTTCTGCTCTGCTAAAAATTGTTTTTGTACTTTTGGAAGGTAGTTTAGTCCATTTAGCTATGATCTATATGTCTGATGCATTGATTATAGGAATCGCACTAGTTATTGCATATTTTAAAAATAGGACCTTACAATCAAAGTGGAAGTTTAAATTCCAATATGCGAAAAATATATTGTCACAAAGCTGGTATTTAATTCTTGCAGGGCTTATGGGGACGCTTTTTATGCAAATTGACAAGGTGATGCTTGGTTCTATGTTACCTAACAAGGAAGAATTAGGTATATATTCAGCCGCAACTCAAATTGCGAGCATGTGGTATTTTGTACCAATGGCTATAATAACTTCATTTAAGCCAGTCATTATGGGTAAGAAAAAAATAGATGAAAAGAGTTACCTAAAATCAGTTCAGCTTTTATATACAATTGTGGCTTGGATAGGAATTGCATTCGGAATCTTTATTCTTTTGTTTTCAAAAATAATTATAGGAATACTTTATGGACCTGACTATTTTAAGGCTGCAAGTATTTTGTCAATAAGTATATGGGCAGGAACTTTTGCTATGCTTGGTACTGCTGCTTCAACATGGATGGTTAGTGAAGGAACTCAGAAATATAGTACTATACTTCTTTCTGGTGGAGCAATAGCTAATGTAGGTCTTAACTTCATTTTGATACCTATTTTAGGTGGATATGGTGCTGCTATCGCAACGCTAGCTGCTCAAATTATAGCTAATTTTATTATTCCTTTATTCATAAAAAAAGTAAGATATAGTTCAATGATGATGCTAAAAGCATTTACGTTTACAGGATTAAGAAAAGAAGATTGAGGCTTTTGTGTTTAGAATGAAATAAAATAATTATTTATGTGAGAGGAAATCCAATTATGACAGACCAGAAAAAAATTGTGCTTTACAACCCCGCAATAAGCAGTCTAAATATGGGAGACCATATAATATTTGATGGTGCATATAGACAGTTAGAGGATTTATTGAATACATCTTTTATTGTTGAAGTATCTACACATTTACCAGTATCACGATACTTAAGACATACAAAAGATTTTGACTATAAATTTGTTTGTGGAAGTAATTTATTAAGGGGGAAAATGAATAGGCTCTTTAGGCAGTGGGATATCAATATTTTTAATGCTAACAGTGTTGGCCCCAGTGTGTTAGTTGGTACTGGTTGGTGGCAGTATGGAGATGAACCGAATTATTATACAAAAAAATTATACAAAAAGGTTTTATCTTCTGATTTATATCACTCTGTAAGAGATTCTTATACTGAATCGCAGATGAAAAAAATGGGGTTTGATAATGTTATAAACACTGGTTGTCCCACTATGTGGAGCCTCACAAAAGAACATTGCCTAGATATAAAGGTTGCTAAATCTGAGGATGTTGTTTGTACCATTACTGATTATAATAAAGATGTTACGAGAGATAAAAAAATGCTTGAAGTCCTTTGTGACAATTACCAAAATGTTTATTTATGGATTCAAGGAACTAAAGATTATGAGTATTTCAAGGAATTAAATTTTAATAATACTAAGATTAAATTGGTTCCCCCAAATTTAAGATCTTATGATGCTATATTAGAAAAAAATGTGGATTATGTGGGTACAAGGTTACATGCTGGGATTAGAGCACTTCAAAAGAAAAGAAGGACTATAATTATTGCTATTGATAATAGAGCAATAGAAAAGCAGAAAGACTTTAATCTTAAATGTGTTTCTCGTAACGAAATTGAACTATTACCTGATTTAATAAATAGTAATTTTTCAACTGAGATTAATATACCAATTGAAAATATTGAGAAATGGAAAAGTCAATTTCTTAGATGATTTTAGAAGCATTGAGGTGAGGTAAGTGAATAAAGCTGAATTGGATGTTCCTGTGGCATTAATTTTTTTTACCAGGCCTGAAACATTGAAAGAGGTTTTTAAGAAAGTAAAGAAAGCCCGACCGTCTAAGTTATTTTTAATTCAAGATGGTGAAAGAAAAGGAAATGAATTTGATTATGCTAAAATCAAACAGTGTAGAGAGATAGTTAATGATATTGATTGGGAATGCGAGATTTATAGAAATTATTCAGATGTAAACTTGGGTTGTGGTAAAAGACCAAAAACAGGTATTTCTTGGGTGTTTGAATATGTAGATAGAGCAATAATTCTTGAAGATGATTGTATTCCTGCAGATTCCTTTTTTCCATTTTGTAAAGAAATGCTAGAAAAATATAAAGATGATTCTAGAATAGGAATAATAAGTGGATTGAATTATTTCAAAGAATATGATTTTGGTGGTTATTCGTATGGATTCGTTAAAACAGGTGCAATATGGGGATGGGCAACCTGGAAAGATCGTTGGCAAAAATATGAATATGATTTAAAGAAGATCGATGAAACATATGTTAGAAATAATGTGTTACTAGATATAACTCCTAAATATGCAGCTAATAGAAGAATAAGGACTTGGGAAAACGCAAGGAAAGAATTAGAAGGAAATAATGTTACATCATATTGGGATTATCAATGGGGTTTTACAAGACATGTTAATTCGTGGTTGTCAATAGTTCCTAAATATAACCAAATTACAAATGTAGGAATTGGTACTGGATCAACTCACTCAGGAAATAACATTAAATTACTGCCTAAAAAAATTGCGAATTTTTTCTTTATGGATGTAAAAGAACTAGAACTACCACTTAAGCATCCAGACTTTGTTTTACCTAATAGACAGTACGACGCTAATTATTATAAAATAATTTACCCAAATATCTTTCATGGTCTATTAAGAAAAATATCTAGTAAAGTGAAAAAATTTTATTACAAATAAAAAAAACTAGAATGAAACTTAATTAGCAATACTATGTTGAATTATTTATTCAATCCCGAGGAATCGAGGTGATATACCCCTTGAACATACTAGTAACCGGTGGTGCTGGATATATAGGCTCTCACACTTGTATTGCTTTACTTGAAGCAGGACATTCAGTCATTATTGCTGATAATCTTTCTAACAGTAAAAGTGAGACTGTTATGAAAATCATTGATATAGCTGATAAAGAAGTTAATTTTTACGAGATTGATGTAACAGATGCAGAAGCTGTTGAAACTATTTTCAGAAAATATAAGATTGATGGAGTGATTCATTTTGCGGGCCTTAAGGCAGTAGGTGAATCTACAGAGAAACCGCTAGAATATTATTACAACAACATTGTAAGTACAATGGTTCTAACAAAAGCTTGTCAGAAATATGGTGTCAATCGGTTTGTTTTTAGTTCGTCAGCAACAGTGTATGGAGATAATAAAGTACCTTTTGTAGAGACAATGGGTCTCCTACCAGCGACTAATCCTTACGGTGAAACGAAAGCCATGAGTGAGCGGATTCTAACCGATATAGCAAAAGCAAACCCTGCGTTCTCGGTATCTGTCCTTCGTTACTTTAATCCAGTAGGTGCTCATGAGAGCGGACAAATAGGTGAGGCACCTAACGGAATACCTAATAACCTGATGCCTTATGTAACTCAAGTCGCAAAAGGTAAAATTGAGATATTAAGAGTTTTCGGAAATGACTATTCTACGGTGGATGGTACCGGGGTTCGCGATTATATTCATGTAGTAGATCTTGCTGAAGGTCATGTTGCTGCATTGGAAAATCTTACTGAAGGTGTTCATGTTTATAACTTGGGAACAGGAAAAGGTACTAGTGTACTAGAGTTAGTGAAAGCTTTTGAAGAAGCTAATGATATCGAAGTCCCTTACGAAATTGTGGATCGGAGACCTGGGGATATCGCTTCATGCTATGCCGATGCTTCAAAAGCAAAGCGGGAACTAGGATGGACTGCTAAACGTGATCTTATCTCAATGTGCCGAGATGCTTGGCGGTTTGAGAAAAATTATATGGAATAGTGTGTAGTGTGATTTAGTAAATTACCCGTTGGGCCAAATAATGGCTCGGCGGGCTTTTTTGTCGTACTTTTTATCTTTTCTCACCACAAAGGGGACCAGCAAATCTTAACATAATCCTCCATTTTCAAACTTTCCTATATTTGCACAGCATTTCTTCTTTTAATTTTTTTCCCCACTCAAGATCAATAAGCATTACATATAAATTGTCTCGAAGAGATGAAGCATCGGAAGCATCGGGGACGGTTCTCGTTGCTTCCAAAGATAAAACAGCAGGCCCCAAGTTCTGGTCACAGTGACTCCCCGAATTTTGTCGATGAAGCAATAAAATGACGGTTGATTGCCATCTAACTACAGCCATACGATTGTTCCATCGTTGCAATGTTTTTGTTCCACTTCTGACATCAAATTGTTCCACCTCTGCCAGCGAGAAGTCCACATAAGAAGTGTATGTAAACGCTAGAATAAAGTTGACACTTTTTGCTCGATAGGATTTTACACTTTTGCTCAATCAACCTACTACTTTAGTAAAATAGTTCGTGACGT